>JAILNO010000040.1 GCA_024691465.1 Pseudobutyrivibrio sp. | reverse complement strand
AATCAGTTTGATAAGTATGATGCAGCAAAGGATGAGTTGAGACTTTGTCTAGATTATTTAAATGCAAGTATTCTTGTTACTGAATGGGATGGCGGCGATGAATTAGTTGCTACAGTAACAGCAGATGCAGAGGAATTTATATCTCAGGCAGATATAGTTAAATATAAGGCAAAGGCTTTAGATGGCGCAGGTGCTATTGCACAGTTGGAGAGCACTTATGATGAGGCAAGAGGTACTCTTGAGGCGGACTTATCACAGGTGGATCTTACAATGGTTAAGGTGGCAGATAATCTTAGTACATACTTAAGCCAGAAGCATCATGAGGCATCTAAGATAGGTTATGCACTAGTAGGCCTAGTTGTGGTTGTTATTGCTATATCATTTTTACTTAGCTTGTTTAGAATCAATAGGGTTATTAATGGTATTGCATTAGAGTTACAGATGATTGTGGCTAGCATTAATAGCGGAAAGGGTGATTTGACCGCACGAATTAATACTAAGACTAAGACAGAACTGGCTCTTATTAGAGACTGTATTAACCAATTCATGGATACATTACAGAATGTAATTAAGGATGTTAAGGTTGGTGCAGATACACTTAATTCCTCATCTATTACTGTTGTAGATAAGATTCAGAGTGCTAGTGACAATGTAACTAACACTTCGGCTGCGATGGAAGAGCTTGCTGCCTCAATGGAAAATGTTTCAAGCACTGCAGAGAATCTAAATGATAGCCTATCTCTTGTTAAGGAAGCTACCGATGCAATTGATGCAGAGGCTAAGGCTGGTGCTGAAGTTGCCAATGGAATTAAGGAGCAGGCTAACCTTATTAAGGAAGAAGCAAATAATAAGAAAGAGAATACTGGCTTCAAAATGGAGGAACTATCTAAGGTTCTCGAGGTATCCGTTAAGGAATCTGAGCAGGTTAACCAGATTGGAGATCTTACTAATGAAATCCTTGATATTGCAAGTCAGACCAATCTACTTGCCCTCAATGCTTCTATTGAAGCTGCACGTGCTGGAGAAGCTGGTAAAGGATTTGCTGTAGTAGCTGATGAGATTAGTAAGCTGGCTGCTAACTCAAGGGATACTGCTGGTAATATTCAGGAGATTAGCGCAAAAGTAACTAATGCGGTTAAGACTTTATCTGACAATGCTGTACAGGTAATTGATTTCATTAATAATACAGTTCTTGCTGATTATGATGCATTCGTTGATGCTGGTAATCTGTATGAGAGTACAGCTGTAACCATCAATGATATGCTCTCAACATTCTCTGAGAAGGCTGATAATCTAAATGACGTAATGATGGAGATGTCAGATAGAATTGAGTCGATTTCTACATCAGTTACTGAGAGTTCTAATGCTATTAATATGTCTGCTACAGCAGCTAGTGAGATAGTTGGTGAGATTCAGGGTATTACTGATGCCATGGATAGAAATAATATAGTTACTAAGCAACTTAATGAAAGCACAATGAAGTTTGAAGTTGTATAATGGTTGACATACAAATTGTATACCACTATAATTGCTTTAATGCTTTTAACCGATAAAGTGAATATTTTAAAAGCAAAGAAGTTTTTAGGAGGAAAGAAGAATGAAAGAGGTATCCAAGCTTCTCGAAGTTAGAGAAAGCATACGTGTAGTCGACGCAACACTTCGTGATGGAGGTCTAGTTAACGACTTCTATTTTACTGACGAGTTTGCTAAAGCACTCTATTTGACTAATGTTAAGGCAGGAGTGGATTACATGGAGATGGGTTATCGCGCTGATAAAGAGCAGTTCGATGAGTCTAAGTTTGGCCCTTGGAAGTTCTCTTCAGATGAGTATATCAGGAAGATTGTGGGCGATAATGACACTGATCTTAAGCTGGCTATTATGGCTGATGTGGGACGCTGCAATTACAAGGAGGATATCCATCCTAAGGATGAGTCCCCTGTAGATTTAATCAGAGTTGCTACATATCTTCATCAGCTTCCTGGAGCTGTTGAGATGATTGAGGATGCAGATAAGAAGGGATATGAGACCACATGTAATATTATGGCTATATCTTCAGCATCTATGGATGATGTGAAGTCTGCCCTTGATATAGTTTGTCAGACTCCTATTTCATGTGTATATATAGTAGATAGTTACGGTTCTTTATATCCAGAGCAGATTGAGCGTATCGCTGATGTATACTGTAATGCTGCAGCAAAGTATGGTAAGAGTGTAGGTATCCATGCGCACGATAATCAGAAGCTCGCTTTTGCCAATACAATTGAGGCTTGTGGTGATAATGTGGATTACTTAGATGGTACATACTGCAGTATGGGACGTGGCGCAGGCAATTGTGCTATGGAACTATTGCTTGGTTTTCTTAAGAATCCTAAGTATAAGGAGAGATATGCGATTAAGTTCGTGGAAGATTATATGAAGCCTCTCAGAGATGAGGGTATAGTATGGGGATATGATATGCAGTATCTTGTGACTGGTCTATTGAATCAGCACCCTAGAACTGCTATCCAGTTTACAAAGGATAGCAGAAAGGATTACTTCGCATTCTATCAGGAGATGCTTAATATAGACTAGTTAAGATCTTCTAAAAGTACTTTTGCAATGTTAGCCCAAGTGTGGTTTCTAGCAGCGATGCTACTGCCATGCTGGGCTATTTTTTTGAGTTCATCTAAGTCGTCTAAAGCATTATCTACTACATCAGATAGATTATCCATATGATTAACATCATAGAATAAGATATCTTTACCGTGAGTATATTCCTGTAGTAGGGATGTAGTTGGGTCAGTAAGTACGGCTGCGCCATTTAATTGAGATGAGAACACTCTATCGTGAGCGCCAGCCTTGAAATTAGGCATTATATTCACAGAGAGTTTAGCCTTGGCAAACACTGTGAAGGTGAGATTAAAAGGAATCTCTCTATGTATTGTGGCATGCTTAAGCTCGAGCTCATCCCATAGTGAACCGAATAAATCTAACTTGTGTTTACACTTGTCGAGTTCTTTTATCAATTCCTTCCTGGTGTAACATCTCACATAAGCATCTGCTAGATAGAAGGACTGAGTATGTAGAGGTACATCTGAATTAATATAATCGTATATTTCGTTCTTAGACATATTAAGGACGGCTTCCTCTATAGTAAGTGTAGAATCGGCTAGAAGCATATCTATTAAGTCGTGCACATTGTCAGCTAAGAAATCAGGAATCTTATGTATAGCTGATTCTATTCTAAGTGGGTCTGTATATGTACCAGAGAATAATATATCGTATTTACGATTGCTAAAATTATCCCAATCGATGGATTCCTGACCGAAAGCTAATTCACCTGTCATAGGTGTTATAGCTACTGATTTGATGTGAGGATAATAAGTTGATATGTATTTGCTATGATTTTGGTCGAGGCAAATCACATGAAAATTGCGTATCTTTTGCTTAAGGGAATCATGATGGTATAGAGGGTGATCCAGGATGATATCATAGAAAGGCGCCTCTATATGGTCTAAGAAGTATGAATCGTCATCCATTAGAGCTCTAGGTAGATCCGAATTAAAATCAACTAGGGCATCATATGACTTGCCTATATAGTTCTCTAAGTCATCTAGGGATTCTTCGTCTATTTTGAAATATTCTACTGTATGTCCCAGATTAGTCATGGCCTGACCTAAAGCGTCTCCGAAATAGAGATATGAGTTGTAACATACGGTTTTCATCTCAAAAAATAAGAATTTCATAATATCACCCCTATAATTATTGTTAACAAAAATTTTATCATATTTAAAGACTACTATGATATACTTTTATGTAATAGAAGAATGGAGGGGAGAATATGATAAAAGCAGCTGCTTACAATTGTGAGCCATTACAAAATCCATTCATATTTGATGAAGTATACAGTATGATCAGTCCGCAGAAGAGACAGCATGTGGACGAAGCTAAGACTCTTAAAGGCAAGTGCGAGAGGCTGGGTGCTGCCCATCTGCTCGAGAAGCTTCTTTGGGAGAACCATATCGAAAGGCCCTACGTGTATTCCACCACATCCCAGGGCAAACCCATATTTATCCAACCCAAGAATGTTGACTTTAGTATTTCTCATTCCAATTATTTCGCTGTGGCGGCTATATCTGATAAGCCTGTAGGCATAGATGTAGAGCGAATTAGGCCATACGATAAAGAATTGGTTGAGCGATTCTTTACTAAAAACGACATTGAATATTTGGAATCTGTTAAGAGGAAGGACGTTAATAAGAAGTTCACAGAAGTCTGGACTTTTAAAGAGGCCACCTGCAAAATGATGGATCGTCCGTTGATGCAGATACTGCAGTGGATTGATTACAGTGAATACTGTGATTGTGAAAAAGGAAACACTTATTGGACTAAGCAGGGATTTGAATTCAGAGATTTCTATATCACCCTTTGCTATGAAGATAAGCGACAGCCAATTCAAATGGGATTATATAACCCATATGATGGAAAATATTATTGACATATTAAATCATTGTGATAGAATTCTAACTAGTTTCGTACTTTCAAGTATTAAAGCATGAAACTATGAGTTTAGGTACAGGAGAGTAATCATGGAGTCTAAAAAAGTACTTTCTATTTTAGTAGAAAACACACCAGGTCTTACAAGCCGCATTTCTGGCTTATTTTCACGCAGAGGATACAATATTGATAGCTTTTCCGCTGGCGTAACTGCTGATCCTAGATATACTAGGGTTACCATTGTTACACATGGTGATGATCTTATTCTTGAGCAGATTGAGAAGCAGGTTTCTAAGCTAACAGAGGTTGTTAATCTCAAGGTTCTTGAGCATGGAATGTCAGTTAAGAGAGAGCTTATGCTTGTTAAGATTTCAGCTATTAATACAGACAGACAGGATGTACTTACTATAGTTGAGATTTTTCATGGCAAGGTTGTTGATGTTACACACGATTCGATGATACTTGAAGTTACTGGCAATCAGGACAAGTTAGAGGCATTCTTAGATATGCTTGGAGATTATGATATCCTTGAGCTGGCACGTACAGGAGTTACTGGACTTAGCCGCGGTACAGAGGATGTTGTTATTCTTTAATTGGGATTCGACAATTTGAACCTAACTTATTTGTCTTAGGTTTTTAATTAATAATATTTATAGGAGGATATTGAAATGTCACAGGAAGCAAAGATCTATTATCAGGAAGATTGCAATCTTTCTTTATTGAAAGGTAAGACAATTGCCATTATTGGTTACGGTAGCCAGGGTCATGCACATGCGCTTAACCTTAAGGAGTCAGGATGCGATGTCATTATCGGTCTCTATGAAGGTTCTAAGTCATGGGCTAACGCTGAGAAGCAGGGTCTTACAGTATATACAGCTGCAGAGGCAGCTAAGAAGGCTGATATTATTATGATTCTTATCAATGATGAGAAGCAGGCTGATATGTACAAGGCTGATATTGAGCCTAACCTTGAGGCAGGCAATATGCTTATGTTTGCTCACGGTTTCAATATCCACTTTGGATGCATTAAGCCACCAGCAGATGTTGATGTTACTATGATTGCACCTAAGGCTCCAGGTCATACAGTACGTTCAGAGTATCAGGTAGGTAAGGGTACTCCTTGTCTAGTTGCTGTATATCAGGATGCTACAGGTAAGGCACTTGATCTTGCACTTGCTTATGGTGCTGGTATCGGTGGTGCTCGCGCAGGTATCCTTGAGACTACATTCAGAACAGAGACAGAGACTGACTTATTCGGAGAGCAGGCAGTTCTTTGTGGTGGTGTATGTGCACTTATGCAGGCTGGTTTCGAGACACTTGTTGAGGCTGGTTATGATCCAAGGAATGCATACTTTGAGTGTATCCACGAGATGAAGCTTATCGTTGATCTTATCTATCAGTCAGGCTTCGCTGGTATGAGATATTCAATCTCTAACACAGCTGAGTATGGTGATTATGTAACTGGTCCTAAGATTATTACAGAGGATACTAAGAAGGCTATGAAGAAGGTACTTTCTGATATTCAGGATGGTACATTCGCTAAGGAATTCCTTCTTGATATGTCACCAGCTGGACGTCAGGTACACTTCCAGGCTATGAGGAAGCTTGCTTCTGAGCATCCATCAGAGCAGGTTGGCGAGCAGATTCGTAAGCTCTATTCATGGAACAACGAGGACGATAAGTTCATTAACAACTAATAGACTTAGGCTTTAGAGCTATGTCCTTACATTTTATAAAATACAATGGGGTAATATCACTTGATATTACCCCAATATTTTTATCATTATCTGAAATTTTTATTTCGGAAGAATTTATATAGACGTGATGATATTTTGATTTCAGTGTAAACATCAGCATATTCTCTAGGAGAATACTCTGTTATGAAGTTAGTAGGAAAGGCCTTGGTCATACCTCTGGATTTACACAAGTCCACGGCCTTATTGTAAGCTATGGCGGCAGTTGCTTCATCTTCATAACGCCCAACCAGGAAATCTCCATTGAGATGTATCTTGGCAGTGTAGTAGGTCTTACCGTATTTTTCTTCTCTTATTACACCGTGATATCTATTGACGACGATTATATTGGAATATCTGAAGTCTGTCTCATCCCCATTGGCGAATATATAATCCTTACCTTTTACACTGTAAGGCTTGATGCCATAACGATTGAGGATGTTATATTGCATTCCATAGTCACTTACAAACATGTGACCACCTCTATTTTGAATCTTATGACTGGAGTAATAGAACAGATCATCATTGTCGAACTTAAGGATGGTCTTCTTATCTAAGTAGTAGTGGAAGTAGTTCTTTTGTAAGTATATTGGATTCTTAATATAGATATGGTTGTCTCTAAAATTAATTAGAGTAATACACTTATCAAAGGGAAGTGTTTTGATGATACTTTGACAGGTGAGTATATCTATATTGTTATTTTTAATTATTTCCCAAGCTTCTTCATAAGCTTGATTGCATATATCTTCAGTAGCATAACTGCCGATACTTATATGCTTGGAATTGTAGGTTATGTTGCCTCTATAGTAGATGGTGCCATCTTTCTTGGTGGCCTTATATACGCCTGGCTTCATACTAACCTCCTGTTATTTTAATATTATTATTTTACACTTTTGCGATGGTAAAAGTATAGAAATTTAGTGAAATCATCTGGAGACATAATATGAAATATAGTAGTTCAAATAAGCAAGCTCTATTTGAGGGCTTTCGAGATGGCGTTCCTATAGGTTTAGGATATTTTGCAGTAGCTTTCTCTCTAGGAATTATTGCTAAGAATGCAGGCCTTACTCCTGTTCAAGGATTCATTACGTCATTTCTAAATCATGCCAGTGCGGGAGAGTATGCGATATTTTCTATGATTGGTATTGGCGCAGGTTATTTGGAAATGGCTATTATGGTTTTTATTGCCAATGCCAGATATATGCTTATGTCTACTGCCCTTAGTCAGAAGATGCACGAGGATACATCTATTATTCATAGGCTATTAGTTGGTTTTTCGGTAACGGATGAATTGTTTGCTATTACCATTAATAGGCCTGGATATATCAATCCATTATATTGTTATGGGGCTTTTATAGTCGCTGTACTCTGCTGGGCTACCGGAACTGCTTCTGGTATAGTTGCAGGGCAGATTCTGCCTGTTAGAGTTGTCAGTGCATTATCAGTTGCCTTATATGGTATGTTCTTAGCATGTATTATGCCCGCAGCCAGGAAGAATAGAGTAGTTGCTATTACAATAGGTGTTTGCTTTATTCTCAGCTATCTTGCATCCATACTTCCGGGCATATCAGCTATTAGTAGTGGTACAAGGACCATTATTCTTACAGTTGTTATAGCTGCTGTAGTGGCTATCCTATTCCCACACGAGGAGGTGCTTGAAGATGAGTCATAATATTTATATCTATATTTTGGTGGCATCACTAGTATCCCTTGCTATAAGGGCTTTACCTATGACTCTCATAAGGAAGCCCATTAGAAGTAAGTTTATTAGATCATTTTTATATTATGTGCCTTATGTAACCTTAGCTGTCATGACATTCCCAGCAATTATAGAAGCTACCCAAAACTATATATCAGGAGCACTGGCACTTATATGCGGAACAGTGGCGGCCTGGTTTAATCTCAGCTTATTAAAGGTGGCTAGTATATGCTGCATAGTTGTATTTATTGCTGAATTAATAATTATATAATTGTGCAATGTGCTTAAAAGAGTCCCGAATGGGACTTTTTTAATTGTGTAGAATTTCCATGGTTGTAAATAGAATTTTATATTTTAAACAAAAAAGTGAACTGTTAGAATCGAAGCATAGTAAAAACGGCAATACAAATTGCCCAGTAGAAATGGAGGAGAAGAAATGAAAAAAAGAGTTCTAGGGTTTTTGATGACTGCTGCTCTTGCAATGGGGTTATTCGCTGGATGTGGTCCTGCTGACACAGGCAATCCAGAGCAGGCAGGAGATGCTGCAGCTACAGAGTCTACAGATTCTGCATCAACAACAGAGTCAACAGGAAAGAGAGTTGCTGTTGCAATGCCTACTCAGTCTTCTGAGAGATGGATCAATGACGGTAATAACATGAAAGAGAAGCTTGAAGCTTTAGGTTATGAGGTTGATCTACAGTACGCAGAGGATGATGTACAGGCTCAGGTTTCTCAGATTGAGAACATGATCGCAGCTGGCGCTGATTGCTTAGTTATAGCAGCTGTTGATTCATCAGCTCTTGTTAATGTTGAGGCACAGGCTAAGGAAGCTGGTATTCCTATCATCGCTTATGATCGTCTTCTTATGGACACAGATGCTGTTTCATATTATGCAACATTCGATAATAAGGGTGTTGGTACAGCAATCGGTAAGTACATCGAAGAGTCTAAGGATTTAGCTAATACAGATGAGACTTACACAATTGAGTTCTTCATGGGCTCACCAGATGATAACAATGCTGTAATGCTTTACAACGGACTTATGGAAGTACTTCAGCCATATCTTGATGATGGTACATTAGTATGTAAGTCAGGTAGAACATCTTTCGAGGATACATGTATTCTTAGATGGTCTCAGGAGACAGCACAGCAGAACTGTGAGAACTACTTAACAGGTTTCTATGCAGATGAGAAGCTTGATATCTGCGCAACTGCATTTGATGGATTCGCTTATGGTTGTAAGGCTGCCCTTGAGGGTGCTGGTTACACAGTAGGTGAGGATTGGCCACTTATTACTGGTCAGGATGCAGAGCTTATGGCTACTAAGAACATCATTGCTGGATCACAGACTATGTCAATCTACAAGGATACTCGTCTCCTTGCAGACAAGTGCGTAACAATGGTTCAGGCAGTTCTTGAGGGAGCAGAGCCAGAGATCAATGATACAGAGCAGTATGACAATGGAAAGCTTGTAGTTCCTTCATACCTTTGCACTCCTGTAGCAGTTGATAAAGACAACTACAAGGAAATCATTGTTGATGGCGGTTATTATACAGAAGCTGAGCTTGCTGAATAATATTTAACTATTCAGAGATAGGAGTTTAATACTTCTACATACATATCACATCCACAGACATGGGTAACTACTTGGTTTGTGGATGTGTGTACTGAATAGTTATTTTTTTAAGATAGGAGAAGAATATGTCAGATTACATCTTGGAAATGAAGCACATTATTAAAGAGTTCTCTGGAGTAAGAGCTCTTGATGATGTTAATCTGCAGGTGAAAAAAGGTGAAATCCATGCTCTTTGCGGTGAGAATGGTGCTGGTAAATCTACACTTATGAATGTCCTTTCTGGTGTATATCCTTTTGGATCTTATGAGGGTGAGGTTGAGTATAAAGGCGAGCTTTGTAAATTCCATAACCTAAGAGATTCTGAGGCTAAGGGCATTGTTATTATTCATCAGGAGTTGGCGCTTAGTCCGCTTCTTTCAGTTGCAGAAAATGTATTTTTAGGTAATGAACAACTTTCCATGAAAGGTGTTATTGATTGGACTAAGACAAGACAGAAAGCACAGGAAGTGCTTGCTAAAGTTGGACTAGAACACGAAAATGTAAACGCCCCAGTTAATTCATTAGGTGTTGGTAAGCAGCAGCTTATTGAAATAGCTAAGGCTATGGCTAAAAAGGTCGAATTGTTAATTCTAGATGAGCCTACGGCGGCTTTAAATGATGAGGAATCTAAGAAACTACTTGATATCATGCTTGAGCTTAAGAAGCAGGGTATCACATGTATTATTATTTCTCATAAATTGAATGAAATCAGTTATGTTGCAGATGCAGTAACTGTTATTAGAGATGGAAAAACTATTGAAACTCTGGTAAAGGGTGTGGATGATTTCTCTGAGGACAGAGTTATTAAGGCGATGGTTGGTCGAGAGCTTACCAATCGTTATCCAATCCGTGAAGGGGTTACAATCGGAGATACAATTTTCGAGGTCAAGGACTGGAATGTATATCATCCAGACGATCCCGATAGACAGGTATTAAAGAATATTAATATCAAAGTAAAAGCAGGTGAGGTAGTTGGACTGGCTGGCCTTATGGGCGCTGGTAGAACTGAGTTCGCCATGAGTGTGTTCGGCCATAGTTATGGTCAGAAGATATCAGGTACAGTCATGATTAATGGCAAGGAAGTGAAGTTAAATACTGTTAAGGACGCCATTAACAACAAGCTTGCTTATGTAACTGAGGATAGAAAGACTAATGGACTTATTCTTATAGGCGATATTAAGGAGAATATGACATTGGCAGCTCGTCCTAATTACTTCTCTAAGCATGGCGTTATCAATGGCAATGAGGAGATATTAGCAGCAGAAGAGTATAAGGACAAAATTAACGTAAAAGCGAATTCCATTAACCAGGTGGTAGGTTCGCTATCAGGTGGAAATCAGCAGAAGGTTGTGCTTGCTAAATGGATGCTTACTCAGCCAGATGTATTGATTCTTGATGAACCAACCAGAGGTATAGATGTTGGCGCTAAGTACGAAATATATTGTGTCATAAATGATCTTGCTAAGGCAGGTAAAGCGGTAATTGTTATTTCATCTGAGATGCCAGAAATCATTGGTACATGTGATCGTATATACGTAATCAATGAAGGTGAAATTGCGGGAGAGCTTTCAAGTGAAGAAGTTTCTCAGGAGAAAATTATGCAATGCGTAATGGCGCACAACAGAAAGGATGATGGAAATGAAGAATAAAAGAGTTAATCTTGATATGAAACAATACGGCATGTTCATTGCCCTTATTGTTATTTATTTAATATTCGCATTACTAACAGGAGGCAAGAATCTTACTCCTATGAATATCAACAACCTGGTAATGCAAAATGGTTACGTTGTAATTCTTGCAATTGGTATGTTGCTTTGTGTATTGACAGGTAATGTCGACTTAGGTGTTGGTTCTGTAGTTGCATTGTGTGGTGCCACCGCAGGTATCATGATGATGGATTACAAGATGAATATGTGGGTAGCTATTATAGCGGCTCTTGTAATTGGTTTACTAGTTGGTATGTTTGCTGGTGTGTTCATAGCATATCTCAGTATTCCACCATTCGTAGTTACACTTGCTACTATGCTCATGGGTAGAGGTCTTACATATACTCTATTACAGGCACAGACAAAGGGACCACTTCCTACTAATTACAACTTTATCGGTGCAGGATTCCTTCCTACATACAAGATTTTCTTCGGTGATGGAATACTTGATTTAGTATCTATTGCCGTAGCAATTATTGCATCAGCACTTTTGATCTGGTCTGAACTTAGAAATATCAGAATCAAGAAGAAGTATAACTTTGCACTGGCTCCTACATGGCAGACAGTTCTTAAGCTTGGCATTATGTTATTTATTATCTGGTTCTTCTTCTATAAATTAGCACGTTACAATGGATTACCATTCGTACTTTTAATCATGGTTATTCTGATTGCTATTTATGGATTCATTACAACTAAGACAGTTGCAGGTAGACAGATATATGCATTAGGTGGTAACAGAAAGGCTGCCAACCTCTCAGGTATCGATACTAATAAGGTATTCTTCTGGGTATACACAAATATGGGTGTACTTGCTGCAGTAGCAGGTATCGTACTTTCAGCTAGAAATGGTTCTTCTACACCTAAGGCTGGTGACGGATTCGAGATGGATGCTATTGCATCATGCTACATTGGTGGCGCTGCAGTAGCCGGTGGTTCTGGTACTATCTTAGGAGCGGTTGTTGGTGCCTTCGTTATGGGTATTCTTAACAACGGTATGTCATTATTTGGATGGTCTACAGATATCCAGAAGATTGTAAAAGGTGCAGTATTACTTGGCGCTGTTACAGTTGATGTACTTTCTAAGAGAAAAAAGAACTAATTTTCTTCATTCATTTTATAAAAAACCAAGCCTAAGGGCTTGGTTTTTTGTTATAATATCAATACGTTTAATTTAGGGGTAGATTAAATATTTTAGTATTAATGTATTGGGAGATTTATATGTACAATGTTATGTTAGTGGATGATGAGGAAGAAGTCCGCGTTGCTATTGAGAAGAAGATTAATTGGGAGGAAATTGGCTTTAAGGTAGTAGCCACTGCTGAGAATGGTCAAGATGCCTTGGAAAGGGCTATTGAGACGCAACCAGATGTGGTACTTACGGATATTAACATGCCTTTTGTTAATGGACTAGAGTTCTCTAAGCAGCTCAAGGTTGAGCTTCCAGCTACTAAGATCGTATTCTTTTCCGGATATGATGAGTTCGAATATGCGAAGGAGGCTATTGAACTTTCGGCCGAGGAGTATATTCTTAAGCCTATTGATGCTGATGAGCTATATAAGGTTTTTAACAGGATTAAGAATAGTCTGGATGATGAATTCGATCAGATGCGCAATGTCCAGACTCTTGAGAAGTACTATCAGGAGAGCTTCCCTTTTTTTAGAGAGCAATTCTTGATTGGCTTAATTGAGGGGCATATAGAGTCAGATAGAATAGATGATATTGTATCGGACTATGGAGAGGGTATTGAAGGTAATTTCTATGCTGTCGGCATAATCAAGCTATCCTTTGATAATAAAAAAGTTAATAATATCGATAGAAAGTTGCTGTCCTTATCGTTGAATAAGCTTACTAAAGAGAGCCTGCAGGCCCATAGTAACTTTTATTGTATCAACTATTTAGGTTCTGTCATAGTACTGGGCTGCTTTGAAGAAAGTGACGAGTATAGTGACTTCGTGGCGGAATTAGATAAGATATGTAAACTATCAGCTCGTATCTTAGATATCCCTACCACTGCAGGAGTGGGTCAGGTTGTCACTGAACTTACTGATTTATTCAGTTCCTTCAAGTCTGCCAGAGAAGCTGTTTCTTACAGAATCCTCTTTGACAGTAATCAGGCTATTTCCATTAACGATGTGGAGCCTAAGGATAATTCTGCCAATCTATTTGAGACAGATAATGTGAACTTTGTTCTTAAGCAGATTAAGATAGGGTCTAAGGAGGAGCTTACAACCGCTATCCATCAATTCTTTGAGAGTATTTCAAGTAATGGCATACTTTTATATCAGCTTAAGCTATCTGTGCTTGAGGCTTATTTTGAGGTGGTCAAGCTTGCTAAGTCCTACAATATCAAGGAGTCAGAGTTACTTGGCAAGGGAGATATATTTGATTTCATCGATAATGTTGAGTCAATCTCTGAATTAGAGGATTGGTTTTCTAACAAATGCTTTACAATTCGAGACGAGGTTAAACAGACCAGGAATGATAATACCAGCATCTTAATTGAGAAGGCTAAGGAATATATACTAGAGCACTATAGTGACTCTGATCTGTCTGTTGATAGAGTATGCTCATATCTTAATGTAAGCCCTAATTATTTCTCAGCTATATTCAAGAAGAATACTGGAGATAGTTTTGTTACATACCTTACTAACACGAGGCTACAGAAGGCTGTGGAACTGCTTGATACCACTGATGAGAAAGCTTATATAATAGCTGGCATGGTGGGATATGACGAGCCTAATTATTTTAGCTATGTATTTAAGAAGGCTTACGGTATATCACCTTCTAAATACCGTCAGAAAAGGGAGCATTAATGAATCTAGACACTATAGAGAATCAGTTAAACAGATTTAGAAAGGCCTCCAAGAGACGTAGTATCCAACTTATTATTTCCCTTTCTTTTACGGTGGTTGCTATTGCCAGTATGTCATTTATGGCATTTTCTTTTTACACTAACTATATTAATACAGCCAGACAGATGGCTATTGATAATAATCAGCAGGTGGTGGCTCAGATGAGCTGGAATCTCAATTCGTATTTACGTAATATGATGGGGATATCCAATAGTATGTACTACAGTGTAATTAAGAATATGGATCTCACCAGTGACAATATGACCAAAGAGATGGACATATTATACGAGGCTAATAAGGATGATCTAATCAGTATAGCGTGCATATCTGAGGATGGTGCGCTTATTTCTGCTGCCCCTATTGCAACCAGAAAGGTAGGCGTAGATTTTACCGATCAGGAATGGTTCAAGACCAGTGGAGAGAAGATTGAGAACTTCCATTTCTCCAAGCCTCACGTACAGAATATGTTTGAGAGTAGCAATTATAGATACTATTGGGTGGTCTCCCTAAGCAGAAGTGTGGACCTTAATTACATGGGATACACCAGAAGAGGAATTCTGTTAGTAGATATGAACTATTCTGCTATTGAGCAGATGTTATCTACCGCCAATGAGAATGGTACGGGTTATGTATATCTCATAGATTCCGAGGGGGAGATTATATATCACCCTGCCCAGAAGGCTATATATTCTGGATTAACCAAGGAGAACAATCTGATGGCTGCCACTTATGATGATGGCAATCATCTCGAGACATTTGAGGGTAATGAGAGAGCTGTTATTGTCAAGACTGTAGGTTATACAGGGTGGAAGATTGTATCAGTTGTTCCTGTGATACAACTGGTAGATGAGTTCAATCAGTTGAGAGTCTTTATGCTGATTATCATTACTGTAACTATCTTCCTGATTCTATTCGGCAATATTTTCATAGCTCGTATAGTTACAGAGCCTATTAAGAAGCTAGAGGATTCCATTACAAGTATCGATGCAGGCGAGCTCAATGCTGATGCCATATTTGTGGGTGGCTCCCATGAGATTAGGCACTTGGGACGAACCATTAGATCTATGGTTTCCCAGATGAAGACCCTTATGGATGACAGGGTGGCGGAGCAAAAGGAGAAACGTAAATCCGAATTAAACGCGCTACAATCTCAGATTAACCCGCACTTTTTATATAATACCCTGGATTCTGTTGTGTGGATGATTGAGTCGGAGAAATATCCTGAGGCCATTTCCATGATTACAAGCCTTGCGTCTCTTTTTAGAATCAGTCTTAGCAAGGGTAATAATATAATCACCATTAAGAACGAGGTGCTTCACGCTAAGAACTATCTGGATATTCAAAAGGTAAGATACAAGAACAAGTTCGAAGCCACCATAGATATTGATCCTGCAATAGAGGATTGCATCACAATCAAGCTCATTATCCAGCCGCTAATTGAAAATGCCATATATCATGCTGTGGGCGACTTGTATGATGAAGGACTTATTGAGATAAAAGGTTACGAGAAAGACGGAGATATCTATATCGAGGTCAGAGACAATGGAATGGGTATTCCACCGGAGAAGCTTGAGAACTTACTTACCAGCAAGACTGAATCTACCAAGAAGGGTTCTGGAATAGGTCTCTGGAATATTAATCAGCGAATTAATCTGTATTTCAAAGAGGATTATGGACTTAGGATAGAAAGTGAGTTGGACGAAGGAACTACCGCAATTATCCACCTGCCTATGATTACCTATGATGAATATATAGGAGGTGGCGCCCATGAAGATAAATAAGATTTTTATTGGCTCATTTGTCGCAATTCTTGGTCTAATTCTGGTTGAGTTCTATATCTATATTAATTATAGCAAGCTCTCTAATAAGGATATCCATATCTCTTTTGTGGTATCTGGTGAGAATCTCGATTATTTCGAGAGTATGAAGTCGGGAGCTGATAATGCAGCCTTAGATAATAATTGCATAGTTAATTTTAGCAATAGCCCATACTCAATGGGAGTTGAAGGTGAGATAGATCTCATTAATAGGCAATTCAGCGATGGAGCTGATTATGTATTCGTGGATAGCGGATACTATGAGGATTTAGTTACTTTTATAGATGATAACAAGCTGGAGGATAGAGTATTTTTTATCAAAAGTGGTTCTGCGACTGATAGTAGCAAGGGCGTTTTTGCGGATGATTACCGTATGGGATTGGATTACGCTAGACTTATTATTGAAGAGAACGAAGCTCATAGATTAATAGCCATCTATCATATGGATAACATCAATAATAAGAACTTCCTGGAAGGACTTCAGGATGGCTTGGCTTC
>JAILNO010000037.1 GCA_024691465.1 Pseudobutyrivibrio sp. | reverse complement strand
TCTATAACCAATAAATGGTCCCTCGCGGTACTGAAGGTTACGCTTCTCTGTACCTGCGTAATTAACAATAGAGCAATCTGTATATGCAAAAGGATACGATTCAGAAAGCTTACCAGTAGGAATCTCCTTACCTGTGATGATGTCAAGTAGAGCTGATGCTCCAGCCTGACCTGTTAAGTATCCATGTAAGAGTGCCTGTAAGTTAGAAAGCCATGGCATCTTCACAGAAGAACCCGCACTCATAACACCAATGATGTGCTTGTTAAATACTGTGAGCTGCTCTAATTCCTTAATCTGATACTCAGGAACATCGATGGACATTCTATCTCCACCCTCGCTCTCTGCTATCTCATCAAGTCCGAAGAAGAATAGCACTACATCTGCCTGCTCTGGATCCTCAACTACCTGTAAGTCGTAGTTCTTAATCTGTTCTGCAATAGTCTCGACCTTAGTTGAGTTAACCTGTGAGCTACCAGAACCCTGATAACGTGGCTTATCTACAAATGGTCCCTTGAGGGCTACCTTAGTTCCAGGTGCAAGAGGAAGGATGCTCTCATCATTCTTAAGAAGTACTGCTGAATTAACTGCCGCCTTCTTGGCGATTGCGTGATGAGCTTCCTTATCAAAGCCCTTAGTATGATCATTATCCTTGAAGTATAGAGCTGCCTCTATAATAGGAAGAATAGCCTGATCAATCTCAGCCTCAGTGATGCGACCCTCGCCCTCTGTGGCTGCCTTGATTAACTCTCTAGCTGAATCAAGTCCAGGGTTAGGCATCTCAACATTAGACTGGCACTTAACACCTGCAACATGATCGTTACTAGCGCCCCAATCTGTAACTACAATTCCGTCGAATCCCCACTCCTTACGAAGGATATCTACTAGAAGATGCTCATTCTCATTAGCATACTTACCATTAACTTCATTGTATGCAGACATGATTGTCTTAGCTCCACCTTCCTTAACAGCAATCTCAAATGCTGTAAGGTATACCTCGCGAAGTGTACGCTCGTCAACTACTGCATTCATAGCCATACGACGATACTCTCTAGAGTTCACAGCGAAGTGCTTAGGACAAGAATAAACATGCTGGCTCTGAATACCTCTCACATAAGAAGCTGCCATCTTACCAGCAAGAATAGGATCTTCAGAAAAATACTCAAAGTTACGTCCACAAAGTGGAGATCGCTTCATATTAAGACCTGGTCCAAGTAACACATCAACCTTCTGAGCTACAGCTTCCTCACCTAAAGCTGCACCAATCTCTTCCCCAAGTTCAGGATCCCAGCTGTTAGCTACTGTAGCAGCTGTTGGAAAACATGTAGCAGGTAGTGAAGCGTTCAGGCCTAAATGATCGCCAGCACCCTCCTGTCTACGTAAACCGTGAGGTCCATCTGAAAACGAAATGGACTGAATCCCCAAACGTGATATATCACGTGATTCCCATTCGTTCTTACCGCTAAGTAAAGCGGCCTTCTCCATCAATGTAAGCTTTGAAATAATTTCTTTAGCGTCCATATCAATCCTCCATTTTTCTTGAGTCTAGATTAACACCTAAATAAAAAAACAAGTTGCCCATAAGGACAACTTGTAATAATCCAAGGATAATTTGCAATTATTTCTTATTACTGAGTAACACCTTAACTTTGAACCATCCATTCTCGTATGAACAGTTCATAGCACCGCCGTATTTCTCAGCCACCTGGTTGATAGACTTAAGTCCGAAGCCATGCTTAACATTATCTTTCTTAGTGGTCTTAGGTAGATTGTTATTGCCAAAGAATCGACGATTCTGGTTCTTTCTGAGGCGCACGTTAGAGCTATCAGAACAGTTCTCACACTCCACTATAATGAACTGGTTCCTAGAGCGAACAGATAAAGTGATGAGTCGCTTTTCCTTATCCTCCACCTGCTGGGTAGCTTCGATAGCATTATCGAGTATATTACCGAACAGCGAGCAGATATCCTTAACATGAATATCCGCCAGCAGATCGCCATCTATCATTGCATTGAGTGTAATATCCTTCTTCTGACACTGGAGACTCTTAGTAGTCAGGATTACATCCAGTACCTTGTTACCAGTGTTCATAAAGGATTCCTGAATAGCTATGGATTGTTCCATATCCTCCAGCACTTCTGCCCTGCGGGCAGGATCATCCTCATTCTTAAGAGCCATTACATAATGCTTCATATCATGCATCTCCTTGCGGAGGGCCTCTGAATTATCGACCGCCAGCTTGTATTGTTCGTACTGCTTCTGAAAAAGCTGATTAATAGCGTCACTTTCATTCTTAGCCGCCATCTCATTCCTACGACCCATCTCAGTCATAAGCATGAGCAAGCCTCCGAAATCTACCAAGGTACGTACATAAAGCATATTCTCCGTAGCGGAAAATGGTGTCCTGGAGCTTACAAAACTGATGTTGGACATAATAAAAGCTCCAATACCTGTAGCTATAACAGACATCAGCTCCTTAGTATTAACATTCAGATTTCGATTAGGTGAGATATTCCCCTTCTCAAACTTGTAATATACATTGAATGTAAGGGAATAAACGATAAACATAATAATAAAGGCATAGATAACACTATGTCGCTCAGTTATCTTAGCGCACCATACATACAACTGAATATAAAGCGACGCAGCAAGCTCTGCTAATACAAAGGCGTGGGTGGTAATGACGCCGCAGTCCCTAGGCTTAATATCAAGCACGATATACAGATGCATATACATGAG
>JAILNO010000036.1 GCA_024691465.1 Pseudobutyrivibrio sp. | reverse complement strand
TAAAACATGATTAGTAGGTGGATTTTAGATCCGCCTGTTTGTTATGCCTAAAAAGGAAGAAACGGGAATGAAGGTTATCATCTTCATTCCCGTTTCTCTCATCCAAAGCATTATCCCAATGTTAACTTAATGACATTGGTCATTGGACAGCCTGTTTTTTATAGTGCTAGAATATATACATTGCAAAAGTTCACAGCTTTTATTATAATTCCGATTAGTTGTATATTTATCGAGGTGAGAAAATGAAACATAATTTTAAAGCAATTGAGAAAAAGTGGCAGGCAGCCTGGGAAAAGGACGATATTTTTAAGGCTGTTGATGGTTCTGATAAGCCTAAATTCTACGGACTTGTTGAATTCCCATATCCATCTGGTGCGGGTATGCATGTAGGTCATATTAAGGCTTATTCATCAGTAGAAGTAGTCTCTAGAAAGAGACGTATGCAGGGATATAATGTATTATTCCCAATAGGATTTGATGCTTATGGTCTTCCTACTGAGAATTATGCTGTTAAGACAAACACTCATCCTAGAAAGATTACTGATGACAACATTAAGAAGTTTACTACACAGCTTAAGAGTGTAGGCTTCTCATTCGACTATAGTCGTACAATAGACACTACTCAGGAAGATTACTATAAGTGGACACAGTGGATTTTCCTTAAGATGTTTGAGAAGGGACTTGTCTTTAGAGATAAGACTCTTGTTAATTACTGCCCACATTGTAAGGTAGTACTTTCTAATGAGGATTCTCAGGGTGGTAAGTGTGATATCTGCCATAGTGATGTTATTCAGAAGGAAAAGGACGTATGGTACCTTCGTATTACTGAATATGCTGATAAGCTTCTAGAGGGACTTGATGAGGTAGACTTCCCTGATAATATTAAGCAGCAGCAGGTTAACTGGATTGGTAAGTCTAAGGGCGCTTTTGTTAACTTTACTCTTGAGGGTATTGAGGATAAGCTTGAGATTTATACTACTCGTCCAGATACACTATGCGGTGTTACTTTTATGGTTATTGCACCTGAGCACCCATACATTGATAAATATTCAGATAAGATTTCTAATATGGATTCTATCTTAGCTTACAGAGAAGAGTGCCAGAAGAAGTCTGAATTTGAGCGTACACAGTTAGTCGCGAAGGACAAGACTGGTGTTAGAGTAGAGGGATTCGATGCAATCAATCCTATTACTGGTAAGAAGATTCCTGTATTTATCTCTGATTATGTAATGATGGGATATGGTACAGGTGCTATTATGGCTGTTCCTGCTCATGATCAGCGTGACTGGGATTTTGCTACTAAGTTCGGCATTGATATTATTCCTGTTATTGAGGGCGGAGATGTTACTAAGGAAGCTTATACAGGCGATGGTAACATGATTAATTCTGATTTCCTCAATGGCTACAACAACAAAAAAGACTCTATCGAGCGCATGATTGAAGAGCTTGAGAAATTAGGCTGCGGTAAGGCTGGTGTTCAGTATAAGATGAAGGATTGGGCATTTAATAGACAGCGTTATTGGGGCGAACCTATTCCAATTGTACATTGTCCTCATTGCGGTGATGTTGCAGTCCCTTACGATCAGCTTCCACTTAAGCTCCCAGTACTTGACAAGTTCGAGCCAGGTACAGACGGAGAGTCTCCACTTGCTAAGGTTGATTCATTCGTTAATTGTAAGTGCCCTAAGTGCGGCGCTGATGCGAAGAGAGAGACAGATACTATGCCTCAGTGGGCTGGTTCATCTTGGTACTTCCTCCGCTATATTGATCCACATAATGACAATGAACTTGCTGCTATGGACAAGCTTAACTATTGGATGCCAGTTGATTGGTACAATGGTGGCATGGAGCACGTTACACGTCATTTGATTTACTCTAGATTCTGGCATCATTTCTTATATGATATCGGTGTTGTTAACACTCCAGAGCCATATAAGAAGAGAAGTGCTCAGGGTATGATTCTTGGCGAGGATGGACAGAAGATGTCTAAGTCTCGTGGTAATGTAATTGATCCACTTGATATTGTTGATGCATATGGCGCAGATACACTTCGTACTTACGTATTATTCATGGGTGATTACGGTGCAGCTGCTCCTTGGTCAGATGCTTCAGTTCGTGGATGTAAGAGGTTCCTTGAGAGATTTGCAGGTCTCACTGACATTGTTTCAGATCAGGCTGATAGCGAGTCAATTGAGGCTTCTATTCATAAGACAATCAAGAAGGTTTCAGAAGATATAGAGGCAATGAAGTACAATACAGCCATTGCTGCTATGATGGGACTTCTCAATGATATTATTGCAGAAGGACATATTTCAAAAGATAACCTTATGCTTTTAGTTAAGATTCTTTGCCCATTTGCTCCACATCTTGCTGAGGAGATGTATTCAGAGCTTGGTGGTGAGGGATACTGTTCACTTGCTAAATGGCCTGAGTATGACCCAGCTAAGATTGTTGAGTCTACTATTGAGATAGCTGTTCAGGTCAATGGTAAGCTTAAGGCTACTATTAAGATTCCTAACGGATGTGCAAAGGATGAGGCCCTTGATTTAGCTAAGGCAGATGCTTCTGTTGTTAAGGCTATTGATGGCAAGAACATTGTTAAGGAAATCTACGTTCCTAATAAGATTGTAAATATTGTTGTAAAGTAGAGACATAAGAAAGGATAATGGTATGAGCAAGATTCAGATGACAACACCACTTGTAGAGATGGACGGAGACGAGATGACTCGTATCCTTTGGCAGATGATTAAGGACGAGTTATTAACTCCTTACATCGACCTTAAGACAGAGTATTATGACCTAGGACTTGAGCATCGTAATGAGACAGATGATAAGGTTACAGTTGATTCTGCTGAAGCTACTAAGAAATACGGCGTTGCTGTTAAATGCGCTACCATTACTCCTAATGCTGCTCGTATGACAGAGTATGATCTAAAGGAGATGTGGAAGAGTCCTAACGGAACTATCAGAGCAATCCTTGATGGTACAGTATTCAGAGCACCTATCGTAGTCAAGGGTATTGAGCCTAATGTTAAGTCTTGGAAGAAGCCTATTACAATTGCTCGTCATGCATATGGCGATGTATATAAGAATACAGAGATGGTTATTCCAGCAGCTGGCAAGGTTGAGCTTGTATACACTTCAGAGGATGGTAAGGAAGAGAGAGCTTTAGTTCATACCTTCAATGGCCCAGGTGTAGTGCAGGGACAGCATAACCTTGACAATTCTATTACAAGCTTTGCTCACAGCTGTTTCAAATATGCTTTAGATACTAAGCAAGATCTTTGGTTTGCTACCAAGGATACTATTTCTAAGAAATATGATCATACTTTTAAAGATATATTCCAGGATATCTTTGATAAGGAATACAAGGAAGCTTTTGATAAGGCTGGCATTGAGTACTTCTACACACTTATAGATGATGCAGTTGCGAGAGTTATGAAGTCCGAGGGTGGATTCATATGGGCATGCAAGAATTATGATGGTGATGTAATGTCTGATATGATTTCTTCTGCATTTGGTTCTCTTGCAATGATGACATCAGTACTTGTTAGCCCTGCTGGTTATTATGAATACGAGGCTGCTCACGGTACAGTTCAGCGTCATTATTATAAGCACCTGAAGGGGGAGGAGACTTCTACTAATTCAGTTGCTACTATTTTTGCATGGACTGGAGCTTTAAGGAAGCGTGGAGAGCTTGATAATATTCATGAGCTTTCTGCATTTGCTGACAAGCTTGAGAAAGCTTGCATTAAGACTATCGAGGATGGCAAAATGACTAAGGATTTAGCTCTTATTACTTCAATTTCTAATCCTACAGTTCTTAATTCTCGTGATTTTATTGTTGCAATTAGGGAGACTCTTGAGACTTTATAATTCGTAACTTTTTACATCAAAGCACTAAATGTAGTGGTAATTGATGTTGACAAAACACAATATAGTCTAATATAATAATCTCATGCGTAATGCGTGAGATTATTTTTTGTGGGAGCAAATAATATAAATGGAAATGAACGTTAAGCTTCAGGCGTTTGAGGGACCACTTGATCTTTTACTTCACCTGATAGATAAGAACAAAGTTGATATATATGATATTCCTATTGTTGAGATTACTGATCAATATATGGAATATGTGAGAGCAATGGACCAGAGCGACTTAGATATTATGTCGGAGTTCCTTCTTATGGCAAC
>JAILNO010000027.1 GCA_024691465.1 Pseudobutyrivibrio sp. | reverse complement strand
CAAACAAGGAAATTGTCAGCAGCCTACTAGCCACGGAGTGACTTAAGGTCTGGGCCCTTGCCGCCGAGCATGTCAGTGACACGCTTGCCGATGAGGGTTGTGTAGATAGGGTGAGTGAGGATGTAGAAGTCCTCGTCCTCGATGCCCTGGAATACACGCATGCCTACAGAGTCAATTGGAATACCTGTCACGATTACGTGCTCAGCTGTCTTCTGGCCAGCCATGAATTCCTTGCTCTTATAGTATGGATCAGAATCATCGCGATACTGATCTGGTCTGTGACGCTCACTGTGGTGGAGGTCAGTCTGTACGAAGCCTGGGCAGTATACGCTGACAGCGATATCAGCACCTACAGCCTGGAGGTCGTATGATACACTCTCAGCAAGAGCTACTGCTGCATGCTTAGTAGTGTGGTAAGCTGGCATGCCGTTAGATGTAATCATACCAGCAACTGAAGCTGTGTTTACGATGTGACAGTGTGTCTTCTGCTCCATCATGATAGGGATTACGAGCTTCATGAAGTATACGTGGCTGAGCACGTTGAGATGAGTGATCCACTCCCAATCTCTTACAGGTACATCCCATACGAATCCTGGGATTGCGATACCTGCATTGTTCATAAGGAGGTCGATCTGACCGTATGTATCCATAACTGTGTTGACAGCCTTCTCTACTTCCTCGAACTTAGTAACATCGCAGTGGATAGCGATAGCTTCCACACCGAGATTCTTAACCTCAGCGCATACTGCTTCCACTTCTTCCTTTTCAATATCTACTAAAGCAAGCTTCATTCCCTTTGATGCTGCTTCCTTTGCGAACTCTTTTCCAAAGCCATTAGCTGCGCCTGTGATCAGAGCTACTTTATCCTTAAACTCTTTCATAGTAGTTATCCTTTCTATTTATATTAATCTGCTAGAAAAGTACTAGCTCTTCCAAGTCCATCGAAGGCTGCCTCTACGATTCTAGCTGGTCTGTTAGCATCGCCTAGTACAATAACCTCATCGAAGGCTGCCTCGAATTCCTCTGTAAGCTTCCTGTTAGGCTTAGTACCAAGTGCAAGGATAACTGTGTCAGCTTCGATAGTAGACACCTGAGATGTCATAGTATTCATAAGTGTTACAGTCTTGCCATCAACAGACATAAGCTTGCTGTATGTCATGATAGTAGGCTCGCTCTTGTTGAATCTATTCATGAAGTCAACCATTACTGACTTATAAAGACCACGACCAATCTGCTTAGCCATCTCTACCAGGTAGATCTTGTGACCCTTAGCAGCAAGTGTCTCAGCTGTCTCCATACCTGTCATACCGCCACCGATTACAGCAACAGTTCCAGTAGGAGTCTTCTTGCCAAGTAATACATCCTCAGCTGTCATGACATTGTCCTGATCAAGTCCTGGAATAGGAGGAACGATAGGAGTACCACCAGTTGCTACGAATACACCTACAGGATTGATAGCCTTAACAGCCTCAACTGTAGCTTCAGTATTGAGCTTAACCTCGATATCAGAATTGTTGATACGTGCAATCATAGACTCCTTGTATGCCTCAAGCTTATCCTTAAGGATAGGCTTGTCAGCGATATTGAGCTGACCACCGAGTGTGTCATTCTTCTCAAAAATAACTGGCGCAAATCCTCTTTCTCTGAGAGTAAGAGCAGCTGTGATACCAGCAGGGCCACCACCGATTACAGCAACCTTGCGGCCGTCGCCATTTTTAACTACATTAGCGTACTCGACCTCACGACCACACTTAGGGTTGACAGCACACTTGATGTGGCCACCCTCTGAAAGTGAAGCGAAGCAGTAGAGACATCCGATACACTTGTTGATCTCCTCTGGTCTGCCTTCCTTAGTCTTCTTAACGAACTCAGGATCTGCAAGACTTCCTCTACCGAGAGCTACGAAGTCGCATACGCCCTCCTCTAAGATAGCCTCAGCTACATCTGGATCCTTGAGGTTGTTAGCTGTGATTACAGGTATGCTCACATTCTTGCGGATAGTAGCGCCTAAATGCTTTCTCCAAGCCTGTGGGTATGAACCTGGCTCGATGATAGTAGTAGAAGTCTCATAGATACCACTACTTACATTGATTACGTCGATGCCGAATGACTCGAGAGTTCTAGCAATCTTGACTGTATCCTCAAGCTTAAGACCGCCCTCTACGAACTCGTCAGCACTGATTCTTACAGAGATTACGAAGTGTGGTCCGCACATGTATCTAACACCTGTGATAATCTCTTCGAGAATTCTGATGCGGTTAGCGAAACTTCCGCCGTATCTGTCTGTTCTCTTATTAGTGTATGGAGAAAGGAACTCATTGAGTAAGTAACCGTGAGCAGCGTGGATCTCGACACCATCGAATCCAGCCTTCTGAGCGATTACTGCGCCCTTGATGAAATCCTTAACAAGTGACTGACACTCCTCTGTAGTAAGTGGACGTGGCATCTCGTTAGTTACCTTACACATAACTGCTGAAGGTGCAACTATCTGTCTACCACCAATCATGTCAGAGTGATTCTCGCGACCTGGGTGCTGTAACTGAAGTAAGATCTTAGTTCCGTACTTGTGAATTCTCTCAGCCAGTCTCTCAAGATGTGGAACGTGCTTAGACTCAGTAGCTGCCAGCTGGTTAGGAATTGCTGTACCATACATCTCCTCTACACGAGTGATCTCAGTGATGATAAGTCCTACTCCACCCTTTGCTCTGTCTTCGTAATAACGAATGATGTGCTCGTTAGTCTCACCGCCTGGTTGTGCCATAGACACACCCATTGCAGGCATGACAACTCTGTTCTTCAGCCTCATGGAACCAATCTGTCCAGGCTGTAGTAGTTTTTCGTAAGCCATTTTTAAACTCTCCTTTTACTTGCTTTTTCAACTATTTGATGCAATATCAATAGTACTGTGATAATATTTTAACAAGTGAGTGTATATGAACCTACATATTCGCTGCACAATCTTTTATGAAATTACTTGTGCTTCGTGCACAATACTTTAGGAGTTAGCTATGGATATTCTGGAAATGAAGAATCAACTCAAGGAACAGCAGTATGAGATTAATTTCAGTCAGCTGCTATATCTACTGATTCAGCACGAGTCTCTGGAGACTGCTGTCAATAAGGCGGCTGAGTTCCTGGATAGGTCTATCGTAATTACGGATTTAAGTTTCAAGGTCGTCGCCTTTTCCACCACAATCCCTGTAACCGATCCTATCTGGACTACTAATATTAATAGGGGGCACTGCTCCCGTGACTTCATCTCAGCCATCAACAGGCTCCTTCCATCCAACATGTTGCCTGTAGACAGCACGCCCTTCGAGGTGACCTGTGACGCATCTAACGAGAAGAAGCTGGCCGCCAAGCTCATCTGCGACCACCAGCACATCGGATACCTGGTGCTCTTAGATAATGAAAAGGGACTCGTAGATTTTCACTACAAGTACCTGCCTCGTATCAGTGAGCTCATGGTGGATTTCCTCAAGCAGGAGCCTAATTTCCACACATTCTTCGTGGATGTAACCGCCAATATCCTGATCAGCATGCTATCTGGGGAGGATCCTGACCACACCAAGCAGCGCCTGTACGCCTCAGGCATCACTCTGCCTAAGCATATGCAGCTGGCCATATTCGTACCTGACACTGCCTCTCCGCACCTGCAGGCCTTCATCAAGTCCGCCATCCACTCAACCATCGCCGACAGCCACGTGTTCATATACGGCAATTTCGTGGTGGCCCTCTTCGACAGCGCATTCCTGCCGCTGATTACACAGGCCTCATCCGATTCCGACATGGTCTGCCACGTGACTGAGATAGGCATCAGCCAGGAGTTCACCGATATCACTGACCTGCCTAAGATGTTCCAGAACGCAGCCAGAGCCTGCCACCTGTCACACATCACCAGGAAAAAGGAGACGCTCTGCCTCTACTCTGACTACAAGACCTACGATCTGCTCATGTCCTGTTCCGACCGCAGGCTGTTAGAGGACAGCATTAGTCCTGCCTTCGAGATTCTCAATGAATATGACATCAAAAAAGAGTCTCATTTACTTGAGACTCTTAAGCAGTACATATTATTAGATTATAATGCCAAGCAGACTGCCGAGGCCCTGTTCCTCCACCGCAATACTCTAAAGTATCGCCTAGATAAGATTCAGGAACTGACAGATCTTGATTTCGAGAGCTTCGAGACCAAGTTCACCTTAGGCCTATCACTCAAGATCAACCAGCTGCTCAACCTATATTAATTACTCAGCCTTTGAAAGTGTATTCTTCAGCACTCCCTTTGGATCCTTGATTAGTATAACCACGGTCCATACTACTAGAGCAAAAGCGATTACCGATAATCCTAAGAATGTATCGTTAATCATATCTTCTAAAGCTGGGGTGAAATACTCAGCTCTAAGCTCTGCGTACTCGAAGATTGCATCTACAAGCCACATGAGGGATGCACCCCAGAACATATACATAAGTACGTGTAACTGCATTTCGTTATTCTTGCGGTTGTACCACAGGATTGTTGTGATTACTGCAGCGATTACTGTGATTAATAATGTCATATCTTTCTCCTATACTGTCTTCTTAAGTGCGCCTGGACGCTTAACAATCATATCTGCTGTCACACACATAGCCACCCAGATAGCTGTGATGAGCACTGCCATAGATACGCCTACTGTAGCGATCTCGTGGAGCATCTCTGCTGTGTCAGCTGGGTCAGACATAGCTGTCAGGAATGGGAAGAATGGTTGTACCTCACCATGCCATACGTGCTCATATGCCAGCAATAATGAGCCACCCCATAATAGATTGGTTAGCCACTTAAGCTTCCTGGTGAAAGGAATCTTGGTAGGATCGTCATTTTCCTTAGCCTCCACACCCTTCTTTTCCATTGTCTTATTAACTATAGTTGTAACTATAGCTTCTCCAGCTGGAACTGTAAAACAAGCCATATTTTCTCCTCCTCTTGCATGTTTATATCTCAGTTTGGAATACCTATAATTATTCCACTTGCTATTATATCAAGATATTTCCCATATACTTATTCAAAATAATTCTACCTGATATTCCATTCAGGAATTATACCCAGGTGATTGTCTACACTTTCATAATTTGATAGAATCTAAGTATGAGTTAGGGGGAGTTATTATGGAGAATATTAGTCTTAAGAGGGATTATGTAGCCATATACAATGAGGACAATCGTACCACCAGTTTCGGTGGCAATCAGAGCTGGTTCAGCGGCAATCCTTGGCACAATGTGAGCCATCAGGGCTGCGGCCTTATATCCGCTGTGGATGCCGCCCTGTACATATCTAACCAGACCCACATATCCCACTTCGCATATACGAATCTCATTTCGGATTTCATACACTTTTTCCCATCATCTAAGATATTCATGCACGAGTTTTTCAGGGCTCACTTAAGCGTAGGTATCCTTCCACGCCAGATATGTTCCTATATTAAAAAAGCTACGAATAATGAAGTACGCGCCAGATGGAACGGTATCCACGGACACAAGCATTTCATCGAGAAAGTTACGAAGCAGCTAGATCAAGACTTGCCTGTAGTATGGGGTCTCTATTCCATGGGCAAGGAGCTGACTCTATACACTCTGTATGAGGCTACCGGCCAGTACAAGGCAGCCACCACCGTCAATAGTCACTACGTCAATGCGGTAGGCGTAACTTTTTCCCCTGAGTATAGGAAGTACACTGATCAGATACGTAAAAACGATATTATGATTGAAGTGTCATCATGGGGCAGGAAGTACTATGTGGATTACAGAGAGTATCTTGATTTCATCGGTGATTCGCTTATTGCCAAATATGCATCAAATATTGTAATTCTCACCCGTAATTAACAATTAATTCTCTATGTTTTTCATTAAAAAAGGGATATACTTAAAAACAGTTAGATTTAATGAAGGTATATAGTATGAAACACAGGAAATTAAAGGTTATATTACCTATAATTGTGGGCGCCACAGCCATAGCGGGCGGCGTAACTTTTTACTTATATAATTACGGGCAGTCGGACCTAGTGTACTCTGAGGTATATGTGGAGGCTGGCACCTCTGCTTGTGATGTCAGCGAGTTCCTGAAGCAGCCTGAGGCCAGCGCGCATTTTTCCGAAGATACGGTCTTCGACCCTAATGTGCCTGGGGACTATGAACTCACGATTGTGTGGGACGATGACTTAAGGGGTGAGCAGTCAGCCACCTCCACTCTCCATGTGCAGGACACCACGGCACCTGTGGTGACACTGACAGCCGATACCATCGATATATTCCCATCGGTTCCAGCACCTACGGCGGCGGATCTGGTGGAGTCAGTCATAGATTGCAGCACCTGCACCATCGATTATAAGGAAGCCTACGACTTCACCACCGAGGGCAGCTTCGATGTGACTATCGTGGTCACCGATGCCTACGGCAATAGCACCGAATCCACAGTGCCTTGCACTGTAACGGTGGACAACACGCCCCCTGTAATCACTGGTGTGGAGCCACTTGAGGTAGCCCAGGGCGAGCCCATCTCTTACAAGAAGAACATCGAGGTCACTGATGACTACGACCCTAATCCTACTCTTGAGGTGGACACCACTGAGGTCAATTCTGACAAGCGTGGCACCTACGATGTAACCTACATCGCCACCGATGCCGCTGGCAATGAGACCAGGGAGACCACCACTATCAAGATAGTTTCGGCCAAGATTACCGAGGCCACCGAGGAGACTGTATACGCCATGGCCGATGAGGTCCTGGCAGAGATCATCACCGAGGACATGACTCCTAAGGAACAGGCCCGTGCAGTATTCGATTGGGTGGTATATAATATCAGTTATTCCGAGTCTGCTGGTATCGACGACCTGCTGTCCGCAGCCTACAAGGGCTTGCACTCTCGCGTGGGTGATTGCACCGTCAAACAGAAGACCGCTGAGGTGCTACTGAACAGACTGGGCATCAAGAATATGGAGATCGAGAAAATTCGCGATTTCCGCGGCCACTACTGGCTACTCATCGATATAGGTGAGGGTTGGTATCACTTCGATCCTAACCTGCAGTTGGATGGCACATTGATTTTCTACTGGCACGATGCGGACCTGTGGGAGTACTCTAATGCTCACAACAACACTCACAATTACGACCCTAGCAAGTATCCTGAGATACAGTAGATTATTCGTAACTTTTTCGCTAAAGACTTACATGGTAAGTTAATATATTATCCAGGAGGATTATGTAATGAAGAATAAATTAATAATGCTTGGCATGGTGGCTTGCATGGCACTGTCTATGGTGGCTTGCGGCGGCTCCGACACTAAGGTAATCGAGTCCGATGGTTCCCAGGCTA
>JAILNO010000013.1 GCA_024691465.1 Pseudobutyrivibrio sp. | reverse complement strand
CTTACAGGACTATATAACAGGCTCTACTTAGAGCATGCTATTTTTAAGATCAATCGCAGAGCATCCACCACCTACTACGGCATGATGCTTGATATGAACGATTTCAAATTAATCAATGACACTCACGGTCACTCAGCTGGTGATCAGGCCCTCAAGGATGTGGCCCAGATTTTTAACGATGTACTCTCTTCCAACTCCACCGCCTTCAGATACGCTGGTGATGAGTTCATAATCGTAACTAAGACCGATGATGAACAGGAAGTAATAGATTTAGAAGCAGCCCTTAAGCAAGCTGCTGATGATTTCAATAATGCCCATAAGCGCCCTTATAAACTGTCCTTCGCCATCGGCCACAGCATGTTCAATACTGCTGATTCTGAGGATAGCATCCTCAAGCGTATCGATGATGCCATGTACCTGGATAAGAAGCGCTATCACGCATCTCAAATTTAATACGAATAAAAAAGGACTAATGATTAATTCATTAGTCCTTTGCACATTATTTGTTATTAACTCTTACAACCTTCAGTGTGTTGCGAGCTATGAACTCAGTCTGGATTCCTTTTCTAAGTAAATCCTCAGCTCTCCTATACAAATCTTCTGCACTTGTGCAAGCAATGATCTCGCCTATTGCCATCTCTCATGTCCTCCCCAGGATATAAATATTTCTATCGTAAAAGTAACTAGAACCCTTGATTTAACAAGGCTTGCTGTCATTTTCGCGAACTCCTATATAATAGCTTCACTCCCTATATTTGTCCATATAGTTTCTGTGAAATTACTGTGAAATTTGAGCTAAATAATGCACACAATCCTTGATTCTGTGGGAAACAAACTTTGGTTAGTTTAATAAAACGATAATTATTACTATTTTTATGTTGACAAAGCCTAAATTAGTGATATTATATAGATAATCATTATTGATTTGGTTGCCAATGGTTGTTTTAGAAGGCAGGTGTTTATGAATTACAGTAGGCAGAGAGAGTGTATTAAAGAATATTTAATGTCTACCAAGGAACATCCTACAGCTGATGTTATCTATCAGCATGTTAGAGAGGAATATCCTAAGATTAGTCTAGGTACGGTATACCGTAATCTCACACTATTAGTCGACGTAGGCGAGATTAAGAAGATTTCAACTGGCGACGGTACCGAGCACTACGACGCTGACACTTCAGCACATAGTCACTACTATTGCAGATGCTGTCACAGGATTATGGATGTAGATGTCACACCTGGTGTTGATCAGATACTTGCGGCATCTAGTACAGGTTTAGGTACTATTGAACAAGCATCTTTGCTATTCACTGGCGTTTGTAAAGACTGCGTTAATAATGAAAATTAAGAATTATTATTGTATTTGAAAGGAGTTTAAATTATGTCAAAGTTCGTATGTACAGTATGTGGTTATGTTTTTGAGGGAGAGAACCCACCAGCAGAGTGTCCAGTTTGCCACGCTAGCGCTGACAAATTCAAGAAGGTAGAGGGTGAGCTTACTCTCGCTGCTGAGCATGAGTTCGGTATCTATGGCAAGACTGTTAAGAATAATCCAGAGATTTCTGACGAGGATAAGAAGTATATCTTCGAGCAGCTTAAGTCTAATTTCGAAGGTGAGTGCTCAGAGGTAGGTATGTACCTATGCATGGCTCGTGTAGCTCATAGAGAAGGCTACCCAGAGATCGGTCTCTACTGGGAGAAGGCAGCTTATGAAGAGGCAGAGCACGCAGCTAAGTTCGCTGAGATGCTTGGTTCAGACCTCGAGGTTAATATGACAGATTCTACTAAGAAGAATCTTGCATGGCGTGTAGATTGCGAGTTCGGCGCTACAGCAGGTAAGGTAGATCTTGCTACATGTGCTAAGAAGAACAATCTGGATGCAATTCATGATACAGTTCACGAGATGGCTCGCGATGAGGCTCGTCACGGCAAGGCTCTCAAGGGATTCTTAGATCGTTACTTCAACTAGTATAACTACAAAAGACCCAGCAGTGATAAACTGCTGGGTCTTTTTTTATAAGTGAAGCTTAAGTCTTAAGCTCCACTCTTATTGTCTCTACGCTCTCTCATCATCTCTTTATACTGTCTGATGGAAAGCATACGCTTAGGCTTCCTAGTGTACTTAACCTGAAGCTCCTCAGGCTCATACATCTTAAGAAGTCCTGCTGCAGTGATGAGTGTACCATCTGACTTGGTAACACACCTGCGATTAATATGAATATGATAATTAGATGCAACACCATTGATAATTAACTCTGCGATACCTTTATCATCGCTGACCTCACCACTCTCCACCTTCTGCTGGAAAGTATTAATGTCCATTAATATGCTCGTGTTCTCTCTAAGCTTCTCTCTAGCTTCCTTAGCGGCCTTAATTGTCTCGTTGTCTGGCCCCTGTATAGTAAATCCGTTTCCCATTTCAAGCCTTTCTAATTGCACAGCGGGTATATTGTACCACAGATTATTCAAATATCAAATTACATCTAGAATGACCTTCTCAGGCTCTAAACATCTCGCAATTTGAGTAACTTCACACACTGGGTAGAAGATCTCATACTCATCAGAATATTCCTTCTTAACCACAGCTGTAATATCCACCCAATCCTCAGGCTTAAACCTGTCGGCCCTCTCATAATCACAAATGACTCCAAACATAGTTAAGTCATTCATGCAACAATTCATTACCTTGCGTCCTACCATCATGGTGCGACTGTCCTCGCTCTTAAGCCCCATAACTGATCCCACGAAGTGAACCTGCTTACCTACATATCTATCAGGAAGCTCAATGGAATCCAGGTAAAATGTAGTGAATAAATCGTCCTTTAAATTTATCACGTCAGCGTCAATATTGTAAGGTAAATCTTCCACAAAATTTGTCTTAATTTCGCCCTTAGAATCTTTAAATACGATATTAATTTTAGGGTTGACAGCCCTGATGTTTCGTCTAAATGAACTAAGCCTGCTCATAACCGTATCGCACTTATGAAATACCGTCATAAATGCCCTCTTAACCTGCTCTGAAACCATCAGCTTCATATTCTTGGAATACACATCAAAAGTAGTGGCATCGAAGATGGCAATCTCCATAATATCGTCCCAATACCAAGGGAACTCCACACTGCGTCTATCCCACATACCATTGAATTCCACAATGACTCTATCAGGCCTAACCTTGCGCTCTATCTCAAGGATGTAGTCCGTATTGAAGTCCTGCTCCCTTTCAATATATGCGATGAACACGTGATTCTCCTCAAGCATGTCCATGTCATACTCTACATCTCCCTCCTCACAGACGAAGAGTAGAGTCTTCCCAGGAATCTTAAAGTACTCCTCACTTAAGAGCTGGGAAATAAAGCTGGTCTTGCCAGCGTCCATAAATCCATTGACAAAAAATACTTTTCCCATATCT
>JAILNO010000064.1 GCA_024691465.1 Pseudobutyrivibrio sp. | reverse complement strand
CATTTGATACTTAATAAATTGCTCGAACTGCTCTTCTGACAGTGCGTTGACTTCTCTTCGCATATGATTGGCTGGACCATCTGGAGAAATAATCTGCACGCGCTCTAATTCAGCTTCTTTATTAAGGCTTACTATATCTTCGGTGCGCATAAACATATATAAGTCATCCTCACCTGGTCTTACGTGGAAACTGTCATCCAATTTTCCTTCAGCAATATTCTCTAAGATATGTCCTTCCTTTATTCCGTATGTTAGGAAGGCATATTCATTCATTACATATGCAACTAATATATATCCACCAGTCCTCGTTACACGTTTAGCCTCCTTGAGTGCCTGCAACTGTTCCTCTCGAGATTTCAAGTGATACATAGGTCCAAACAGAAGGGTAAGATCAAAACTTTCGTCCTGGAATTTCTTCAGCTTAAGAGCATTACCTTGATAAGCCTTAACACCTGTACCTTTAGCTTTAAGCATACCCAGATTATGCTTAACTAATTCAACAGCTGTTACATCGTAGCCCTCTTCCCATAAAGGTATACTATATCCACCTGTAGCAGCTCCTATATCAAGGATCTGTATGTCACTATTAGATTTGCCAGTCTCAGTAGATACCATATCTAAATATTTATGAACATACTTCATTGTTACAGTAAATTCCATAATTCCATGACGACTATTGAGTCTCTTATCCTCATTGAATTTATTGTAGTACTCTTCTAAATTTGTCATTTACACTCCTTATAATATAAGAACCATCTCTAATTGAGATGGTTCTAGTTGAATCTTTAATCTTCTATAGCGGGACGGGAAGCGGGAAGCGGGAAACGGGAAGACACGCCCATTTATATGCGCTTCGCGCGGGGCGTGTCGTAGAAGTAATTTTTCAATAAGCAAGCTTTTGAAAAATTACTTCCTTCCGCAACACTGTTTATACTTCAGTCCTGAGCCACATGGACATGGATCATTAGGGAATACCTTCTTCTCCTTGCGCTTCTGTGGTGCCTTACCTGCAGATTCGTCCTTATTGGTTCCTGTTACCTTCGCAACTTCCTCACGCTCTACCTTCTTCTCGATGCGGATTCTGTATAGCATGGTAAGAGTGTCATTGATAATAGCTGCATTCATGGCATCAAGCATATCGTAGCTGGCTGCCTTGTACTCATCAACTGGGTTACGATTACCGTATGCCTGTAAGCGTATACCCTGACGAAGCTGTTCCATATCGTCAATCTCTTCCATCCACTTGCGGTCGATAACACGGAGAAGAATAACTCTCTCAACCTCTCTAAACTGCTCTGGCTGGTCGAATTCCTTTTCCTTATCTGCGTACATCTTAAGAGCAATCTCAGTGAGCTTCTCTTTAAGTTCCTTCTTAGTCTTAATGTTTCCAATAGAAAGCTGTGTCATGACTGGCACTGGAATAACTGGGCAAAGGATATGATTAAGTTCCTTAAGCTCCCAGAGTTCCTTCTCTACATCATCAGGAATAGTCTTCTCTATGCACTCGTCTACCTTGTCCTCAATCATGCCGATAATCTGCTCATGCATATCCTCGCCCATGAGAACTCTACGACGCTGCTTGTAGATAAGCTCTCTCTGCTCATTCATAACCTGATCATAATCAAGCAGATTCTTACGAGCTGAGAAGTTATTCTCCTCTATCTTCTTCTGCGCCTTTTCGATTGCATCAGAAAGCATCTTATGCTTAATCTGCTCACCCTCTGGTACTCCGAGAGCATTAAACATGCTAATAAGTCTCTCAGAACCGAAGAGTCTCATAAGATCATCCTCGAGTGAGATAAAGAACTGTGACTCACCCACATCACCCTGACGACCTGAACGACCTCTCAACTGATTATCTATACGACGTGACTCGTGACGCTCTGTACCGATAATCTTAAGACCACCTGCTGCACGAGCCTCCTCGTCAAGCTTAATATCTGTACCACGGCCGGCCATATTAGTAGCGATGGTAACAGCACCATGCTTACCAGCCTCAGCAACTATCTCAGCTTCCTTCTCATGATACTTAGCATTAAGTACATTATGCTCAATGCCCTCACGGCGAAGCATCTTAGAAACTAACTCTGAAATATCAATATCTATTGTACCAACAAGTACTGGCTGTCCCTTTTCGTGAGCCTTCTTAACTTCCTCAACAACAGCCTTGTATTTCTCCTGCTTGGTCTTGTAAACCGCATCATCATGATCGATACGCTGAACAGGATTATTAGTAGGAACCTCTACTACATCCATTCCATATATATCACGGAACTCCTGCTCCTCAGTAAGAGCTGTACCTGTCATACCAGCCTTCTTGTCATACTTGTTGAAGAAGTTCTGGAATGTGATATTAGCAAGAGTCATAGACTCGCGCTTAACCTCAACATGCTCCTTAGCCTCAATAGCCTGATGTAATCCGTCAGAGTATCTACGACCTGGCATAATACGACCTGTAAATGAATCGACAATCATAACCTGATTATCTGAAACTACATAATCCTGATCCTTGAACATAAGGTTATGAGCACGAAGTGCAAGTATAACATTATGCTGAATCTCAAGATTCTCTGGATCTGCTAAGTTATCGATATGGAAGAACTGCTCAACCTTCTCAACACCCTGTGCAGTAAGATTAACTACCTTATCCTTCTCATCTACGATAAAATCACCTGTCTCATTACGCTCAACGCCCATGATTGCATCCATCTTAGAGAATTCTGGAAGATCCTCACCACGCTTAAGCTGACGAGCAAGCACATCACAAAGCTCATAGAGCTTAGTAGACTTGCTGGACTGACCTGAAATAATAAGAGGAGTACGAGCCTCATCAATAAGTACTGAATCCACCTCATCGATGATACAGTAGTGAAGACCACGCTGTACTAAATCCTTCTCATATACACACATATTGTCACGGAGGTAATCAAAACCTAGCTCATTGTTAGTGATATAAGTAATATCACAGTTATAAGCTGCCTGACGTTCCTCCTTAGTCATATCATTAAGAACTACACCAACTGTAAGTCCTAAGAATCTATGAACCTCACCCATCCACTCAGCATCACGCTTAGCAAGGTAATCATTGACTGTTACGATATGAACTCCCTTGCCCTCAAGTGCATTAAGATATGCTGGAAGTGTAGAAACAAGTGTCTTACCTTCACCTGTACGCATCTCAGCGATACGACCCTGGTGAAGAATGATACCACCAATAAGTTGTACTCTGAAGTGCTCCATTCCAAGAGCTCTCTTACCAGCTTCTCTAACTACTGCATATGCCTCAGGAAGAAGATCATCAAGTGTCTCTCCCTTAGCAAGTCTCTCCTTAAATTCGGTAGTCTTACCACGAAGTTCCTCATCAGAAAGAGCCTGCATAGCAGATCTATATGATTCAATCTTATCTGCGATAGGCTTAATACGCTTAAGCTCTCGCTGAGAATGTGTTCCAAATACTTTATCGATAATGCTCATGTTCCATCTCCTAATCTAGGGATTAACCCAAAAACTTCCTTTATTTTAACAAAAAAGAAGACACTTCACAATGTAATAATATATGTTACTAGTCGCAGTTACTAAGTTGAATTAATAACTTCTTGTCAAGCTTGCTTGTAAAAGAAGTATTAATACTACTTAATAACGAAGAATGAGTGACTCAAACCTTATGAATAATGTTAGTTGCGAAAGCAACGAAAAAGGAGTCTGAAAGACTCCCATTATGAATAAGGATTGAGCCGCTGCGACTAGTATCATCTACATAAACACATACGATTCACTTGCAAACCTAATTATGTCCATAGGCTTAAGAAGATATGGCTTGCGATAAGGAAGAGGCATGCTATTAACAAAACTGCCATTTAGGCTATTGGTATCTGTAAGGTAGTAATCATCTCCCTCCTTCACTATCTTGGCGTGACTACCACTGACAGTCTTAGCGTGAAGTATGGCATCGTTATTCTTGGACGAACCAATCCTAAATATGTCTTTGTTAATTATAAAGTCATCCTCATTACTATTTCCGTCATAGATTAACTTTCCAACAGCTTTGCTCTCAGTCAATAACACCGTCTTCTCTTCCAGCTCGTAATCCGGATCAATGACGAAATCCTCAAATTCATCTACACTTTCTTCCTTACGTTGCTTTCTTCTAGAGAATCCTTCCACTCCTCTTCCAATGAGTCTTTCAATGAATCCCACTTTTTTGGGTTCATCTTCATAGATATCTGAAATATATTCTGCTTCGGTGGCCTCATATACCACATCACTATCATCATCCAGACTAATGTGCTCCACATATATTTCTTCCTGCTCTTCCATTATCTCTTCCCTCATCTGAAGACAATCGATTATTTCTTCTAATGTGTAATCATCCTTAAGAGTTAGGTCATATGCTTCGTATACTAGTCTAGCTCCATCTCTATCATCCTTTGTGATAACGGTTATGAAATATTCCATTAGTTCTCTAAACTGAATCTGAACACTTCCGAATTTCTTAGGGTAAAAGCATAATCCCACCTTAAAATTCTCGTTACTTTTCTCTAAAAATATAGATTCCTTACTAAGCCATATATATTCCTCATCTATTAAATACTTCCCTAATTCATCCAGGGCTAACTGAATATTAATAACAATTCTTTCTAATACATCTATTGTAAAATCCTGGGATTCAACGAAGTCTTCAAGATTCTCCTTACGGCTGATATTATAACTATACTTCTCTCTTCCATCTAATGCGAAGGTTGTGAATTTAAGCAGAGCAGATATATCATTGTCATTTATCATTCTGACCTCATAGATACTACTATCCACTTCACCATCAATTATCATATAGCTATCATTGTGTTTTCTTTCATAAGATATTTCCATAACTCTAATCTTTAATGGCATGAATAATGCCAGTAATTCCCTCCTTTATTCTAAACATACTTACTGCATCGAAATTATCCTTGTCATACTGCACATACTCTATTACCAACTTAAATATTTCATAGCTGAGTCCCACTGCAAGGCCAAACAATATAAAGCAAAAGCTAATAACTATAGCTGCCTCAACTGTATAACTTCCCTTTAACTTCATGCTATCGAACCTCCTAATATCCTCATCATATTCAAGAGTAGATAGCCTATTAGTAAAAAAGGTACGAATGGTAATTCCATTCTCATGCTTCTACCGTATATACGAACCATGCATATGCCGTATATCGCTGCAAGAATTGAACTAACCCAAAGCAATATAGCTGTATTTATGAAACCTAAGAATAGACCTGTTACCATAATGATATATGCGTCACCTGCGCCGATTTTTCCTCTGGTTAATAGGCTAAATATTAATATAAGTAGACCTATTCCCACGCCACCTGCTATACTCACCATGCTATATGGCTTGCAAATAATATTGAAGATAATTCCTAACATTCCAAATATTACTATTTCAATAACTCTTACTTCCCTTGTCTTTATATCATCCACCGCTGCAATTCCATACAGGCAGATTAAACCAAAAGTTTCCATTAACTCACTCCTCATGCTCCCCAGCAGAACACTTGCTGCAAGGGTTCATTTTATCTTTTACTTCTTCGTATAATACTTTTTTAATGTTATGTTTTATCTCTGTACAATTCACATCAGTGTGATATGCTTCACCATAATCCGTCACATATAAGAATCCATTAGCCTTCGTTCCTTTACACCGCTTACATTGGTAATACTTACCACCGCTCTTGTTTCTAAGATTAGGCACCTCGGACTCTCCTACTCTATGAACCGATGGATTTAAGTAGGTACAGAAATAATTCCTGTGATACACTTCTCCATGATCCGTAATATATACATATGTGCCATCTGTAGAACCTTCCGACTTGTCATATCCTACCCATTTGCGATTGCGGGCTCTCTGATTAACTTCAAAGGAATAATCCCCTAGCAATCCTACTGGAAAAGTCATTTCATAACTTATTTTTAAATCTATATAATTTCCGCTTGCGTCACTTTCTAAAAAATTAATACCCGCGGCTCCACCATCTATAAATTCCAATGGCACATGGTTATTAGCCACCTCAACTCCCGCCAGAGCAATCGTTGAAGCTAGTAATGCCGCCTCGGATAATTCACCCTTTACTGATGGATCCTCACCATCAGGATTAACATCTTTATTAGATTCGCCTGAATTAGCCACATTGCCTAAAGATACTGCCATAGTTCTGCTGGCAGTATTAATAGACTGCTGCATACCTGATTGAACCTGTAACACTCTAAAGATGAATATTCCAAATACCATAAGTGTAATAAATAGCGGCATTATAATCGCAGCTTCTATGGTATAGCTGGCTTTTAAAAAGGAGGCATAAAAAGGCATCTCTTTTATATTGATAATTTTATGAAGTTGGGACTTATATATTTTTGGTTTATTAAGATAATTTTTTGACTTTAGACAGTTTGGTGCAAGTAAACTGTCTGGGGGATAATTTTGTGAAAGAGACACCTTTTTACACCTCCTTTCTATTATTAGTAAGCTATTAATTTGTTCTTTTTAAAGGAATAACCCGTCTCATTAGACGGCGCAGATAGTAATGACAGAAACATTTCACTTCCTGAATAGTTAATAGATATATCAGCGGCAATTACCATATTATCTACTTTGACACTCTTGTAATCCTCTGTGGAATTGAGTGCATTTTCCATGACGTCACAAGCTCTCATGGCAAGAGTTGTATTAGCGTGCAGCGTTAAGAATCCTATTAGATAATCCTTGTAACTCATACCATTCTCGCATGCTTTAGCCTTCGTATTAATATCGAAGACCGAAGAAAGATGCCACACATCTGAGGTCCATTGGTCTATGTTCTTAACCACAGGAATCTTACCGCCAGATAGGAGCAATCTAATATCAAGGATACTCTCGATATAGGCCCATGCCCCTATAATTGCGTACTTCACCGCTTCAATTATGGCTGTATTCATTGTGAATCCTGCCAATATCTCTGCTATAGCTCCTGCTTGGGAAGAAAGTGACGAATTATTAACTATAGTTGTATAGTTGGCAGCTTCTCTTATAACCATCAGCTCCTCAACTACTCTGGCTAGAGACTCCACATCTGATTCCTTCCCTGATATGAGATATTCCACTTCGTACTTCAGTCCATCATGCTTTAAGTCATAACCATAGTAACTGTAATTAGTCATCAGATAATCTATAAACAGAGCTTTATCAACTATCGCATTGCCACTTTCAATTTCCTGATTGCCAGAGTGCAGGCTCCTGTGAGATGGCATGGTATCCTCATCTATAGACGCTTCTGATAGACCATCCTTTGAAACCACCTGAGAAACAACTCCTTTTGAAAAGGACTCTCTGATAGCTTTAAAAGCATCCAATGGATCATCTTCCACATGCCCTGGTTCAGGATAATCAGAAGGATTAGTGTCCGGATTATCGTCCTCTGCTGCAATTCGCTTTTTCTCTTCTAACTCAGCCTTTGCCTGAGTCAGTGCCTGATCACCACTATCTGCCAGTTCTTCTACCGCAACTATTTCCACTCCATTTATGCTGTCAGACTTACCCTGAACTCCATCTATTATCTGTTGGGCCAGCCCATCTTCCGCGGCCTTGACCCCAAGCCTAACTACACCCTGCCCCTGTCCGTCAGTCAAAAGTGTATATTTATCAGCTCTACAACTATCCGGAGTAAGTCTTGTGTAATTTTTACCTTCAGAAATATTAGAGTTGTAGCTACAGTAATCCATGGTCTTCCTCTCTAAGATGCTAGGACCTATGGTGTCAGTCCCATATCCTAGGTCCACTGCCAGTATCCTATAGTTGGTCCATAGATATGGGTTGTACTCTGAAAAAGCACTCTCCACCGCCATGTCTGTATACTCTTGAGATAAATTATGGAATTCAAATACTCTTATGCATTCTGACATGGTAAATATTAAGGTCATTACCGCCACCATTACCATGGCGAAGAATACTGATAATGAACCCTTTGCCACTACACTCTTCCTGCCTGAGAATTAATTGTCTCAAAGATACTCTCAACTAATGAATTAAGTTCATCCTTAAAAATTAGGACAATACCAATAAGAACCACCAATATAAGAATCATCTCGACTGTTCCTATTCCATCCTCTTCCTGAATAAAATCTCTAATCTTATTTTTTAAAAAATACATATTCTACCTCATTTCTATTTTTTCCTTATGTAGTACACAAGAATCTAAATATTCATCTGCATGAGTGCTGGCACCACCAGTATTACTATTACAATAAATAGCATTCCTGCCATCGGTATTAATAGCTTAGTGGATGCCTCCTCTCCTGCTCTAATCGCCTTCTCTTTTCTCAATTCAAAGGCATATTTCTCTTCTTTTTCCAGAGAGTTAAGCAAATCTGTGGAGCCCTTTCTCAGGTTTTGAACTAAGAGCAACGCCAGTTTTCTATATTCTTTGCTTTCGCTTCGGTTTCCCAGGTCTTCTAATGCCGCTATCTCTCCTGCTCCATCGCATATTTTTCTATATGTGTAAGCCATATCTTCATAGCCTGGTCGTATTATCCCGGCTTGTTTCTTAAGGTTATATCTACCCACAATTCGCTCTAACGCTTTTCTGAAGCTCATTCCAGCGCCCATTAGGATAGATAATTCACTTACAATCATGGGGTAATCCTTATCCTTTTCTTCAATTAATTGCTTTTTACTTATGGCTTCGTCTCTTTTCTTTCCTATAGACACGGCCACCACTGTGACCAGTCCCAGAATCAAGATTTGCAAACCTCTGAAATTCATTTTGCGTTTCCAAACTAATGGAATATCTCCTACCTGTTTTGGGAGAACCAGGTTATCTTCATTTCGACTACTTTCATCCACACAGATAACTTCTTCTTGGATGGCAGTTAATTGACCTTCCACTGTATCCATGCCTTTTCTACATACAAATACCGAAAAAGCATAGAGCCTACTCTCATTTTCATAGCTAAGCTCAGCCACCAGATTAATGATCTGGCCTTCTTTTTCTATGTTTTCCACTCTGAGAGCTCCATCTGACGACACAACTCCTGTCCTGTCAAATGACCAGTATGCTTTAACCATCCCATCGCAATAGCTTCCTCTTAAATCCAGGTCCTCCGTTACTTTATTGGCTGACTCATTGGACCCTAGATACGACTCATCTATTTCTGCTTGGGCCTGATCAAAATACTCATCCACCTGACTTGAGGATAGTCTCTTATCAGATACTTCCACCGATAGCTCCTCTTTGTTATCGTAGAATTCTAACTCTAAGTCTTCTCGCTTTTTCCCATCACCAGCTTCACTTCTTTCGATGGATCCGTCGAAATATACCCTGTTTTGCACGTAGTCATATATAAGCAAGCCTACGCCCATTACTACACATATGACTATTACTTCAATCAGCGTCTTCTTGCTGGTTAATTCCTGTTTATTAAACAAGCCTCTCTCCTCAACTCTTTTCCTATCAAACCTTAATATCAATTATCTTTTTGCCTAGAGATATAAGGAATCCATAGACTATTAGACATATACTCATTATGGAAATCCCCATGATATTGCCATATAGTGGAGCTATGAACCCGCTTGAGGTTACGGTGATATATGCAAGTATTCCTATAGGCATTACGCACATCACCTTAAGCTCTAGTCGCTTCTCAGTTGTTATGGTTTCAATCTCCTGTTTTACTGCAAGATTATCTTCTATTTTCATGGCTGTCTCTCTAATATTCTTGCCGTAATCTCCTCCACTTCTTTTGGCAAAAGCAATGATTTCCGCCAGGCTCATGGCCTCCTCTAAATCTACTTCCTTAGCAAATTCCATAAATGCTCTTTCCAACTGAACATTCATTGATATCCTTTGATTCATTACATGCACATAAGGGAGTAATGCACTGTCTTCCACAAACATTTTCTTTAGCTCTTTTTCCGATTGTAAAAGAGCACGCTCAATAGAATATCCAGTCTGGAGTCCTTGAACTATAAGCATCATGTATTCCTTGAATTCCACCAATAACCGCCCCTTTTTCTTAGCGGCAGCTTCCCTTCTGCTTAATTTAATCCAGAAGGGTATCACACCTATTCCTATAATCATTCCTGCCATGGATCTGTAGAACAGGAAGGCTATCACTGCTGTAAGTCCAATTCCTTGGAAAAAAGGTACGATGTCTCCACGATTAATGGCTAGATTGAGATGCCGCTTGCCTCTAGCTTCTCTTGGTGTATTAGATCTCCTATCTTTTCCCATTGGCCCACTATCCTTCCATTGACTTCTTCCAACTCTTTAAATTTATACAGAGGATTGAGCTTGATAGCCTCATTCTCAATTCCAATCACTTCAGATATCTCTAGCAACTTACGGCTCTTGTCTCTAAGTCTTCCCAGTTGCACTATGATATCTATACCAGATGCGATCTGCTGTCTAATGGCAGCTAGCGGTATATCTGCCCCCATTAACACCATCGTCTCAAGTCGAGATAACATATCATGACATGAGTTGCTGTGTCCTGTAGAGCAGCTGCCATCATGGCCTGTATTAAAGGCCTGAAGCATTTCTAGAGCCTCAGCTCCTCTACATTCACCCACAATTATTCTATCGGGCCTCATTCGAAGAGAAGACTTAAGCAAATCTCTTATAGTTATTTCATTTTTACCTTCGAGATTTGCATTTCTAGCCTCTAGACGAACTATATTTTCCACATTCTTAAGCTGTAGCTCCGCGGAATCCTCAATAGTAATTACTCGCTCATCCTTCGGTATAAACTCACCTAAAGCATTGAGAAAGCTGGTCTTTCCACTGCCTGTACCACCAGACACAAATATGTTGTATCCGCTGATGACAAGCTTCCTAAGAAGCTCTATCTGCTCGATAGAAATTGAGCCATAGCTCTCTAGTCGTTCCATAGTCATTTGTTCTTTAGGGAATTTTCGTATAGATATGATGCTGTAATCTACAGCCGCTGGTTTAAGCACTATATTGACACGGCTTCCATCTGCAAGTCTGGTGTCCACAATAGGGCTTCTTTCATTTACGATTTTGTTGCTTGAAGCAACTATGTTTTGAATAATGTCATTTAGCTTTTCTTCCGAGGAGAATCTCTCATTACAATGAATCACCTGACCTCTCTTCTCTATGAAGATATTATCTGGTCCATTAATCATTATTTCTGTTATCTCCTCATCAGATAGCAAATCCTCTAATACATCTAGCTTTCTCAAAGAATTAAACACATGGGTTTCCATCCTTTGTCTTTGGGAGAGTGAAATAGGAACCCGCCTGCCTTTTTCTATAATTCTTTCTTTTATCAACGCTAGAATTTCTTCGTCAGATACGTCCATGGATAAATCGATTAAATCCATTACCTCACTCCGTATCTCATCTTCTAAATTATCCGTAATTTTCAATTGCATTTCTGACCTTCATATTAATTAGCTTTTTAACAAATACTCCTAAATTACCCTGCAATAGCTCCTCGATTTGATATGTTCCATCTGTTAAGTTGCCGGCTGACATTGGCAAGATTACATTTTCACTCTCAACCTCAGTGTCAATACGATCTAAGAATTCGAAGAACGCTTCCTGACCCTTCTTGAAATAGTCTCCTGGTTTACCAAGTACATATAGCTTCTCAAGCCCCTCTATAAAGCTGTTGAAGCCATTAATGGCTCTTCCAAAAAGAATCACTATCACGTCGTAATCTGTTGCCTGGAGTCTGTTAAACAACCTACTCCAGGTTTCCTGATCAATTTCCGAGAGTTCATTTGGATTTAAAAAGGGTTCTATATAATCAAATCCCATGAAGCTCCTTGCATATTTTGATAAATTAAACTCATCACTGGTATTAGTATTAATTTCGTATAGAAGATCTAGAAGGTTTCTTTCACAGCTTCTGCCTATTAAATCAGGCATAATAGAAATCTCTTCCAAATCTAAGAACAGAACCTTTCCATCGCTTCTGTATGCTTGACCCAGCGCCATAGAAAATGGCAACTGCAATTCATGACCTACAGGTGAATACACACCTATCATTTTAGAATGTGAGTTAGAATGCTTAATACTAGCTACCATATTTTGAAGTTTCTTGAGTTCAGCCACCTGATCTAATATGCAATCCATTGATTGATACTTATAGATGGTACTGTCCTCCGCAGCTTCCTTGTTTTCTGTTAAGAAGTACTTGTGCTTCACCTTACCCTTTGGTCTAAAATCAGAGACCTCCATAAACTCTTCAGACAGGATTGCCACATCATAACAACCCTCATCACTGAAGAAACTCTCTGTAGTAGTAAAGATATGAATTGACACCTTCATATTCTCCATCAGGTATGAAGCAAATTTCATAATGTAACTTTCACAGCAGTCACATAAAGCTACTTCCAAATTATTCATCACAACTCCTCCATTATTTCTTTTAGTAATACTGCAGTAAAAAAAACGCAGCCGTTATGTAAAAAGAATAATGAAGATTTCTTTTTATCAAATGCCTCTCATATAAACTCAAAACTACGATTGTAATGCCAGCAAGCATTACCGATATCACCATTGTCCTTAACACAGATCCGGTACCCACCATGGTTGCCATCACTGAAAACAATTTGATATCACCAGCACCCATGGATTTGTTAATGATATACAGCAGCATTAAAGCAATCACAGGCCACGTAGCTTTTATTATGAAATAGGCAATTCCAATCACCCCATAACTCAACAGGTTTATATAGATTCCTGCCAGGTATCCCAGGACGATCAGTTGATTTGGAATCTTATACGATCTGGCATCGAAAAGTGACGCCGTCGTCAAAATGCTCCAAGTCAAAAACGTGCTCGTTTTCTTCACCTCCGTTCCGCAAGACAGTATAATTTCTCCCTGGCCATTCGTATATAACATTTCTCGCTATATCGATTTTTTGGCATTTTAACTTTTTTGATTTTTGTGAAAAGTAACTCAGCCTTTCCACATTCTTCTTTTCCATGTAGTAACTTTTCCACAATCAAAAATGTTGCAAACATTAAAAAAAGAGATTCCAATTTCTTGAAATCTCTTTTCTATAATTTTCTATGGTAATTATTCACAGTAGGCTAGTAATTACTATGCCCAGAACCCTCTACTGGTCTGGTTTCCCATGATGCTTTCATTAAGGGAATTCCTACTGTATGTGATGCCTGCTCTCACCTGCTGAGTGTTACTCATTATTGGAGCAGATGAATCCTGGTCTGCAATCTGTTCAAAAGCATCTCCCAATTCATCCATCACTTTCTTAGCCTCTAGTAAACCTTCTGTATTAGCCTTATAGATGGACTTTGATATGTTTCGCTGTACATAATCGTATAGCGCGTACAGATTCCTACTTACCTCGTAATCAAAATTCAAATCCTTCTGGAGGTGGTTGACTACTTCGGCACATTTCTTCAGTGCCTTCACAGCTTCATCCACTTGGCCAGCTTCAAATTCCTCTATTGCGTCACTTTCATATTCCTCATAGATATCGTAAAGGATTGATATAAGCCCGCATCCATTGCTAGAGGCTATTTTTAAGGTAAAAGCTGAAATCTTATCTCTATTCATTTACTTCACTCCTTCTAAGGCATTCTACTTCATTAAGCTTACTGGAGTAGCTGTAATGCAAGCTGTGGTATTTCATTAGCCTGAGCAAGTGCTGATGTACCAGCCTGCTCTAATACATTAAGCCTTGTATATTCCACCATTGTGGTTGCCATATCGGCATCCTCAATTCGTGAAATAGCTGATGTCATGTTCTCCTGTGTTGCATCAAGTGATCTAGTTGTATGATCTAGTCTGTTCTCATATGCACCCAACTGAGATCTAACAGATGTTACATAGCTGAGGGCAAAATCAAGAGAATTAATAGCATCCTCTGGCCCACTCTTTCTAGTAACATCCAGATCATCAATATACATGAATTCTGTAGTTACTCCTGCAATTCTGACATCCATATTCTGGTTAGTATTAGCACCGATATGAAGTGTCATTGAGCCAATATCTGTAACATTAAATGTAATCTGACCTGCTGTGGTAGAAGTATCTGTAGTTGCGTCAAATCCTGCCTCTGCCTTGAATGTTAATTCGAATCCATTAACATCTGAAACGATGATATGGTTGCCATCATATCTTGTGGTGGCCTGATCACCAAACATAGATGGGTCATTCTTATTAAGAGTTACTACAGCGTCTACACCAAAGGATGAAATCGTTGCTCCGCTATCTGTAGTTGTAGTTCCTGTGAATCCAAGTGCCTCTGCAAACTCTGCTGATGAAAAGTTAACTTCTAAATCTGCATGTGCACCATACTTAAGTGATTTGATTGCAATATTGTCATCTGGTTTTGAAATAGTAGCACTACCCTTTTCACAAGCATCACGCATAGCTTCATAAACTGCTTCACGTGTCATTCCTTCAGTAAGTGTTATTCCATATCCGTTGATGGTAATTTCACCTGACATTCCAAGCTTATCTGCACCACCAAGTAATTGTGTAGTATTTCCAACTGTTGCCTGTGTAGCAGCTCTATCAATTGTCAACTGATAGATTCCTGCTGGTACCTGATCTGTTGTCTGTATTCTAGTTGCATGTTCCGCATATGTTCTGTTGTCTAAAGAGCCGTTTAATAGATTAATGTTGTTGAATTCTGTTGTGTCTGCAACTCTATCAATTTCTGTTAAAAGGGAATCTATTTCCTTTTGAATTGTCTCTCTTTCTGAATCTGAGTTGGTGCCATTAGCAGCCTGTACTGATAACTCTCTCATTCTCTGAATCATATCAGTTACTTCGTTAAGTGCACCCTCGGCAGTTTGGAGTACAGAAATTCCATCACTACCATTAGTCGATGCTTGGTCAAGGCCCTCTATCTGAGCCTGCATCTTACCGGCAATAGCAATACCAGAAGGATTATCTGATGCGTGATTGATACTATAGCCTGAACTCAATTTTTCCATTACATCTGCAAGGGAATCTTCTGTACCTAGAAGTTGATTATTAGTAATCACCGCTGACATGTTGTTGTTAATTCTCATAGTTGCCTCCTAATAGCCGTAAAACAAGTCTAGCATCCGTGCGGTGTTTTCAATTGTGTAGGTCTTCCATGTCCTTACAACATTATTATCGGACGGGTCTCTTTAAACTTAACCCAATATATGTAACTTTTTGGCTATAAAATTACCAAGACCTTGTATTTTTGAGCCATTGTACTAAAATGTTCCTCATAATGAATATTTTGCTTAAATAGTTAATTTTTCTAATAAGCATTTTGGAGGACTAATTATGGAAATGTCATATTCAGAATACATATCTCACTATTTTCAAATGCCTAAGTTTATTATATTCTTGTGCCTAGCCGCTATATTACTTCTTGTTATATACGCTATATTTTTCATCTACGCAAAAGGTACGAATAAGAAGACTGAGAGAATTGCCCAGGAGTTCTATTCCCTCTCTGAGCGCCTTTATGAGTTGATTTTTTCCGGGGGTTCTATCATTGGTTTCATGGCTATATATTATCTAATCAATCGCTTCGTCACCACTGGAGATTTCAGGACCTTCTGGGATAATTACAAGGATTATCTACTGTTAGTGCTTATGGTCATTTCTATTATATTCAACACAATCTTCGATCACTTGATTGTGCGCCTCAAGCACCTAGACCACGAGGACATGGCCTCTATCAGGCTTACAGGCATGCTCTATATGATTCTTATCTTCTGCTACATTAAGTTCATATACGAGGATGATAATTATGATATGTTTATAACCTACTTCCTTACACTTATGATTGGTCGCTTCGTATACTTCGATGCCAGCTTCAGGGATTTCTTAGGCTGTATTAAACGAGCTGCCAAGAATTTACCAATTCTATTCATATGCCTTAGCTACCTTGGAATCATGTGCCTATATGGTTATTCTAATGATTACCTGCTTAAGCATAATGGCGTAATCACTAATATATTCTTCACCCACCTGTTTATCATGGTAGTCATCACTTTTCTCCAATGGGTACCTGGTGTCATCATCAAGAAGTCCCTTTGCGGTCGTCGTAAAAAGAGACGAGAATCCGATATATTCTAACAAAAAGGAGCCTAGCTTATGCTAGACTCCTTTAATTAACTTACTAGAACATCTCGCCCATGACTTTAATGTAGCCTCGAGCTATGCTGTATAATCTCTCTGTCTGAATCTCATTATCTCTTTCGGTAATCTGCTGATAGTTTCCAAGCTCCCAGTTGTACACATCGTTCACACTGACCCCTGTATTTCTAGCAAATGAGAAATTGAAGCTTAGTCCAGTCTCCTGCTGCATAGT
>JAILNO010000208.1 GCA_024691465.1 Pseudobutyrivibrio sp. | reverse complement strand
TATTACCTTGCGGTTAAAAGCTACGAATACTCCAGGCCTACCGCTGGCCGCCATGTGAATAGCACATCTGAGATTCTCCATAGCATCTGCCACAGGATTGGTGATAGATAGCTGTGAGCCTGTGATTACTACAGGTATATTAATATTCTGTAGCATGAATGAAAGCATAGATGAAGTGTATGCAAGGGTATCTGTTCCATGGATAACAACTATGCCGTCATAATCATTGCGCATGCTACTGATATGTTCAGCTAATCTACTCCAATCCTCAGGGAAGATATTAGCTGAATCCAAGGCACAGAAGTCCTCTATCTCGAAATTAGTATCTCCAGATACTATATGTAATTCTCTTCTCATATCCTGAGTAGATAACCCAGGAGCCAGACCACTTTCCTTCATTACAGAAGACAATGTTCCGCCAGTATTAATAATAAGTATGTTCCTGCTCAATGCCTTATCTCCTTTATCTTAGGAGTATAGAATACACCTTTTGAAAAGCTTAGTCTAGATTTAACTACGCGCATCTCTTTAATATTTCAAGCACATCCGTCTCAGTCAGATGCCTGTATGCTCCCTTGCTAATATTGCTGGTTCTCACTGCTTCAGCAGCCATTAACTCAAACTTGCTATCATCTATTCCCACTTCCTTAAGAGTCGATGGCATCTCCAAGCTTTCAAAGAATGCTCTAAGCCTATTAATGCCCTCTATTGCACTCTTATACAAATCACCCTCAGTCACATCGAATATCTCTCTTGCAAATCTAGCGAAACGATGCACATTATCCTCATCAAGTACATATTCCATCCAGGCTGGAGTAAGTATTGCCAGTCCTACACCATGGGTAATATCATAGAAACCACTAAGCACATGTTCAATAGGATGTACAGACCATGAACCACCCTTGCCAACAGTTAGCAGATGATTAAGCCCAACGGTACTAGCCCACATAAGATTAGATCTGGCTTCGTAATTATTTGGCTCGTCCATGGCCTCATTTCCATACTTGACCACGGTCTTCATAACAGCTTCGCTTAATACATCAGTTATATATGCTTCATCATTAGGTTGGAAATACTGTTCCATTACATGGGACATGATATCTACCACTCCTGCAGCCGTCTGTTTCTTAGGAAGGGTGTAGAGATATGTGGGATCACATATAGAAAGCTTAGGATATAGAAGTGGTGTGTTAAGTTCCAGTTTCTCGCAGGTATTCTCATTAGAGATAACAGCGCCTGAGTTCATCTCCGAACCAGTGGCACATATGGTAAGCACCACAGCTATAGGAAGTGCCGATGTAACTAAAGACCTGTCAAGCACCAGATCCCATGGTTCACCATCGTAACATGCTGCTGCAGCTATATGCTTAGATGCATCTATAGTACTGCCACCTCCCACTGCAAGTATTACGTCTATATGATTCTCCTTACATATAGTCGTACCTTTTTCAACAATAGACAGCTTAGGATTAGGAGTAATTCCACCTAACTCATAGACTTCGAAGTCAGCTAGCTGTTTTAACACTTCATCATATATTCCATTCTTCTTAATGCTTCCACCGCCGTAGGTTAATAGTACTCTTTTACCATACTTGCTAAGTTCTTCCTGCAGGCAATCAATCTTGCCCTTTCCAAATCGTATATCCGTAGGGATTTTGAAATCAAAGTTATTCATAACATACCTCTATATTTTAGCCTTATATCTATCGTATCTCAGGTCGTACAGATCTATATCGGTAGTATCTGTAGTGATTAGCTTAGCCATCTGCTCGCCTACAGCAGGTGCAATTCCGAATCCATGTCCATTGAAGGCGCAAGCCACATAGAGTCCACTAATCTCGTCCACTTTGCCTAAGGCAGGTACACCATCGGCCGATGCATCCATCCAGCCAGCCCAGGTCCTTACGATCTTAGCATTGGCAAGATCTGGGAAGTACTTCATAATACCTCTGCAGATACATGGTGCTGTCTTGGAACTATTAGATACCATGCCATTGTCCTTATTGTATCTCTCAAGACCAGAGGAGCCACCGAATACAAATGAACCATGCTTGGTCTGATGACCGTAGAAATCAGCCTCGGCTGTACCTAGCATCTGATCGAACATGTGAGGCTGAGCCTCAGTTACAAGGCACTCTAATAATGAATTGGTCATTGGAATATCGATTCCTACCGAAGTAAGTATATCTCTTGAATCGAGACCTGCAGCCACCAGGACACTCTCACCCTCGTATATGCTGTTAGGAGTAATTACCTGACGTATCTTACCTCTGACGAGTCTCAGTTCCTTAACTGGCTCTCCACTGATGAATCTCACTCCCATCCTTCTGGCCATCTTATAGTAACCTAGTGTGGTTGTAAGAGGGTTGGCATGTCCATCTGTCGGACACCAGCTGGCACATATTACCTCCTCTGATAAGTAAGGGTTAATTCGCCTTACCTCATCCCCGTCTATCATACGTACATCCAGACCTACACCCTTCGCATTATTTGCAAGCCTGGTAAGAATCTCTCTATGCTTCTCAGTCTTGCCCAGTCTAAGATTGCCATCCTGATGGTATTCACAATCCACCTCAAGCTCCTCTGATAGGGTAGGCCACAGATTCTTAATTCCATACATTACAAGAGGTAGCTCTCTCACATCGCGACCTGACTGTCTTACACCACCACCATTTCTGCTGGAACCACCGTTTCCAATATGGTCGCTTCCCTCCAGCACGATTACATCTGTGACACCTCTCTTGGCCAGATAGTATGCAGCTGCGCATCCGATGATTCCACCACCGATAATAATAACCTCTGCTGTGTTCTTCATATTAATTCGCCTCCTTTAACTCATCTGCCTCGTGGGCGAATACCTTCATCTCAATAGGTCTCATAGGAACTCTGCTAGTTGCTGGTTCCAACTCTGCAGGAGATATACCCAGCTCTCTTGCAACAATTCCCTTTACCAGTTTAGAGCAGGTCTGTCCCTGACATAGTCCCATACCAGTCCTTAGATATCTCCTAATCTCAGTCAGAGTCCACATCCCCTCATGGACTGCCTTTCTGATTTCTCCCTTAGTAATCTCCTCACATCTGCAAATCAACATATCATCATCTGGCATAGGTACGAATTCACCTATATCTCTACTTCTATCATTAATACTATTCATGATTCCTACCCCCTTTACACTGCCTTGAAAAATCTAGCCTTCATTGCATATTCCTTAGGAACACGTATGGTTAGTAGATTGGTCTTATCAAATGCCTTATTGCTTTTAACACTAACCACCTGAGCATCACATACTTCCTGGCCGTTTCTTCCTAAGCCCTTACCCTTAGCTCCTACCTCTGGAAGTGGTAGGAATTCATATGGAAGGGTGACTGTAGCAGTACCATCACCACAATCCTCATCTACTAAGAAAATAGCCTGTCCCGAACAGCTGGCCACGCACATGCCACAATTGATACACTCACTTCCATCCACTACGATAGGCAGTGAAGTAATATTAGAGCCGATGGAAATGCATCCCTTCTTGCATGCATCCTGACATGGGTTACATGGGATATTCTGGGTGCATTCCATCACTGGATGTACTCCCACTCTGTGAGTCACACCAGGATATCTTTCGATTTCATCATCTGACACATAACCATGGAGCAGTAGATTCTTAGAAATATCTATACCTTCCTCTGTCTTCTCTATTTCCTTTCCTCTATTCTTAGGTGCAAACATGCCCTGTCTGAGACCTTCTAGCGCATCCTCTAGCACATTGAGCTCTGCATCCATCTCCTCTGATCTCACGTAGCCTAGGAACTCTGATGCCACCACACCAGCCATCCTACCCTCAATCATAGCTGATGATGCTTCCTCTATACCGCTCACATCTCCAGCTACGAATATGCCAGGGATTGAGGTGCGGCCATATTCATCACAGATAGGAACCTGACCTCCACGCTTAGGATTGTCCTCCATCTCGCAGCCTGCCATCTTGAGAAGCTGAGACATAGGCGAGAGTCCTACAGCCAGACAGATAGTATCCACATCGAAGTGTTTCTCGGTACCAGGGATGAATTTGAATGAGGAATCCACCTGGGCAATTGTCACTCCTGTGACCTCACTCTCCCCCTCTGCCTCAACGATTGTATGAGATAGGTAAAAAGGTACGCCTGTACGCGCCACTTTGGCTGCATGTACACCATATCCTCCCACTCTAGGAGCTGCATCTACCAGCGCGACCACTTCGCATCCACACTGCATAAGCTGAAATGATACAACCAATCCTACATTTCCAGAACCTAGCATCAGTACTCTCTGACCAGGTCTCACGCCATGTAAGTTCATCATAGTCTGAGCAGCTCCAGCACCTATTACACCAGGTAGAGTCCAGCCTGGAAATGTAACCATATTCTCAGCAGCTCCAGTTGCAATAATTATCGAATCTCCCTTGTAATGCAGTATTTCATCATCTATTTTTACAACCACTTCCTTATCTTGATATAGGCCAATTACAGTGGCATTTAGTACTACTTCTACGCCTACTTCATCTGCTTCATCTAACAGTTGTTTTCCAATTACGAATCCTCTAACCTTAGCTCTGTGTTCCTTGGAACCGAAGAACTTATGAATCTGTTTAAACAGCTGTCCTCCTGGTTTCTCATTCTCATCGAATACCACTACATGTAATCCTCTTTTAGCAGCTTCAATTGCAGCCGACAGTCCAGAAGGACCTGCACCTACAATAATTAGATCGTATCTTTTCATAATTATGCCTCCTTCTACTGTTCCTCAAATGGCTTATCACTCACTCCGTACTGAGTTCTCACATCCATGCCTGGTTTCAGTGGAGTGATACAGGTCCTTACATTAGGTATTCCATCAACCACCATTACACAATCAGTGCATCTACCTATGGCACAGAAGATTCCTCTAGGCTTGTGCTCCTTTTTCGTATATCTGTGAACCATGAGTCCTGCTGCCTTAAGAGCTGCAGCTATAGGTTCTCCCTCGAATCCTTCCACTTCCTTACCATCGAAAGTGAATATTACTCTTTCTCCCTTTTCCTGTACTCCAAGTATTGGATGCTCTTTAATTCTCGCTTCTGCCATAATCTGTGACTCCTTTCTATATGTACATTTAGGCTAAGTCAGGCTTGTCCCAAAGCTTAAGAGGAGTTCCTAAGCCCTGTTTTATAGCATTTTCATAACAATACTTTCCCCATGCCACATCTTCTACAGGCATACCTCCTACGGAAAAAATTACGATTTGATCTTCATAATCTCTGTCCCTTTTAGTACCTTTAATAATGTCTCCCAGATCTATCATCTCATCCTTAGAAATGATTCCATCATGAATCATATCTGTGAATTTAGATCCGATTATATTGTTAGCTCCAAAGGATGGATAAGGAAATTCCTCTGCCCAGGCTTCATATAATGCAGTGTTATCCACCACCAGTTTGCACTTAGCCATCTCCTTATCATCCATGTCAAAACAACTCAGCCCTATAATAAGAGCTCCCTTCTTAATCCATTCATACTTAACATATGGATATGTGGATGGATCAGTATTTCCAGAATTAGCAAAGGATATTACATCTGTATCCCTTACCAGCTCCTCCACTGTATCTACTGCTCTTATAGTCTTAATATGTGGATATTTCTCCTTCGCATATACGATAAAGCTATCTAAGGAGTTCTGGCCCCTGCCCTTTACCTTAATCTCCTCTATATTTGGACAGCTAGTTATGATTGCCTCCAGTGAAGTCTTTCCCATTACTCCAGGACCACATATACCACATACCATTGCGTCCCTATTTGCCAAATATCTGGCTCCCACTCCAGGGATTGCACCTGTTCTCATGGCGCTTAATATATTGGCTGACATGAGGGCTAAGGGTGCTCCAGTGTCCTTATCATTAAGCATTACTGTAAGGATGGATCTAGGTAATCCCTTGGTCCTGTTATTTGAATTGCTGCCATACCATTTCATTCCTGCCATATCAAATGGACCTCCGATATAAGCTGGCATAGCCATGAATCTTCTATCATCTCCCTCATCAAGTGGCATATTTGGAAAAGGTGACTCCTTAGGGAAGGATACTTGGCTTCCATGAGAATTGTGATTTTCACCTCCCATTACGTAGTCTCCTTCGTTAAGGCATTTAATTACATCCTCCATGGTATCTATGCAGGCTGGCATATTTTTGACTCCAGCTTTAATCATCTCCTCTTCGCTTAAAAAGATGAAATCAATCTTTGGATAACTCATAATTTTCCCTCCTTTGTACATATAATAAAAAACGAAGCCAGCATATAATCTGCTGGCTCCGTTGCCTATTTCTTGTACTTAATTTAACCCGAATAGTACCATATAACAATTACTACTATTTACCTTTTTTCTACTCCCTTTTGCTTATTACTACTCCTAAGTAAGTACAGACATAAAAATAGCTGATGGCTAAAAATTGCTAATTGTAGGATTAGATATAAGGAGCATATATCCCCCCGACCCCATTGTCCTACCACATCTACCTGCAATTAATTCTAGCCATCAGCATTTCCCGACAACAATGATTTAACATATTCCCCTATACTATTCCTTCTCGCTGTAACCCCATTGTTATGCGATCAACCATTGTCTGGATGATAATTAACTCATGTAAGGTTCGTCCCACAGCTTAAGCTTTTTACCAATACCTTTCTCAAGCGCTCTCTGGTAGCAGTCATAGCCCCATGAAAGATCCTCAATAGGCATGCCTCCTATAGAGCACATAACGATTTCATCATGGCTTGTTCTACCTTCTTCCCTTCCATTAACTATGTCACAGATATTCTTAACCTTGCTTCTATCTACCTTATTGGTATCAACCAGATGAACGAAATGAATTCCCATAATAACCCATTCACGCTTATTACCAAACTCATCCACTGGTCCTCTCGCTTTGAAGTTACTTAGATATTTCTCATACATCCCATAGTTATCAACTACCATGGTCGTATTTAAGAAGTCATCGTATTTACGATATAAGAAGGAACCCATACTAAATACTGTAGCTCCCTTCTTAAACCACTCTAACTTAAACTCTTCCATATGTTCCTTAGATACTGACATGGCCTCAGATACCACATCTGCATCTCTGCAGGCCTCCTCTAAGGAATTGCATATGATTACCTCTTCCACCTGAGGATAATTCTCATGTATAAACTCCTTCATGGCAAGGGCTGTCTTAGAGTTAGGCGAACTACCCCTTAGCTTAATCACCCTAATATTAGGAAGCACTTCCATGTAACATATCAGTGCACATTTATTAATAACTCCAGGCCCTATCAAACTAAGAACTCTCGAATCCTTATTGGCTAGATATGTAGCCGCCATGGCTGGCATAGCCCCTGTCCTCATGGCTGATAATAAATTGGCAGACATAATAGCCTTAGGTGCCCCTGTCTCCACATCCGACAGGGTTACCATGAGAATAGATCTAGGCAATCCGTGCTTAGTATTATGACTATTGGATCCATAATATTTCTGTCCTGCTATATGGAATCTTCCACCTAAGTATGCAGGCATTGCCATGAATCTCCTATCAGGTCCATCATCTAATGGGAATCCTTCTATATCTGATTTCTGAGGGAAGTTCATCTGTAGACCATGTTCATTGGCTTTAGGACCTCCCAGTAGGAAGTCCTTTTTGCCAAATAGGGATAAAGTATCTCTCATAGTCTCTATACAGCTAGCACCATCCAGTACCCCAGCTTTTATCATGTCTTCTTCATTCAAGTATAAAAAATCAATTTCTGGATACATTTTCCCCTCCATTTAATTATTCTTTAAGCTTAGTCCACATATCATCATAGATTGCCAGACTCTCAGTATCTAGATATTTAACGAACTCACCACCTGAGATTACCTCTCCTGGTACATTCTTAGCCTCGTTAGAGATATAATCATCTCCCATTAACTCTAAAGCTGCATCATTAGGACAAAGGTATGGGAAATCCTCGATATTGAGCATGGCTGCATCAGCTGAAAGCATATAATTGATGAAAGTCATAGCGTTATCATAGTTCTTAGCGCCCTTTGGCACACACCAGTTATCTAAGAATACATATGCACCTTCTGTAGGATATACCACCTTGATACTTGGATTCTCATCCATTGCAAGGGCAGCCTCTGCTGACCAGATAGCACCTACACTACAGTCTCCTGAGATAAGAGCTGACTTAGGAGAATCTGAATCATATAGCTTGACATTGTCCTTTAATGTCATTAACTTAGCTGCCACCTCCTCTAGAGTAGCTGGATCAGTTTCGTTCATGGACAATCCCATAGATCTCTCTGTCATACCGAT
>JAILNO010000191.1 GCA_024691465.1 Pseudobutyrivibrio sp. | reverse complement strand
TCATGCTCAATAGATGGCACAGGCTGTTAATGTAGGTGCTGCATTCTTAAGATCTGCTAGCAATCTTACTAAATCTGTTAGTTTTCCCATAGAATCCCCTCCTTGCATCTTTTTAGGCTGTAATATTGCAAATAAAAAACGCCTGACAAAGTATAGAGATTTTCTATAATCTCTATAACTTCGTCAGGCGTTGGTTACTACTAATCAATTAAGACTGTGTACCTATTTGCTCAGTACGAATTTGCTTATTATGCATACTTACCGTATATAATATCCTATTTCATCAAAGATCTTGTCCATAAGTCTGAGATTTTTCATTGAGAACTCTGGTGTAATGAAAGGTATATCTTCCTTGAGAACACATTTACTAAGTTGCTCAATCTCTAGAGAATAATTCTGTGGTACAGTTACTTTTCGCTGAATAATTCCATCATTAGTATGGATTTCATAGCTAACCTCACCTGCCTGATTATACTCTACATATGATATAATTGAGCCCTTACTTCCATGAATATATAATCTATCATATCTATCATCCGTGTCTTCTCCCAATGTCATACCTACATTAAAAGAAGCTCTCACACCGTTGCTAAACTTAATCAAAGCTGTGGTCATATAGTCCACATCATCTCCTGATATTTCTCCAACAGCTTTTACAAATATTGGATCAGACTCAATCAGACTAAGTATCATTGTGGTGCAGTAGCATCCTAAATCATACATAGCTCCACCACCTTGAGCCTTATGGAGTCTAATATCATTCTTATAGCATTGAGTTAAAAATGCAGATTCGATGTAATCAACCTCGCCTATTACTCCATCAGCTAAATCCTTCTTAAGGCTCTTAACATATGGACTATGTTGGTAAGCATATGCTTCCATGAGGTATACACCATTTCTCTGTGCACATGCAAACATCTCCTTAGCCTCATCCTCATTAAGAGCTAGTGGTTTTTCACAAAGGACATGCTTCTTCTTCTCTAAAGCCTCCATTACCCACTTCTTATGTAAATCATTAGGAAGCGGTATGTATACAGCCTGTACTTCAGAATCATCCAGCAGCTCATCATAACCACCATATGCCTTAGCAAAACCGAACTCTTTCTGATAAGCTCTAGCCTTGTCCATACTTCTACCTGCTATTGCATACAGTTCGCAGGAATCAGCTAGCTGCATACCTGGTATAGTACAATTCTTTGCAATATTAGCAGTTCCCAAAACGCCCCATTTTACCTTCATATGCCTTCTCCTTTACTATTAATGAGTTATACTAACCGAGACTTTTATCACAAGAATAATTATCTAAGTCATAGGTTATTTTTTCTTTTATAAGATCTAGTTTCTTGCTTGTATCTGGATTAACACTCTTAAAATCAAGAAGCTGCCATATATATCCCTGCTCCTTTACTATCTCCACACTCTTAGGAAATACCAAACCATATATAAATGAGATATGACCTAATATAAAGTCAATACCTGTCTTTGAGTGAGCTCTATCTACATTACCAGCCCCCATTATATCTGCGTATACTTCGTCGGTAATAGCCGACTCTGTAAAAGCCTCTTCTGGTAAATCATATATCTCTGTACGAGGTGTCTCACAATTAACTTTAAGAATGTCTATCTTGTCAGCATCCCTAAGTATATTGCAAAACATAAGCTCTCTCGTAGATAATCCATCTGGCAGTTTAAATGCATTATGATATCTAATGACTTTATCCATCATTCTATAATCACATTCATCTTCTTCGGCAAATAATCTCATCAATCCTTCTTCTTCAAATAACAAATCTGCCGAAAGATATGCATGATTGATTGAAACCTTATCTCTAAATGTGTTATATCTTCTAAGTTGTTCAAATCGCCCTATATCATGTAGCATACCTGAGAGCCATGCAAAATTACAGTCTTGTTCTGACAAATCTAAACTCTTTGCAATTGCATCACATAATTCTGCCACTCTATATGTGTGGTCTATCTTAAGCTTAACTTTTACATCATCTGGATTGTAAGCTGATGTATATTTCGCAAACTCATCTCTAACTCTATTTCTATCCATTTCAAATCCTAATATTATCTCTTAATAGTATATTCGTACGCTGTATTGTATGTTGCCACGTATAGCTTATCATCCTTAATACCGAAGTATTCTGGAGCACTGGCAACCTTTATCTGCTCTATCTTATCGCCTGTATGCTTATCCAATAGATAAATATAATCTGGCTCTGATGTGAATCCATATCCACAGATAATAGTGTCATCAACTACCTGGAAGTTAATAGAATTAGCCACAAGTGCCTCGCTTCTCCATACCACTTCCTTAGTATCAAGATCAATTGCAACTATGTGATTAGATACTGGCAACTCACTTGAATAGCCATTGTAAACTATTGATACATAAAGCATATTGTTGGATTCATCTATAGTACTATAGCCTATATCCTGAATCAGATATGACTCTGTCCCTTCCTCATCATCAGGGCCACTGCATAACTTAATCATATCTAAATCATACAAGAGATTGTTACTCTCCCTATCATAAATATATAACTCAGTAGCACTATAATCATCCACAGGATAATCCTTCTCATATGTATAGTTGTCATCTGAATAAGGATATCTTATATACTCGAATCCATTCTTCTCGCACCATACCTCTGTATCCAGCCATTCATAACTATCTTCCACATCCTGGGTCAAAGTTACGTGAGCATAGTCCTCAGAATTAAGTCCTGTATTATTAAACTTCTTCCAACTAGGATTATCGATTACGAAATATCCATAAGAATCATCCTCTATTATTTCTTTCTCTGGATTCATCTCCTCAGGAACTTCCTCTGAATCCTCTACCTCTGAGTCCACCACCTGGTCATCTAGAACCTCAGCCGAATTAATCTCGCTATTATCAGTTCCTGCAACCTCTATTTCCTTAGTACAGCCTGTAATCAACATACTGCCCAATAATAAACTAACAAATAATTTTCTCTTCATAATCGCTCCTTATGCCCTTATAAACATCATATAACTAGCATATATTATAATTTATCTTTGTCAATTATCCTCTAAAAAAGAGATAGGTACCATACCTATCTCTTATACTAATCAATCATTACATCTATGAATTTAAATAGTTTATCTCTTTGTTCGGGTGATAATTTCATAAGCTTCTTATATATTGGATTTTCAACAATCGAATTAGTCTTATCATCACTAAAGAACTGTTCTAGGCTTATTCCAAGTCCCTGACATATAAGTTGTAATGTCTCAACCTGGGGATTCTTTTCTCCCAATTCTATCGAACGTAAATTACTCTGAGATATACCAATATTGAGTGCCAATGCATTTGTAGTTAAGCCAAG
>JAILNO010000186.1 GCA_024691465.1 Pseudobutyrivibrio sp. | reverse complement strand
ATGCAGAAGCGTCTATTAGAGCATATGGAAGCTGGCAATATGGCTAAGACTTTCGAGCTTAATGACGATGACGAGGAGGCTTACTTCAAGGAGTACAATCTTCTTACAGCTAAGCCAGTTATCTACGCTGCTAATGTAGAGGATGAGGATCTGGCAGATGATGGCGCTAACAATAAGAACGTTCAGGCTGTTAGAGAGTATGCATCTAAGGAAGGTTCAGAGGTATTCGTCATCTCAGCTCAGATTGAGCAGGAGATTTCAGAGTTAGAGTCAGAGGAAGAGAAGCAGGAGTTCTTAGAGGCTATGGGGCTTTCAGAGTCAGGTCTTGATAAGCTTATCACTGCTTCATATAGATTGCTTGGCCTTATCTCATACCTTACATCAGGTGAGGATGAGACTCGTGCTTGGACTATTAAGAAAGGCACTAAGGCTCCACAGGCAGCTGGTAAGATCCACACTGATTTCGAGCGTGGATTCATCAAGGCTGAAGTTGTTAGCTATGATGCTCTCATGGAGAATGGTTCTATGACTGCAGCTAAGGAGAAGGGTCTTGTTAGAATGGAAGGTAAGGAATATGTTGTAGCTGATGGTGATGTAATTACCTTTAGATTCAACGTATAATTGACTTTTAGTTCTTGCCAGATGCTATATAATTGGATTATTATAATAGTATCTATTGTTTATTGTTTGGTTCTCTTTTAGGAGGTACATATGAAGATTGCTAATATCAAAGACACAGAAGCTTTTTTTAATGTAATTGACAATTGCCAGGGTAGAGTTGAGCTCGTTACTGGTGAGGGAGATAGATTGAATCTTAAGTCTAAGCTTTCTCAGTTTGTTTCACTTACTAATATTTTCCAGGCTGATGACAGCATTATCCCAGAGCTTGAGATTATTGCTTATGAGCCAGAGGATTCTAAGAAGTTATTAGAATTCATGATTTCACAGTAGAATATTTATTGGATTTAGCAAAGGGGCTGGTGATTATACTAGCCCCTTTAATCATGTTAATTTTTGCATCAAGGAGTGACTCATGCTTGATAATTTACTATTCTGTCTCAACGCCACAGTTCCTATATTCTTACTGATGGTATTGGGATACATATTTAAGGCTACTCATATATTTAATACTGAATTAACTAAGGGCATTAACAACTTCGTATTCAAGGTAGCACTTCCTGTGCTTGTGTATAAGGAACTGGCCACATCAGATGTAAACGAGATATGGGATACGGGATTCGTACTTTTCTGCTTCTTTGCAACCTTAGGTTCCATTTCCATAGCATTCCTGGTTTCGTTATTTTTTAAGGATAAGTCAGTGAGACCTGAGTTTATCCAGGGCTCGCTGAGGAGTAGTGCAGCCCTCCTGGGAGTGGGTATTGCGATTAATATATATGGCGATGCGGGCATGACTCCCCTTATGATGATTGGAGCGGTGCCTCTATATAATATCCTTGCGGTAGTGGTGCTTACCTTAGGAAAAAGTGACGGCAGCCTTACACCTAAAGTAATCAGGAAGACACTGTTTGGAATAATAACTAATCCTATTATTATTGCAATTATCCTAGGACTGGTTAGAGCCATGATTCCAGCGCCTATACTGCTTCCTAAGACTCTAGGATACGTCAGCAATCTGGCTACACCACTAGGCCTTATGGCCCTGGGAGCCAGCTTTGAGTTCAAGGAGGCCATCGGCAAGCTTGCCCCTACACTGTGGGCTACAGCATTCAAACTTGTAATATTTAGTGCGTTATGGCTTCCATTAGCAATCTCCTTAGGATATACTCATGATAAGTTAATTGCAGTTTTAATAATGACAGGCTCGTCCACTACAGTTTCATCATTTGTCATGGCCAAAAGTATGGGTTATAATGGTACCGTTTCAGCAGGAATTGTTATGCTGACTACGGTTTTGTCCGCTTTTACTTTGACATTATGGTTATACATACTTAAGTCGGCGGGACTACTATAGAATGGAGATTTAATCTTATGAGAGCATACGAGAGATTACTTAGATACGTTAAGATTTACACAACTAGCGATGAGGATAGCACTACTGTGCCTTCAACCATGCGCCAGTT
>JAILNO010000185.1 GCA_024691465.1 Pseudobutyrivibrio sp. | reverse complement strand
TAAAATCTGTAGAAGAAGACGTCAAGTTAGACGCAGCTAAACTTATTAAAGAGAGTTTAGCACAGGCCAAGGATGAGGCTGATAAAAAGGCACGTGAGATCGTAGTTAATGCTATTCAGAAATGTTCAGCAGATCATGTTGCAGAGACTACTATTTCTGTAGTGCAGCTTCCTAATGATGAGATGAAGGGACGTATTATTGGTAGAGAGGGACGTAACATTCGTACTCTTGAGACAATGACTGGCGTTGAGCTCATTATTGATGATACTCCAGAAGCAGTTATTTTATCTGCTTTTGATCCAGTGAGAAGAGAGATTGCTCGAATCGCACTGGAGAAGCTCATTGTTGATGGTCGTATTCATCCAGCTAGAATTGAAGAGACAGTAGAAAAGGCTAAGAAAGAAGTTGAACAGCAGATCCGTGAGGAAGGCGATGCAGCTGCACTCGAGGTTGGTGTTCAGGGTATACACCCAGAGCTTCTTAGACTTCTAGGTAAGATGAAATTTAGAACTAGCTACGGTCAGAATGTATTAAAGCATTCTATCGAGGTTGCTCAGTTATCAGGACTTCTTGCATCAGAGCTTGGTCTTGATGTTAGAGTCGCTAAGCGTGCAGGTTTATTGCACGATATTGGTAAGGCAGTTGATAGAGAGCAGGAAGGTACTCATGTACAGCTCGGAGCTGACCTTTGCCGTAAGTACAAGGAGTCTCAGACAGTTATCAATGCTGTTGAGGCACATCATGGGGATGTTGAGCCAGAGACACTTATAGCTTGTATTGTACAGGCAGCTGATACTATTAGTGCAGCTCGTCCAGGTGCAAGACGTGAGGCTATGGAGACTTACACAAACAGATTAAAAGAACTAGAAGAAATTTCAAACAGTTTTAAGGGTGTAGAAAAATCTTTTGCTATTCAAGCAGGTAGAGAGATTCGTATCATGGTGGTTCCTGAACAGGTTACAGATGCCGATATGGTCATCATGGCTAGGGATATATCTAAGCAGATTGAATCACAGTTAGAATATCCTGGACAGATTAAGGTTAATGTAATTCGTGAATCACGAGTTACTGATTACGCGAAGTAAATTTAGCGGGTGGTTATCCACCCGCTTTTTTTGAACCTTTTTTAAATTATATGTTGATTTATACTTAATAAAGTATTAAAATACTACCTAGATGTTTTGCTTACATCAATAATTTTTAAATAGCGAGGGTTAAATAATGGAGAAGATTGAACGTGTCAATAGACTACTGGTTCACAAAGGTACTATTCTTGATATATACGAGGATACAGTTAAGCTTCCTAATGGGAAGGAAGAGAAGTGGGATTTCGTAAGTCATCGTATGGGTGCAGCATGTGTATTGGCTGTACGACCTGATGGCAAGATAATTATGGTCCGTCAGTATAGGAATGCACTAGATAGATTTACATTAGAGGTACCTGCAGGTAAGAGGGACTCAGTGCTTGAGGATACTAGTATCTGTGCTGCAAGGGAGCTGGAAGAGGAGACAGGATATAGAGCTGGTAAGCTTGAGAAGCTTCTATCTCTTAAGTCTACGGTTGCTTTCTGCGATGAATTCATAGATGTCTATCTTGCAACTGAATTAACAGATTTAGGTCATCAGCATCTGGATGAGGATGAAGATATAGAGATAGAGGCTTATGACTTGGAAGACTTACTTGTTATGTGTTATTCAGGTGAGCTGCAAGATGCTAAGAGTGTGGCTGCCATAATGGCTTATGCTGCCAAAATCAACTAGGAGGTTTAACATGACTTATATAAACGATATAGACAATAATTCTGCAGACAGTTCAATACTATGTATAGGTAAATTCATTATATGGGGAGCTATAATCGTAGGTATTGTTGGCGCATTAGGTATGATTTTAGAGATATTACCACTTAAGCTTGCCGTAGTAATGACGGTGTTTCCACCCTTTATTTCATTTGTTTACAGTATCTTCTGTGCCAAATATATTAATTTCGAAGAGCAGTTATTTAATAATAAGAAAACATATATTAAGTACAAATCTGTTAATGATAATGAAGATACTAGGCCTAATTATAAAAAGATTGGTTTATTCCCGGCATATATGCATTACTTTTTGACTGTTGCTTTTTTCTTTTACATAGGACTTACTAGACTGAATCTTATAGCAGGATTGTCATATGCAGTTATGTTTAGTGTTGTATTTTTTGTATTTTTACTTGTATTAATATTTTCTAATAAAGAGATTTCAAAGGCAAATGGGACCAGGAAATCTATACTTTTGATGTGTGCAGTTATGATAGTCATCCCTATGGGAATATCTACATTATATTTGACTACCTCAGATTATGATACGGATAAAGCTACGATATTGTATTTGAATAAGAGGACTAGCTCTAGATCTGCAATCACTTATGATTGTGCCATGGAACTTAGTGATGGTACTAGGATTAATTTAGATATTACAAGAGAACAGTATTATAAGCTGGAGAACAGGAAGAATGTGAATCTAAATATTTATGAGGGGGCTTTTGATAGTAGATTTGCTTTTTTGAATTTATAGAATAGATTCAGAAGATATTTAAGAAATGTAAAGAGGATCAAAAACAGCTTATAAATAGTTATTATATTCGTATTTTATTCTTGCTTTTAATATAAGGTTATAGTAATATTTTTTCAGACAATGGTGTCAGAATAGAGCCCTTAGATAGGGTTTTATTTTGGCACCATTTTTTCGTATTCTAATTTGCTTGCCCATTTTAGGATATGAGAATGGCGTGTACCTATTTGCTTGCCCATATAGGTATGCGCCAGTTTTTTTTGCAAAAAGAATTGACTTCCTACAGTAAGAGTATTAATATACTACCTAATAGGAGGTTTATATATGGGAGAAAGTGAAAATAAAATAGAAGAGCTGGAGCGACGAATATCATATTTGGAACAAGAAGTAGCATTACTTAAGAATCCAAGTAAGAGTATTACATCAAATCGCTCTTTTAGTTTAGATGGCTATGAGAAATATATGACTCCAGAGAAGCCAGAGGCAACTTCTGATGTGCATGTAGAGCTTCAGCCACAGATTCAGCCACTGACACAGCCTCAGGAGGAGCCTGTTAATAATCAAGCTAAGTATATCCGTCCTGAGTCTAGGAAGAAGGATATGGAGGCTTTTATAGGAAAGCATGGTATGGCTGTGGGAGCATCTTTGCTCATATTTATTGCTATGGTAATGTTCGCCACATTATTGATACCTAAGCTTTCTGTTGAGCTTAAATGTGCTGCTTTATTTATATTTAGTGGGGCATTTATTGTAGTTGGATTAATCCATGAGAAGAAGAATGGAATTAATAAGTGGAACACTGCTATTATTGGCTGTGGTACAGGTGCGGTGTTTATATCTATCTATGTATTATATAGCTATATACTAGAGGTTAGATTCCCATCTGGTGGCATAATAGTTTTGTTTGTATTATTAATTGCATGGGCTTCTGCCTTATGTTTTCTTTCTAATAAGAAGAGCATGATATATGCAGTTATAGCCCAGATAGGAATACTTATCTCCGCTATATTTGGAAACATCCAATTGTCAGGAGATTTATCCGTTGTTTTACCGATTGTAATGATACTCATATCAGAAGCCCCATTTATGATTACTGATCTATTTCGTAAGAATTATTGGAATTACTTTGTTACATGGATGGGAGCTTCGCTATCCACATTTGTTGTGACAGTAGATGACGGTATATTGATGGATTATATTGGATGGGGATGTCTATTCTATATTGTAGCTGCAGCTTTGATTATATATACATATTTTGCTGGCGCAGCCTTTGCCAAGACAAAGAAGGAAGTGACAGCAGCTATTATTACTGGTTGCCTTACAGTGTGTCCTTTCATAATGTTTTTATGTATGGATATTAAGGATTCATTGGATGCTGAGTGGTCATGCCTTATTTCCCTTATATTAGTTGCTGTTGCTGGGGCGATGGGGTTATTTATTGATAGACTATGTATTAAGAATGACTACCATGGACCTATTAAGAGCGCGGTACATAGTATCCTGCTTGTAGTTATATTTGGGTATCTGGGAATGGCAATTGATGCCAGAATCGATGCCTATACAGTCATCATATCCCTTATGCTTCCAGTTATAGCAATTGCTACAAGCATATATGCTGATCGGGCGTCTAATGTGGTCTACAAGTACTACGCGCTAGTTATGCTGGCGCTCAGTGTACTCATCGATAATGACTACACTGTATTAAAATCTATCATTGCTTTTGGAATGATTATATATATTGCCTATAGCATG
>JAILNO010000092.1 GCA_024691465.1 Pseudobutyrivibrio sp. | reverse complement strand
TACAATGGAGACCATATGTCTATGTATGCTGTCAATGCTTCTATACCCAAGACATTAGTCAGATGGCTGGTGGATTATGAAGCAGATATATCAGGCGATGCTCTTAAGGTGATTCTTAAGGATATATTAGATACACCTGTTAGTCCTGAGTTACTTCCTCCTGATGAGCAGGGGAATATTGCACAGCGTACAGAAGATTTAGTAGGACCATACGAATTGCATGACTTTTTCCTGTATTATATGTTGCGTTTCGGATTCACCCCAAGGAAGATATATAGGCTTGCAGCTATGGCATTTGCCAGGGATTATAGCAGGGAGTTCATACTTAAGTGGCTGAAGACTTTTTATAGGAGATTCTTTACACAGCAGTTTAAGAGAAGCTGTATGCCTGATGCACCTAAGGTCGGAACAGTTACTCTATCTCCAAGAGGAGACTACAGGATGCCAAGTGATGCAAGCTATAGTATATGGATGAAGGAGTTAGATGAGATTGGATAAGTGAGGTTTGCCTATGAAAAAATTAGAAACTAATGATTGGTTGGTACTTAATAATATTATCTATAAGATATATACTACTGAGAATTTTGACGATATGAGGCTTAAGCTCTTTGAGGAGCTTAAGATGATAATTGATTTCGATAGTGCGGATTTCTATCTGGCTTCTAAGGAAGAGGGGCATCTACTATGCAATCCTGTCACTTACAATTGTGACATGGATTTATCCGAGATATATGAGGATATAGATTATAGTAGAGGAATAGTGGCCAGTGGCAAGATGCTTATATATAGGGAGACAGATATTATATCTGACGATGCCAGGGTAGAGACAGAGTATTATAAGCGAGTGTACAAGCCTAATAATTGGCACTATGCTCTTCAGGTGGTATTGGCTAGACATAAGAAATTCTTAGGTGCCATCACTTTCTATAGGACCATAGGCAAGGAGAATTTCCATTATGATGATATATTCGTACTTGATATGCTAAAGGATCATTTGGCATATAGGTTGGAGCAGCATTCTAAGAATAAGGAGTCAGTTCAGGGTAAGTTATCTGTCACAGAGGCTACTGTAAAATATGAGCTTACCAAGAGGGAGTCAGAGATTCTCAAGGCTCTTATGGATGGTAAAGACAATGGGGATATATGCCATGAGCTGGTTATCACGCCTAACACCCTTAAGAAGCATATTCTTAACATATATAGGAAGCTGGAAATAAATACCAGAGTGCAATTATTTAAAATGATTAGAGAAAAGGCCTAACTACTTATTTATAAGTAGTAAGATGGTAAAAAATGTGAATTGAAGAAATAAAGCTGTTGGATTATATTTTATAAAAATAAATAATTCAAGCGAGCAAAGGGGCTTATCCATTATATGGATAGGCCCTTTTATGATTTGTAGAAGGAGGAGGCAATATGAAGGAATTAGAGATTGTAATTAGACCAGAGAAGCTGGAGGATATTAAGAATATTTTGGATGAAGTTAATTGTGGTGGAATGACACTTTCTACAGTAATGGGGTGTGGTACACAAAAGGGCATTTCCTCAGAAGAGGGAATGGTTAATGAATTCAAAGGCTTCAAGACTACAATCAATCTACTGCCTAAGGTAAAGGTGGAAGTAGTAATCGAGGACACCGACATGGAGACAATTATCTCTAAGGTTAGAGAGACCTGCGCGACAGACCATGTAGGCGACGGCAAGATCTTTATCAAGGATGTGGTAGATGTAGTAAGAATTAGAACAGGCGAAAGAGGATTAAAGGCATTGTAGTTTTGAGGTGATTGCATGGGAAAAATTGTTGAGATAAAGGGAGTTAACAAAATATACGGAAGCAATCGAGTGGTGAAGGACTTAGATCTATTTGTGGAGGAAGGAGAATTCTTGACTTTGCTAGGATCATCAGGCTGCGGCAAGACCACAACCCTTAGAATGATTGCTGGATTCGAGGAGCCTACTACAGGTTCTATTCAGGTAGAGGGAGAAAATGTTGAGGAGAAGGAACCTTTTGAAAGAAACGTAAATACGGTATTTCAATCCTATGCATTATTCCCACATATGACCATATTTGACAATATAGCCTATGGCCTGAAGATTAAAAAGGTCGGTAAGGCTGAGATTAAAGAGAGAGTCCTTGAGATGATGGAGCTGGTACAGCTATCGGGATTTGAGAAGAGATATCCTTCTCAGCTATCAGGTGGTCAGAAGCAGAGAGTTGCAATTGCAAGGGCACTTATTAATAAGCCTAAGGTATTGCTATTGGATGAGCCACTGGGCGCCTTGGATCTTAAGCTGAGGAAACAGATGCAGCTTGAGCTTAAGAGATTACAGAAGAAGCTTAACATCACATTTATATATGTTACCCATGATCAGGAAGAGGCCTTGACCATGAGCGACAGAATAGCTGTTATGCATGATGGTGTAATAGATCAATTAGCCACACCTACTGAGATATATGAGAGGCCTAAGACCAAGTTCGTGGCGACATTCATAGGTGAGACTAATATCTATGACGGATGTATTACCAGCATAAGTGATGGCATAGCTAAGATTACCCTAGAAAATGGAGTGGTACTTGTTAAGTGCCCTGAAGATTTCTCCATACTTGAATATGCCAGCGTCTCTGTTAGACCTGAGAAGATGAAGTTCTCTTCAGAGGCTGTGGAGGGATTTGGGCTGGTGGCTCAGGTTAAGGATTATGTGTATGTGGGTTCTGTACTTAAGTGCATCGTATCTTTGCCTAACGGAAATGAGCTTAAGATTGAGAGACTGGCAGGACAGGATCTTCCAGAGATTGGAAGTAGATGCTATCCATACTGGAATCCTGAGGATGCGGTTCTGATACATAACAAGAGTCATTATATATTCGAGGCATTAAATAGCATTAAACTGGCATAGGAGGTATCTGATGGGAGGTAAAAAGAGAAGTCTTCATTTCTATTCTAATACA
>JAILNO010000075.1 GCA_024691465.1 Pseudobutyrivibrio sp. | reverse complement strand
CTAGGACCATATTCTCGAAAATCGCCCCTTGAAATATTCATAAATATGCCTCGTTTCTCCCATTAAGCGAAATTATTTATATAAATACTAGATAAAATAAATATTTTACTAGACAATATTCCTGATGAATTATATCATAAGGACATGTCTTAAACAAATAAAATAAACAAAAGGAGCATATAATGGACGATAATCAGGTATTCCCAGTTGACAACGAAGATGATGATGTAGTTGTCACTTTAAATTTAGATGACGGTAACGAAGTCACATGTGAGATTCTCACTATTTTCGACTTAGGCGATCAGGATTATATTGTACTATTACCACTTGATGATAACGGCGAGCCTAATGAGGATGGCGAAGTATTCATCTACCGTTACAGCGAGGATGAGACTGGTGCACCATCTCTTGACAATATTGAGAGTGATGAAGAGTACGAAGCAGTTTCACGTAGATTCGATGAAGTCTATGGTGAAGACTTAGAAGAAGAATAATCTACCATCATTTCATCTAAAAATCGGGACCTGTCCCGATTTTTTTTATTGGTATAACTCAAATATAAGTCTCTCTTAGTTCTGGTAATCCCCACATAGAACAGCCTGCGCTCAGCTTCCACATCTTCTCTGCTCTCCGCCTTGTTGCTAGGCATCACCCCATCATTAACTCCTAAGATAAACACTTTTTCAAACTCAAGGCCCTTGCTGGAATGAAGTGTATATAATCCAACCTTGCCCTTTTTATCCACCACTTTATTTTTATTCTCGTAGTCTATCTTAAGCCTAAGAATATTAAGCTTATCAATAGCCTGTTTAATAGTCTTGCAGTCTCTAATAATCTCACAGAAGAAATCTAATACCTCTATATATTCTTCCATGGTGGTATTATGCTTAGAAGCCTCTTCCTTAAGAAACATACCATAACCCATCACATTTTTAATGTAATTAACAGCTGAGTAAGGTGACATCTTGCTTATTAATTTCATATCGGCAATAAGAGCTTCCACCGCCCTATACCCCATAGGATTATCTCTATAGAATCTAAGCATCCCCTTAAGGTTACTTCCAACCTCTACACTGCGTCTGTGCAAGAATCTATTAGGCCTGTTCATAACAGATAATATACGTGCTCGAGTCTCATTTCCCAAAGCAATCTGAAAGTAAGTCTCCATATCAGATATTATGAAATGCGAATATATATTAGGCATCTGCTCCTTTAGGTAAAAAGGTACCTTCGCCTCAAGCAGCTTGTCTACCAGATACTTAGCGTCCGAATGATTCCTGTAAAGCACTGCAATAGAGTCATAACTATTGCCTGTCTGATGCAATTCTGAAATCTCCCTGACAATATATTCCGCCTCTTCCACATCTGAATCACACTCAGTAACATATAGTCCACCATCATCATTGACACTATTAATGTCCTTCGGATATCTATTGGTATTCTTGGCTATCAGACTGCCAGCCTTTGATACCAGGTTACCAGGATTCCTGTAATTGTAATCAAGGACTATAGTGGTGATGTCCTCGTAACCTTCAGCAAACTCCTTCATAATAGAAGGATTCGCTCCTCTGAATCCATATATAGACTGATCATCATCACCTACGCAGAACACATTATTAGTCCTCTCAGCGAGCATCTTCATCAAAGCAAACTGTATATCGTTCATATCCTGCATCTCATCAATAAGAAAGTATGAGAACCTATTCTGCCATTTCTTAAGAACCTCAGGCTTCATTGTAAATAGACCATAGGCCTTAGTAAGCATATCATCGAAGTCTATTACATGGTACTTATTCTTAAGGTATTCATATGCATTAGAGAAATCCAACAGTTCCTTTTTATCAACGAATTTGGGTATATAATTAGCTAGTTCGCAAGGACTGTTATTTACCATTGAAAGCTCTGAGATAAGCGCCTTCATTAGTATCCCATCGCCCTGATTAAGTCCGGCCCTAATCATGGATTCCTTCAGAATTCTATCTCTAGCTCCGCCTATAACTATATCACTATTCTTATATCCCAATTCCTTCTGTAATATTCCCCAAAACAAAGAATGGAACGTCCCGAAAGTAACCGGATGAACTCCATCTGATAACCTGTCGAAACGTTCCTTCATTTCAATAGCCGCTGCTTTTGTAAAAGTAATGACTAATATTTCCTCAGCTGGGGTTCCAGATTGTATGAGAGCATTCACTCTCCTAGTAAGCACAGCGGTCTTGCCACTGCCAGGACCTGCCAATACCAAGCATGGTCCTTCCTTATGATTAACTGCCTTCTGCTGGCTGCTATTAAGCTCCATATTCCTCCTAATAGCCCAACTTCATATAAGGTTCCCCAACCTTATTAAATTCTATTTAGATAATTTATCAATAGCTGCTTTGATACGCTTGATAGACTCTTCCTTGCCAAGAATCTCCATAAGCTCTGTTGCACCGCCAGGGGTCATCTGCTTACCTGAAACAGCTGTACGAACTGGCCAAAGCACGTATCCATTCTTATACTCATGCTCTGCAGCAAATCCTGAAAGGAGTGTGTAGAGAGCATCATTTGTATAATCATCATGTGCCTCAAGAACAGGTAAAAGCTCCTTGAGAACACTAAGTGATGATTCCTCATTAGTCTTCATCTTCTTATGTGTGTACATAGAAGAATCGTACTCAGGTACTGCATCAAAGAAATCCACGTGATCCTTAATATCAGGGAAAATCTCAATACGTGTCTGTACCATCTTAGCAATCTTCTTAAGGTCATAATCGCCCTTAATATATTCCTTGAGATAAGGTTCTGCCATCTCATAGAATCTATCGAAATCCATAGCCTTCATGTATTCACCATTCATCCACTTAAGCTTAGTGATGTCAAATACAGCTGGAGACTTAGAAATCCTGTGATAATCAAACTCCTTAACAAGCTCATCAAGTGAGAATATCTCATTATCATTCTCAGGTGACCATCCTAGTAATGCTACGAAGTTGACAACTGCCTCAGTAAGGAATCCCTGCTCGATCAAGTCCTCATATGAAGAGTGTCCTGAACGCTTAGAAAGCTTCTGATGCTCCTCATTAGTAATAAGTGGACAGTGAATATACTTAGGTACTTCCCAACCAAATGCCTCATATAGACGATTGTACTTAGGTGAAGATGAAATATACTCATTACCACGAACTACATGAGTAATTCCCATCAAATGATCATCTACTACATTGGCGAAATTATATGTAGGATATCCATCAGACTTAATAAGAATCATATCATCAAGCTCTGCATTATCAACAGTGATCTCACCGTATAACTCATCATTAAATGTAGTTGTACCTGTACGAGGATTGTTCTGGCGGATAACATATGGCTTGCCTGCAGCAAGATTAGCCTCCACTTCTTCCTTAGAAAGGTGTAGACAATGCTTATCGTAGATAGATATCTCCTTATCTCCGATGACCTGCTTGCACTCCTCAAGACGCTTATCATCACAGAAGCAGTAATATGCCTCTCCCTTATCAATAAGCTTCTTAGCGTACTCAAGATATATGCCCTTAGCCTGACGCTCAGACTGAACATAAGGACCACAGCCCTTATCCTTATCAGGACCCTCATCATGTACTAGACCAGTGGCAGCTAGAGTACGGTAGATAATATCTACTGCTCCCTCAACTAATCTCTCCTGATCTGTATCTTCTATTCTTAAAAGGAAATCACCATCCTCATGCTTAGCAACCAAGAAAGCATAAAGTGCTGTACGAAGATTACCAACATGCATTCTACCTGTAGGTGATGGTGCAAAACGTGTTCTTACTTTGCTCATTTTATACCTCGCATAAAACAAAAAATTTAGGATTGCTTTAAATTTGCAATCCTAAATTATTCTATACTAAATTTAATATTTTTCAAGTAGTAACGATTTATTATAAGTTATCTGACGATTTATTTTGGCCAAAATTTCCACCTGGTCCACCATTCATTTTAGGCATCTCGCCACTTGGCATCTCACCGTCTGGCATCTGGCCACCTGGCATCTGGCCCTGGCCCATGCCGCCCATCATACCACTTGCTGAGCCACCTGCTTCCACCACCTGTGAATCTGTAGTTACAGTCATGACCTCACTACCATTTGCAGTTATAGTATATGTCTCATTAGATTCAAATGCGCTTGAAGAAATAATCATAGTAGTTCCAGATGCCTCTGGAGTAGTTGTAAATACTGTAGCTCCATCGGAATCTATAATATCAATAGTCTCTCCTGCATTGAAACTTCCATATACAATAGCTATCTGGCTTCCATCCTCAGTAAGTGGACTATTCACATCTCCAACAATTATAATCTCGCCACCATTAATGGTCGCTGCCGAATTATCAGCATCGATACCTCCCTCTGGATTGGAGCCGCCATCGGCTACCAGGTTACCTCCATTAATAGTGATACAGCCATCATAGTTGCCATTACAATCAATAGCATCACCAACAGTAGCTGTCAGGCTAATATCTCCTCCATTAATCTCGATATAGGAACCAGCATTGATAGTATCATCTGTTGTCTCAATATCTATAGTTCCACCATTAATATACATATTGCCCTTTGCCTCAAGGCCCTCATCATCACTAGAGCCTGTGATGGTACCATCATTTATTACTAGCATATCCTCGCTCTCAATCATATCACTAGGAGCGACTATATATAGAGTACCACCGTCCACACAGATTAAATCATTAGCATGTAATCCATCTGTTGCAGAGCAGTTTACGTTAATTGTTCCAGATTCAATGTACAACTTATCATCAGATACTATACCATGTTTATAATTAGCATTGATATTAAGAGTACCTTCACCAAGAATTATTAAATCATCCTCGCAAGAGATTACTCCCTTACCAATAACCTCTCCTGTATTAGAATCAGTTTCATAATTAGTACTATCAGTTAGAGTATTGGTAGTCCCATCTGCAAGCTCGATATAGAGGTTCTTAACCTGGGCTCCATAGATGACAGGTCCATTTGTACTGGTTAGTTCCACTCCATTTAAAATGAGCTTAACATTCTCATCTGTATTTATTACGATAGAGCAGGCATTAGATTCTCCTGTAAGAGTATACTCGCCTCCCTCTGTTATATATAACACTCCATCCTCATTACTACAGCCACTTCCATCAATAGATATATCGCTATCACTAAATACCACTGTAGCCATGGAAGTCCAATCAGT
>JAILNO010000042.1 GCA_024691465.1 Pseudobutyrivibrio sp. | reverse complement strand
GAAATATTCGGAAAAGGTAACTAAAAGGCCCTTACCCATCTGGGTAAGAGCCTAATATTAATGTCTCTTGTATGCTGGCATAACCTGAAGCTTATGTAGGTTAGCCACATGTTTCTTATCTATAACCTTCTTAATACCCTCTGGAATATCTGCACTGGCATCTGAGATATACTCATCTAACTGAGCATACTTAAATCCTAGCTTATCCTCATCAGACATACCTGAGAGGCCATCTGATGGAGTCTTGTGAACCAGCTCATTAGGAAGGCCTAAGTACTCACCTATCTGAAGTACCTCAGTAACTGTGAAATCCTGAAGAAGAGATACATCACCAGCTGCATCACCGTACTTGGTAGAGTAACCTACATAATCCTCTGAAGCATTGCAGGTATTAACTACGAAGGAAGTAACTCCCTGTCCCTGTGCTGCTGCATAGAGTGTAGACATGCGAAGACGTGGTGCCAGATTAATTCGTAAATCCGAAGTAACATCTATGGTACCAGCCTTCTCAAAGGTGGCAATAGCCGCATTATAATAATCTGTAATAGGAATGATCTCATTAGGAATCTTAAGGAAATCTACTAAAAGCTTAGCATCATCCAGATCACTCATCTCACCATTAGGCATGATGATTCCAAGGACTCTGTCAGCACCTAACGCCTCCTTAAGGATGGCAGCTGTAACAGATGAATCCTTGCCACCTGATATACCTATAATCGCCTTAGTATTATCTCCGAACTTATTGAACCACTCTCTAGTATATTCAATAAGCTGCTTAGTCTGTTTCTCAACATTGAATTCTCTCATGACGCACTCCTACTTAAGTCTATATAGCTCTGACAATCTACGTCCTACTACGGACTTCTCCTTCTTGCCTACTGGCTCGATTCTGTCAGCTACCATAATTCTGAAATTAGCCTTGTACAGGGTATGTCCCAGCAAAAGCTCATAAATAACCTGAAGATCTGGAAGAGTAAACTCCTCATTAGCCATACTGAATGGCAGGTCAGTATACTCAATCTCTCTCCTAAGCTTAATCATAGACTCAAGGATGATCTCAGCATGATCAAATGCCAGCTTAGACTTACTCTTAAGGGATGGCACCAGATTGCCGTACTTAACATTGCCGTTCTTAAATCTCTTAGTAGAGAGCTCGTAAGAAATATCCACACCTATATCATCATTGAAGATATGAAGCTTGTTCTCGCTAAACTCGAAATCAAACCATGCTGCCTCAAGGGCATCATCGCCACCTCGAACTGGTGGTGCCACTGGAGATAAAGCCATGTAAGCCACACTGATAACTCTGGTTCTAGGGTCACGATCTGGCTTAGAGAATGTGTATACCTGCTCTAGGAATACATTCTTAAGACCTGTCTCCTCCTTAAGCTCTCTGGCTGCTGCCTCATAGCAAGACTCATCCTCATGAACGAATCCACCTGGTAACGCCCATGAATTAATGTATGGGTGAGCACCTCTCTTAATCAATAGAATCTTAAGGCCTGAATAGTCCTTCTTAGGTCCAAGTACCATCATATCAACTGTAACCGATGGTCTGGCATAATCACCTGGATTATACTGAGCTAAGAATTCCGCTTCTGTAAGACCGTTTTTATCCTTATACTCCATTCTATCCTCCTAATATATTACAAATACACTATTTGCAAGCATTCATAGTAGTAATGTACTACCCCTTATTTATTTTGTCAATTGCTTTGAGTGATTTTATTAATTTTTATTAATTCTTAATTCCTCTATTATGTCTCTTGCCAACACTGATTTAACCCCTACTCTCTCAGAGGCTCTCCTACCTGCACAGCCATGGGTATATGCCGCAATACTGGCTGCATCCTCCGCAACACATCCTTGAGCAAGAAGTGACGCAGTAATTCCAGCTAACACATCCCCTGAGCCTGGTGTCGCCAGCCCCTCATTGCCACTATTGCAATAAGATATCGTATATGCGTTAGCAATCACTGTGGTGAAGTTCTTAAGTATCACAGTACACTTATGTCTGGTGGCAAAAATACTAGCCACCCTTTCCATATCATAATTAATATCAGCAGTCTTAGTAGAGGTAAGCCTCTCCATCTCCTTTAGATGTGGAGTAAGCACTACGGGACTCGTATACTTTTTCAGCAGGTCCAGATGCTTGGCCGTTAGATTAATTCCATCTGCATCAATCACCATAGGACCGGTGAAATGCTCTAGCGTAGTGACCACAAGCTCCTCAGCAGTCTCAGACATACCAAGGCCTGGTCCCATTAGAACAGTATCTGCCCACTGTAGCTGCTCTAGTAGCTCATCTCGATTAAACGAATCATAGCCCAGATACATAGCCTCAGGGAGTGCTTCCCTGATAGCCTGTATATTGTTCACATGAGTATATATCTTAACAAGGCCCGCTCCAGCAACAAGGGCTGCCTCAGCCGCCAGATAGCAGGCTCCATATATATTCTCGCTGCCAGCAATCACAAGGAGCTTGCCGCAGCTACCCTTATTTGCACTGACACTCCTAACGGGTGCCTTGCTCAATATCTCATCATCAAGTAATCTGGCGTATCCACTCTCATCCTTAGCATATATACCCACATCGGCCACTATCACCTGCCCTGCGGCTTCCTTGCACTCTCCCAACAATAGT
>JAILNO010000231.1 GCA_024691465.1 Pseudobutyrivibrio sp. | reverse complement strand
GCCATTAGTAGAATCTACCACTAGGCTATTACCTTTTTATATACTGCTTTTGCAAGGAACCTATGATTATCTATATCCATATGCTCCTGATCCATTTCTGATGGCTTCGCCACATCAGATGCTGCCAAAAACATACAGTCGAATTCCTCCGCAAGTTTTTTTAATACTGCCTTGAGTTCTTTCGATGTCACTACAGACCGTTCATCAAATTCCGGATCATACTCATCCTTCCAAACATAATCACCTAAGGTAATTGGCGATAGAAGTAGAATCTTCGCATTCTTATTATTAGCTCTTATCTGCTTTAGAAGTATTTCTGTCCCTCTTGCTATGAGCTTTGCCGATGCATTGTAAACTGTCTTGCAGTCATTAGTTCCAAGCATCAGAACCACCGTGTCAACTGGTCCATGGCTCTCAAGCAATATGGGAAGGAGCTTAGAACCATTCCTTCCTAATCTGGTGCTATCCTCAAATACTGTGGTGCGTCCAACCAATCCCTCTTCTATCACTTCATAGTCGTGAGGTCTAAGCATTTCGGATAGAATACCTGTCCATCTCTCACTCTTCTCATACCTGCCCGTTCCATCTGGCTTGAGTCCGTATGTATTTGAATCCCCAAAACACAGTACACTCTTCATGCTTTCCTCCTTTCCTATGCCAATCCTGCTTAACATGTCTTGCATGTATGGTATATTAAACCTATCTACCTACTGAGTCAATAGGTTTAATAATTGATAATAATAATATACAGTTATCAATTCTCTTGATAACCAGATGGTAAAAAAGTACGATATGCGAAAAATAGTTGAATACACCTATTTACCTAGCGTATAATATGGTAATAATTACAACTGCTTTCAGCCTTGCTTTATTAGTATTTAGGAGGATTATTATATGTTTAGTACAAAAGGTAGATACGCACTTAGAGTAATGATTGATTTAGCGCAACAGGATTCTGAAGAATATATTCCTCTTAAGGATATTGCCGAGAGACAGGATATTTCCAAGAAATATCTGGAAATAATAGTCAAAGAACTGGTACACGGTGGTTTCGTAAAAGGCGTCAGTGGAAAGGGAGGTGGCTACCAGCTCACCCGTACTCCTGACAAATATTCCGTCGGTGAAATAATCGAGCTGATGGAAGGAAGCCTTTCTCCAGTGGCATGTCTTGCAGACGAGAATTACAATTGTCCTCGTGAAAAGATTTGTAAGACCCTTCCTATGTGGACAGAATTCTACATGTTAGAGAAGGACTTCTTCTACGGCAAGAAACTCAGCGATCTAGTAGGATAATAATTAGAGCCAGCTATAAGCACTGCTTATAACTGGCTCTTTTATTATCTTGAAAATTCTTAGTTACTTTTCCCTAATAATTGATATGCCTACGAATATGGCAAGTACAAATGGATATATCAGAAATGGAATCAGTGAGAAGCTGGCTATCTTTGCAATATTAGATGCCACGAGTAGCTGCGCTCCATAAGGAATAATTCCCTGCATAATGCATGAGCAAGTGTCGAGAAGTGACGCTGTCTTCTTAGGCTCCACATGATACTCCTCGCTGATATGCTTAGCAATAGGTGCCGCTATAACTATAGCCACTGTATTGTTAGCTGTGGCCACATCCATAAACATGGTAAGGAAAGCTATACCAAGCATACCTCCTCGCTTAGTGCCTGCATTCCTTCGAATCATGGCAAGTATGGCCTCGAATCCGCCATGCTCCCTGATAAGGGCTGCAACTGAAGCCACCAGAATAGTTACTATCATAGTCTCAAACATGCCTGCTATACCGTCGCCCATGGATGATAAGCCAGTTACATAAGTCAGTGAGCCTGTCAGGATGCCCACCACAATAAACATGAAGCTACCCAGCAGGAGCACTATGAATACATTGACACTTAAGACTGAAAGTAACAGGACAATAAAATAAGGCATGGCCTGAATAATATTGTAATCAAATGTCCCTATGGATGCTCCACCGCTGGTGATGGCATATATAACCAGAATCACCAGTGTAATTATGGCCGAAGGCAGTGCCAGCTTAATATTGGCATCGAACTTGTCCTTCATATTGATGCCCTGTGTCTTAGTAGCTGCAATGGTGGTATCAGATATGAAAGACAGATTGTCTCCAAACATAGCGCCCCCCACTACTACTCCCACACATAGAGGCAGACTTAGATTGCCATTGGCTGACACAGCACAGGCAATAGGCGCCAGCACAGATATGGTTCCCACGCTGGTTCCCATGGCCATGGATATGAGACAGGCAATTATGAATAAGCCAGGCACTGCTAGCCTGCCCGGGATTACGCTCAATAACAGATTGGCAGTAGATGACGCTCCGCCAGCCTCGCCTGCCACACCACTGAATGCTCCAGCCAGTATGAAGATGAACAGCATGGTGACTATATTGTCATCTCCTATGCCCTCTGCACATATATGAATCTTCTCCTCGAAGGACTTAGATTTGTTCTGAGCAAATGCAAGTATTAGTGCAAAAGTAAAGGAAAGTACCACCGATACCACATAGAATCCCATCTGCCCCTCAATTGGGGAGATGTACTGGAAGTATATTCCGTTTCCTAGATATAGAATCAAAAACAACGCTATAGGAAGTAATGCCTTAGCGTTAGGTGTTCTACGATTGTTTGAGTTGACCATTGAATTTCTCCTATTTTTATAACTATTCAATAGTCTACTGATTTTGACACATTAATGCAAATTAAAAGAGACAGCTCTATATGAACTGTCTCTTAACTACTTAGTAAAAAGTAACTAATTATTAAATTGATTCGAACTCCTCTACTATCTCCTTATCTGGAGCTGGTGTAAGTAAGCTGACTACCACACAGATAACTAATGCAAAGATAAATCCAGGAAGAAGCTCATATATTCCAAACACTCCTCCTATAGGCTTGATTATGAATTTCCAGATGAAAATCATAACTCCGCCACCGATCATGCCTGCAATAGCGCCATATCTATTGGCACGCTTCCAAAATAGTGCAAGCAGCATAATTGGTCCAAATGATGCTCCGAATCCAGCCCAGGCAAAAGATACGATGCCAAATACTGAACTGTTAGGATCACGTGCAATGACTACACCGATTACCGCAATTACGATAAGAACTATACGAGCCATTACCATCTGCATATGCTCTGATAGCTCCACCCCAAAGGTCTCATGAATGATATTCTCTGAGACTGATGAGGATGCCGCAAGCATCTGCGAATCGCAGGTGGACATGGTACATGCTAATATACCTGCTAATATGACACCAGCTAAAAGTGACGCCAGGAATCCATGCTCAGCAAGAGTCTGAGCTATGATTACGATAGCTCTCTCTGAATCCTCAAGCTCTGGAAGCACCCCTGCGTGAACCATAGTCCTGGTCATGACACCTATGAAGATTGCCACGCCCATTGCAATGAATACCCATACGGTAGAAATACGACGACTGAGCTTAATCTTCTCAGGATCCTCAATAGCCATGAATCTAAGCAGGATATGTGGCATACCGAAGTATCCTAATCCCCAAGCCATAGTTGAGATAATAGTAATGATACCGCCATAAGATACATAACTGTTACTTGCGAAATCATGTGTACCCAGCAGGCTGATATATCCATCTAGAGTAAGTGAATAGTCCTGAACTACTCCCAATCCTCCTACAGCGGACAATCCGAAACATACAACAGCTATGAGAGCTACAGTCATAATGATAGACTGAATGAAATCAGTTACTGATGCGGCAGTGAAACCACCTGTAGCTGTGTAACCTATAATTACAGCTGCCGATACTAGCATCGCAATGGTGTAGTCCAGTCCAAAAAGAGACGAGAACAGCTTACCACAAGCTGCGAAGCCTGAGCCAACATATGGCACGAAAAATACTACAATAATAACAGATGAAGCCACCATAAGTATGTGGCTCTTATCTCTGAATCTGTGCTCGAAGAAATCAGGAATGGTAAGTGAATTATTCTTCTCAGAATACCTACGAAGTCTCTTAGCTACTAAGAGCCAATTGACGTAAGTTCCAATTCCAAGGCCTAAGGCTGTCCAGAATACATCGCATATACCACTGGCATAAGCAATACCTGGCAATCCCATAAGCAACCATGAAGACATATCAGATGCCTCAGCACTCATGGCTGTTACGAAAGGCCCCAGCTTCCTTCCTCCTAAGTAATAATCTCCTACGGTGTTGTTACCCTTGGCAAAGGTAGCTCCCATTATGAGTAGAGCTGCCAGGTACACAACTATCGCAATTACGATACCAAGTGTTGACATAATTCTCTCCTATCAAATAATTGTTATTTGAGATAGTTAGCTAAGAACTGTCTAGTACGTTCGTTAGATGGATTATCAATAACTTCGGCTGGCGTACCTTTTTCCGCAATTACACCATCATCCATAAAAATAATCTCATCAGAAACATCCTTAGCAAAACCTATCTCATGAGTAACGATAATCATGGTAGTATGCTGATTGGCAAGCTCCTTGATTACCTTTAATACCTCACCTGTAAGTTCAGGATCAAGAGCCGAAGTAGGCTCATCGAAACATAAGATATCTGGACATAGGGCCAGAGCTCTCGCGATAGCAACTCTCTGCTGCTGTCCGCCAGATAACTGATGTGGATAGTTATCCATTCTATCAGATAGTCCCATTTTATTCAAAAGATCCTTGCCATTTGAAATTATGGCATCAATCTCCTTCTTAGATGTAGCCTGAAGCTTAGGTGCTAAGATTACATTCTCAAGAGCTGTATATTGAGGGAACAGATTAAACTGCTGAAATACCATTCCGAAGTGGAGTCGCTTCTCCCTTAGATCTGTACCTTTCTCATGTCCGATTGAACCATCGAATAATAGCTTATCTGCCACTGTAATGGTGCCTTCATCAGGTGTCTCAAGGAAGTTGAGGCATCTGAGAAGTGTAGTCTTACCAGAGCCAGAACTACCTAGTATAGAAAGGGTCTGTCCCTTCTCCATACTGAATGAAATGCCCTTAAGGATTTCTACATTATCAAATTTCTTCTTAATATTGTTAACTTCTAAAATTGCCATATTAATCTCTCTAAATCCAGTCTATTTGAAATAGTCCAATCTCTTCTCGATATAACCGAAGAGCAGTGTAAGTAAGCCACTGAATAACAGGTAGAATGCTCCAGTATAGAAAAGTGGCCATATAATACCAGCACTCTTAATGAAACGCTCACCCTCCCAAATAATCTCATAGAAGGCTATGACTCTAGCAAGGGAAGTATCCTTGACCAATGTAATTACCTCATTAGAGATAGGTGGAACGATACGCTTCACCACCTGCAGAAGAACAATCTTAAAGAAAGTCTGTCTCCTGGTCATACCTAGAACTGCTGCCGCCTCATACTGACCCTTAGGGATAGATTGTATACCACCTCTGAATATCTCACTGAAGTAGCATGCATAATTGAATACAAATGCTACCAATGCTGCGGTAAATCTGCCGCTGTCCCCCGAACCCCACAGATTAACTCCTAAAAAGATACCTGGGCCATAGAAAATAATAAGAAGCTGCAACATAAGTGGCGTGCCTCTAACTACCCATATAATGAATCTAATTGGCATCCTCACAACAATACGCTTGCTCATGGAACCGAAGCTAATAATCAGTCCCAGTGGTAGAGCGAATAATAATGTCAGAGAAAATAATTTGAGGGTTCCTAAGAAACCCTCTAATAATGATAATGTAACTTGTGTAAACATATTGATACCTTTAGTAATAATTATTGTGCAACGATTGCGTCCTGAACACCGTATGTAACTGCAATCTCTTCCATAGTGCCATCATCATACATGCTCTTAAGCTGATCGTTGATGTAAGAAGCTAGGTCAGAATCCTTGCGGCATCCGATACCATACTCCTCTGTAGTAAGCTCAACAGTGTGTGTAAGCTCCTCGTAGCTAGTTCCCTCTCCTACCATAGCGCCTGCCATAAGAAGGTCGATAATACATGCATCAGAAGTGCCAGCTGATACTTCCATAACAGCATCTGACTGAGACTTAACTGCCACATAATTGAAACCACTATCTGTAGCTGCTGCCTCACCAGCTGAACCAGACTCTACTGCGAAGCTAAGATCTGCAGCTGCCTCAACAGAATCAATTGAATCTGCCATATCAGACTTAACAACTACCACTTGTGCATTATTAAGATAAGCATTGGTGCATGCCATAGCGTTAGTAACCTCAGGTGTAAGTGTCATACCGTTCCAAACCACATCAATTGACTTGTTCTGAAGTTCAAGAATCTTGTTATCCCAATCAATCTCAACGAATTCTACTTCAACTCCAAGAGACTCAGCTACCTTTCTGGCAAGATCAGCATCGTAACCAATCCACTCACCATTGTCGTCCTTATAATCCATTGGTGCGAAGTCTGTAATGCCAACGATAAGTGTGCCCTTATCCTTGATGTAATCCACATCGCTCTCAGCTGCTGTATCTGTAGCCTCACTAGTCTCAGCTGTATCTGTAGCCTGTGTGTCAGCTGCTTCCTGACTACCACATGCCACGAATGATAATCCCATAGTCATTGTTAAAATGGCTGCAAGTAATTTCTTCTTCATATAAAAATCTCCTTAAATAAATTCATTTACTTTAGTCTGCTAATGTACTAAATCATCATTTACTTTAGTACATTAGCATAATAAATCAGGATTGTAAATATATATTTAATTTTTCCTAAAAATATTTGTTTTATTTTCAGATTATTGTTAATTATCATTTATTATTGTCCGAAATCACTTATGAAGACTAGGCATATGGAAGTGCGCGGTCTTCGCGTTTGGCACTTTGTAACTCTTTATTTGTGGAAAGGAGTCCGCTATGAAGATTGATTCAAGCCATGTCAACATGGCATCTACACACAATTCTTACTCCCACACCTACACGGCGATGGCGAGGATAGATAGGCCCACGGATAATGGTCACACCTACGGGATTATCGTCAGTCTATCTAAACACAACGAGTCTTCCTATATGGAAGCAATTTCCCAGTACAATGAAGAACTAGAAGACGAGAAAAAGGAGCAGCAGAAGGAGAATCTGTTAAACTCCCTCCAGCAGATGGCCGAGAGCCAAAAGGCTGCTAACAAAGGGACTTGGGATCTGCCTGAGGATTTCCAAATCAGCCTTCTAAAAAGAATGCTTGCAATCCTTAATGGTGAAGATAGCAAGATTCATGGTACTTTATACAAGAACTTAAGTACCATAGATTTCGGCAATCACTTGGAACCATGTCTCAATACTGGTGAACCTGTCCCTACTTCATCCAGCAATCGTGCGCCTGTAATTACCGCCTCCGACCTATCTGTATCTGCAGGTAGAAGTGGCTCTATGCAAGTCTGGGAACGAATAACCGCAGTGGAAGGCAATCACAGTGAGTACGAGAATACCAGCTTCCTATCTCAGGGAACAGTCCATACTAGCGACGGTAGGAATCTCACATTTAATGTGGAGGTCACCTTAGGTAGAAGTCTCAATGAGAAAATTAACTCTCTTACTTCAGAGACCTATACCCGCTACATAACAGATCCACTTGTGATTAATCTGGATACTACTGCTACCCATATCTCCGATCAGAAGTTTACTTTCGACTTGAATGTGGATGGAAAAGATGACGAGATATCGTATCTGGGCAAAGGTAGCGGCTTCCTGGCTCTAGACAAGAATAACGACGGAATAATCAACGATGGTTCAGAATTATTTGGAACAGCCTCTGGAGATGGCTTCAAGGACCTGACTGAGTACGACGAGGACAAGAATGGCTGGATAGATGAGAATGATTCTGTATTCAATGCTCTTAAGGTATGGGTAAAAAATGACGATGGAACCGACAAGCTCCTCAGCCTGAAGGAGGCTGATGTGGGAGCAATATGCTTACGCAACGCTGACACTGAGTTTTCTTTTAAGAATAATAGCTCCGATGTGGATGGCATACTTAGGAAGACAGGTATCTATCTAAAGGAAAGCACAGGGCAGGCATCCACTATAGCTCATGTGGATTTCACATTATAATTTCATTACATAAATAAAGGACGGCTTTATAAGCCGTCCTTTAAATTAATCTTCCTTAGGCATTACGATTGCGATATGTACATCATCAAGCTGTTTCTGATCGACAGTTGCTGGTGCATCCATCATAATATCCTGTGCGTTCTTATTCATAGGGAATGGAATAATCTCACGGATTGATTCCTCTCCTGCAATAAGCATAATCATACGGTCAACACCTGGAGCAATTCCTCCGTGTGGTGGTGCACCATAAGTAAATGCATTGTACATGGCTGGGAACTTAGCCTTAACATCATCCTCACCGAGACCAACGAGCTTAAATGCTTCAATCATAATCTCAGGATCGTGGTTACGGATAGCACCTGATGAAAGCTCTACACCATTACATACAAGGTCGTACTGGTAAGCTAAGATATCAAGTGGCTCCTTAGTCTGAAGTGCCTCGATACCGCCCTGTGGCATAGAGAATGGGTTGTGGCAGAACTCAAGCTCGCCTGACTCCTCACCTATCTCATACATAGGGAAATCTACTATCCAACAGAACTCATATGTATCCTTCTTCATATGGCCCTCAGCTGCTGCGCCGAGAAGCTTACGGAATACACCTGCTGTCTTCTGTGCTGTAAGAAGGTTGCCAGCAGCAAGACCAACGAAATCACCTGGCTTAAGTGAAAGTGCATCGATAACAGCCTGCTTGCGCTCCTGAAGGAACTTAGCAATACCTCCGACGATCTCACCATTCTCATCAAGCTTGAACCAGTATGTCTTCTGTGCTGTAGCTACCTCAACCTCAGCTATCATAGCATCAATCTGCTTACGAGTAGCTGTCATATTATCAACGACAATAGCCTTAACTGTATTGCCCTCAAATGGACCGAATCCACAATCAGCCATAACCTCTGTAGCATCCTGAAGAACCAGGTCAATACGAAGATCTGGCTTATCAGAACCGTACTTATCCATAGCCTCAAGATATGGAATACGTACGAATGGTGCAGTAGATGCACTCTTATATACACCGTACTTAGCAAAGATAGGAGGAAGCACGTCCTCAACTACTGCGAATACATCCTCCTGAGATGCGAATGCCATCTCCATATCAAGCTGATAGAACTCTCCTGGTGAACGATCAGCACGAGCATCCTCATCACGGAAGCAAGGTGCTATCTGGAAATATCTATCGAAGCCAGATGCCATAAGAATCTGCTTGAACTGCTGTGGTGCCTGTGGAAGTGCGTAGAACTTGCCAGGGTGATTACGAGCTGGAACTAAGTAATCACGAGCTCCCTCAGGTGAAGAGCATGTAAGAATAGGTGTAGTAATCTCCATAAAGTCATGAGCAATCATAGCAGCTCTAAGCTCAGCAACAATCTTGCTACGAAGAACTATCTTGCTCTTAACCTCTGGATTACGTAAATCCAAATAACGGTACTTAAGACGAGTATTCTCATCAGCTTCCTTAGAACGATTAATCTCAAATGGAAGCTCATTATGATCACACTTGCCAAGAATCTTAATATCAGAAGGAACTACCTCAATCTCACCTGTAGGTAAGTCAGTGTTCTTAGATGAACGCTCTCTAACTGTACCTGTAACAGATATAGTAGATTCCTTATTAACAGAATCAATGATAGCCATCATATCCTCTGTCTCAATAACTATCTGTGTGGTGCCATAGAAATCACGAAGGATAAGGAATCCAAGATTCTTAGACACTTTACGAATGTTCTCAAACCAACCGACTAATGTAACTTCCTTGCCAGCATCAGCAAGACGGAGTTCATTACAGTTGTGTGTACGTGACTGAGTCATTTTATTTCTCCTCTTTCTAATAAAATAGACAAAAACTTAGGGCTGCCAAACCATGTTGACAGCCCTATTATAATACATCAGAAGCTAAATTTATTCAATATGTCACTACTGTATTACATTCCTAGTCTAAGGATTTTCTTAGTGCCATCTATGCGACCTGTAGCCTTGAGACCTTCATAGACTAAATCCTGAAGCTCTCCACGCTCTATAACCATGTGGCTATTGTCATCTAAGGTAATCACTACCCTGCTCTCGCACTTCTCACAATCACCCATGCACTCATCATCGCAGTCATCATCCTCACAATGATGATCACAGCAACTGCAATCTACCTGATACATATTCTTACGGTTAATAACCCCGATCTCCTC
>JAILNO010000226.1 GCA_024691465.1 Pseudobutyrivibrio sp. | reverse complement strand
TACTAATAAAGGTTTCGTTTCATTAAGAAACTTAAATGAATTTCAAGGATACATGTTAAAATAACTTGTATTAATTCAAGGTTTGTTTCACTGTTCAGTTATCAATCTTCTCTTTGTTGTTGCCCTCAGCAGCAACTCGTTTATATTATCACGATTGAAGCGCTTTGTCAACAACTTTTTTAAATTATTTTTTGAACTTTTTGAGTAGTTGAAAAAATTTATTCAATTCATTCAATTCCTCTTTGTTCTCAGCACTTCGTTTCCCTCAGTGCTCGATTATAATATCACCTAAATGGAGGGGTGTCAACAGATTTTCCGTGATTTTTAAAAGTAAATCTATTTGTGCAAACCCAATGTAATTGTGCGAATTGTACCAATTATTTTTACAATTCATTTCTATCCTCTTTTTAGCGTTTTATAATCACCTACTTAATGCATCAACAGCCTCCTTAATATTAGCCACTCCCACAACATCTATTCCTTTAATAGCACTTACACTATTCATATTAGATGTAGGTATAATAGCCCTCTTAAATCCGAGCTTTTTAGCTTCATTAACTCTCTGTTCAGCCATTGATACAGACCTAACTTCTCCAGATAATCCTATCTCCCCAAAGACTATTGTATCAGCACTAACTGTAATATCTTTCTCACTAGAATATATGGATAAAGCTATAGCTAGGTCGATAGCAGGTTCATTAATTCGTATACCGCCAGCTAAATTAATATATATATCAGATCTACCCAAGAAGATACCACATGCCCTATTAGCCTTAGTATCTCGCATACGCTCCAATACTGCTACAAGTAGATTAACCCTGTTATAATCGCAGCCAGTAGCCATACGCCTAGGAATCTCAAAAGCAGTCTTGCTAACTAAAGCTTGTATCTCCACTAGTATAGGCCTGGTCCCTTCCATTGAACAAGTAACTATAGAACCCGTTGCATTCTCTGGCCTGCCATCTAGCATAACAGAAGAAGGATTCTTAACCTCTGATAGTCCTGTATCTCGCATTTCAAATACACCTATCTCATTAGTCGAGCCAAATCTATTCTTGACTCCTCTTAATATACGATAGGAGGCATGTCTATCTCCTTCGAAGTATAGAACAGTATCAACCATATGCTCTAACACTCTAGGTCCAGCCACTGTACCCTCTTTAGTTACATGTCCCACAATAAAGACTGCTATTCCTTTACCCTTAGCAATCTCCATTAATACACTTGTAGATTCTCTAACTTGAGATACAGATCCTGGAGCCGAGCCAACTGATTCATTATACATAGTCTGTATAGAATCGATAATCAGTACAGTAGGCATCTCCTTTTCTATAACAAGCTTAATAGTATCTAGATTAGTCTCGCATAATAAATCAAGCTTATCATTGAACTGGCCAAGACGGTCTGCGCGTATCTTAATCTGCTGTAATGATTCCTCTCCTGATACATACATTACATTAATTCCGGAGTGACATAACTTCTGGCAAGTCTGTAGTAATAGTGTAGACTTACCAATTCCCGGATCACCACCTACCAGAACCATAGACCCAGGCACTATACCTCCACCAAGAACTCTATCAAATTCTTCTATATTAGTACTAATCCTCTGCTCATTGGATGCTGCAACATCAATTAACTTAGTAGTCTTAACCTCACCTATTCTAGTCTTAGCTATTGCTTTAACCGTATTCTTATCTATTACTTCCTCTACCAATGAATTCCAAGCGCCACAGGAAGGGCACTTGCCAGCCCATTTAGATGTCTCATTTCCACACTCTTGACAGAAAAACACTGATACCTTTTTATTTGCCATTTAGTCTCCATTCTATACAAAAAATCTTCCCACAGTAAGTGGGAAGATTTAGTCGTTATTATATATGCCTATTAAATTCTCTTAACCTGAACTGCAACTGCCTGTCCTGGATCAAGCTCAACTGAAAGATTAAGCTTACCTCCGAGATTAGTCTTCATCTGACCCGAACTAGCTCCATTAACCGTAATATCATAATCAGTCTCAGGCTCAAGCTCCAATGTAACCATCGCATCTTCCTGGCCCTCTACGGTAAAAGTAACTAGATCTGATGTGCACTTAAAATTCTCAACTGCTGTGCCAGGCACCGACTCATATACAAACATGCCATTACGCTCAAGCTTAGTAATGTCTGAAAAAGTCTTAACCTTGAATAAGTCCCCATCATGCTTGAAATCCTCAAGCTTCTTCTTGCTAGCCAATGTGTAATCCCCGAAGCTAATACTTCCATCTGCTTCACTGCGAATCAACTCACTAATCACAGCCATTTCTATTCCTCCTGTAGTCTCTGCATATATGCAGAATATCTTATCCCGATTATAACAAAGGACGCCTTTTTTAACAACAAGACTTAATAAGATAATCAGCTTTTTTCAAAAAGGACCTCATCCTTTTTGATCTTAGCCTTAACCTTATCTCCAGACTTAATCTTGCCTGCAAGAATATCCTCTGCCATAACATCCTCAAGGGCCGTCTGAATCTTCCTTCTAATAGGTCTAGCACCGTACTTAGGATCAAATGCCTTATCAACAATCCAAGTCTTAACACTAGCAGGAATAGCAACAGTGATATCCATCTGTTCTTTACAACGATTGATAAATTGCTTGACCTGAAGTCCTGCAATCTCTTTCATATCATCCTTTGTGAGAGCTCTAAATACAATAGTCTCATCAATACGATTTAAAAACTCTGGCTTAAATATACGCTTAACTTCTTCCATTACACCATTCTTCATGAACTCATAATCCTTACTAGCATCTTCCTTAGATGCAAAGCCAAGCTTCTTAGGCTCAATAATGGCCTGCGCGCCTGCATTACTTGTCATAATAATAATGGTATTCTTAAAATCAACCTTACGACCCTGAGAATCTGTCACATGGCCGTCATCAAGTATCTGAAGTAACACATTAAATACATCTGGATGTGCCTTCTCAATCTCATCAAACAAAATAACTGAATAAGGATTGCGTCTAACCTTCTCAGATAACTGACCGCCCTCTTCATATCCCACATATCCTGGAGGCGAACCAATCATCTTAGATACTGAGTGCTTCTCCATATACTCACTCATATCAACCCTTATCATAGACGATTCATTTCCAAACACTGCTTCTGCAAGCGCTTTAGAAATCTCAGTCTTACCAACACCTGTTGGTCCTAAGAATAAGAACGAACCAATTGGCCTTCCCTTTTCCTTAAGGCCCACTCTTCCTCTTCTAACTGCTCTTGCGACTGCAGAAACAGCCTCTTCCTGACCAACAACTCTCTTGTGAAGAATACTCTCTATCTTCCTAAGTCTAACAGACTCTTGCTCTGTTAACTTGGCAACAGGTATCTTAGTCCAAAGAGCGACAACAGAAGCTACATCATTCTCGGTTAGAACTGTAGGCTTAGACTTAGCCCTCCTTCGAAGCTTCTTCTGCTCTGCCTCTTTCTTAAGAAGTAACTCATCCTTCTCTTTCTTAATAGAACTTGCAAGAGCAATATCTCCAGCAATAATAGCCGCTTCCATATCATCAGCTAATTCAGAAATCCTGGTATCTAAAGTATTATCCTTAGTTATCTTAGCTGTAGTATTCAGCTTGACAGCAGCAGCCGCCTCATCCATTAAATCAATTGCTTTATCAGGTAAGAATCTATCTGCAATATATCTCTCTGACAAATTAACGCATGCCTCTATAGCATCATCAGGTATAACTATGCCGTGATGCTCTTCATATAGCTGGCGGACGCCCTTTAAAATCTGGACAGTCTCCTCGCTCGTAGGTTCCTCAATAATAACAGGCTGAAAACGCCTCTCTAATGCAGCATCTTTCTCAACATACTTGCGATACTCACTGATAGTGGTAGCACCTAATATCTGAATCTCGCCTCTAGCCATGGCAGGCTTAAGTATATTGGAGGCATCTATAGCGCCCTCTGCACCACCTGCACCTATTAAAGTATGTATCTCATCAATAAATAATAGAATATTGCCCTCTTCGATAACTTCAGCAATAACCTTCTTAATGCGCTCCTCAAACTCACCACGATACTTAGAGCCAGCAACCATACCTGACAAATCAAGAGATAATACCCTTAAGTCCATAACAGACTCAGGAACATTGCCCTCAACAATACGCTGTGCCAAACCTTCAACTATGGCTGTCTTACCAACACCTGGTTCGCCAATAAGACATGGGTTGTTCTTACCACGTCTAGAAAGAATCTGTATAACTCTCTGAATCTCAGAATCACGCCCAACTATAGGATCTAGCTCACCTTCCTCTGCGAGTTCAGTCAAATCTCTAGAAAACTGTTCCAAATAAGAAGTCTCATTGCGCTTACGGCCACTATTAATAGCCTGCATCTCTTCCTTATAGACAACTCCCTCAGCTCCCATACCTGCAACTAGCTCAGAAAAGAGCTTATGAGGATTAATATCCAAAGAATTAAGAAGTCTAGCTCCTGAACAATCTTGCATGCGAATCATAGCAAGCAATAAGTGCTCCGTTCCAATAGTCTTAGAACCACACTTGTCAGCCTCATCTTCAGCATGCTGTAAGAGCTGTTCCATCTTAGGTGTATATCCATCACGCTCCTGAATAGCTATCTCGCCACCTGGAGAAATAAGCTCTTCCACAAGCTTAAGAAGAGCCTTCTTATCCACGCCATTAGAAGTAAGAACCTTAGCTGCTAAAGAATTCTCTTGGTCAATTATAGAAATAAGAAGATGCTCCGTACCAACGTAGCTATGCTGCAATGACTTGGAAAGCTTAGATGCTCCATTAATTGCACGCTTAGCCTGCTTAGAATATTCCATACTCTTCCGCTCCTTTATAGATCATTTAAATCCATCATATTTAAACTAGATGCCCTACGAGCTTCATATGACTCAGACTCATATCTTGACTTAGAATAATCTTCCTCATCATCTAGATCATCATCTTCATCATACTCATCATCGTCGTACTCTTCGAAATCATCTTCGTCATCTTCCTCATAATCGTCATCAGAATCGTCATCATCTCCAAAGATGTCATCATCACGACGACCCCTGCTACCAAAGACTATTGAACGAGGAAGCTTCTTGGATGATTTAACAGGTGCCTTAGCAAATACATCACCATCAAAATCATCATCCTCGCCATGGCCTCTAATTGCCTTATTAATAATTATGAATAAAAGGATAACACAAAGGACTATAAGCCCCATAATAATCTTGCGGTAAAGATTAAGTTTCTCAACATATAGACTATTGTCATTAGAAGCAGCTGTATCATCAGTAGCCTCTGTCTCAGTTGTATCAGTACTTACAAGAGATAAAACACTTGAATCAAATCTGGATATAGTGCCATAGGTCTTATCATAGACAAACCATCCTGAAACTCCATCCTTGTTAGTTCCATATAAATAGAAGTACTCAGTACCATCAATAGTATACGCACTAGCAGTACCTCCTGTTACCTCTACAGATGTAGCAGTAAAGCCTGTACCTGGTGCAGAATCACTAGCAGAAACTATAACATAGTCATCTGAAGAACCAACCATTAAGAACTGCGATACCGTGCCTGATGCTTCATCATAGAGATAAAATACACCAGAACCAGAAGTATTGTCGGCTGGCTTCAAATATAAAAGTGTAATCGAACCATTAGTAGGCTCGCTGTATGTGCTTGAACCAATTGTAATAGTAGCCTTAGAGAATCCTGATGGTACCTCAGAAGATGAGTATCTCTCAGATACTACATAAGAAACACCATTAATATCAAATCCACCATCTGAATTAAGAGTGCCTACTGCTCCGGCAGCACTAGCAGTATCAACAGCTGTTGACTCTGTGGTCTCTGTAGTCTCAGCTGGCTCTTCAGTTGCTTCAGAAGTCTCTGTAGTCTCAGCTGGCTCTTCTACTGTAGTAGTCTCCTCTGTAGAAGCAGCAGATGATGAGCCGCCAATTGTAAGTGTAGTACTACTTCCTGAATTAGCTGATGATGAAACTATAATCGATGCAGTACCTTCAGATGCCGCAGTAAAAACTATATCTCCTTCCTTACCAGAAAAGGAAACTGCATTACCCTCGCTAGTATATCCAGAAACTGTACAACTAGATAATGAAAGCATACTAGCAGTGTACTTAACAGTGATAGTACCACTCTCTGTCCCTGATACCGACACTGTAATCGTATCACCCACCGCAGCGGAATTCTTGGAAACCGATATGGAGGTAGTTCCCTGAGCAAAAACCACCAAATTAAAAGCAAGAGCCATAGTAATAACTAAGGCTAAATTAAGACATCTTTTAAACAATTTATTCATAATTAATTACCTTCCTTAAACAATGTGTAACACCTAAATAAAATACAATAAGTAGATTTAAGGCACAAAAACACACTATATATAGATAATTTAATTATAGGTAAACGCATATATATAGTCAACAATTTCTACAAAGTAAAACAAGCCATATAGCCCCTGCCATAGTGGAAAATGAAGCCGAAATCAACCCTATATTCGAAAGTGAAATATTAATGTCCAAAAGGAACAACGCAAAAAATATAATACTAATAGATGTGATTAATGAAAGTACTCCTAATGAAATAATCATATCCCTGTCAAGACCTCTTCTATTCATATCAATTACCTCCTTCATTTGTATGAATAGATAATAATACTTGAGTATGGGTATAAATATGTACATCTAAGGATGATTATTAACAAATGAAATAAAAAAAGGATGCCCACAAGTGGGCATCCAAATATAAACAATTATTATACTGCTAAGAAGAACTTAACAAGGAAAAGAAGTGAAATCACATATGTAAGTGCTGAAACTTCCTTTGCCTTACCAGTAAATACTTTGATGAATGTGTAAGAAATCATAGCAAGACCAATACCATGTCCAATAGAACCCGAAATAGGCATTGCAATAAGCATGATTGTTACAGGAACACATACTGAAAGATCATCGAAGTTAACCTTCTTAAGACCTGTCATCATGAGTACACCAACATAGATAAGTGCTGCTGATGTAGCAGCAGCTGGAATAACGGCAGCAACTGGAGCGAGGAACATGCATAGTAAAAATGCGATTCCACAAGTAAGAGCTGTTAAACCTGTACGTCCACCAGCCTCAACACCTGAAGCAGACTCAATAAATGTAGTAACTGTAGAGGTACCTGTGCAAGAACCTACGATTGTACCAACAGAATCAGAAAGAAGTGCTTCCTTCATGTTAGGCATATTGCCCTCACGATCAACCATACCAGCACGTGATGCAGTACCTACAAGAGTACCAATTGTATCGAACATATCGATTACGCAGAATGTGATAACAAGTGTGATTGCTGTAAACCAGCCCATTTCAGCAAGACCTGCAAAATTAAACTTAAATAAAGTAGTAGAAGCCATATCTCCAAATGCTGGTACAAAAGATGCTGTAGCAAGAGAAGCAAATGGGTTATTGCCAAGTATTGCTGCGTCGCATACCCAGTAAACAACTGAAGCTGCTAGCATACCAATAATAACTGCCCCCTTAACTCCCTTGGAAGCAAGAACAACAATTACAAAAAGACCAACAAACATTGTGATAGCTGAAAGTACCATAACTGGATAAGCATCTGTCATAGTATCCTTAGCATATGATGCTGTAAGTGCTCCAAAGAAATCCTTCATAACAAAGAACTGATTGAAGTTAGAATCAGCAATATAAACATTAGAGCCAAAACCAATGTTAAGAAGCATAAGACCAATTGCTGGTGAAATACCAAGTCTAATACCAAGTGGAATAGCATCTACTATCTTCTCACGAACATTAAGAAGTGAAAGGATAAGGAATACAATACCTTCGATGAGGATAACACAAAGCATAGCCTGGAAAGACTGAACATATCCCATAGAAGTAGTTGCAACAAGCTGACCAATTACAATAGCCATGAATGAGTTAAGACCCATACCTGGTGCAAGACAGAATGGCTTGTTAGCCAAGAATGCCATAACAAACATAGCAACTGCTGATGAAATACATGTTGCTAGGAATACACCATTCCAAAGTTCTTGTCCACCCTCACCATAATTAGTAAGTAGATTTGGATTCAATGCAATGATATAAGCCATTGTCATGAATGTGGTTAGTCCAGCGATAATTTCTGTTTTAACAGAAGTATTGTTCTCGCTGAGTTTAAATCTTTTTTCCAACATAATTCTCTCCTTATATATTAATTTTAATTGGAACCCAAATTATAACATATAACAAAACATCCGTCAGCCATTATATAGAGCTATTCTTAGCTACTATTTTATACTTGCCTTGATAAATGCGGCAAAAAGTGGATGTGGCTTGTTAGGACGACTCTTGAATTCTGGATGGAACTGCACACCAACATGGAACTTATTAGATAACACTTCAATAGCTTCAACTACCTCATCATTAGGTGATGTACCTGAAATAGTAAGTCCCTTCTCTGTCATAAGATCTCTGTATGAATTATTAAACTCAAATCTATGTCTATGTCTCTCAGAGATATTCTCTGAACCATAGGCCTCAAATAGCTTGGTATCCTTGCGAACTGCACATGGATATGCGCCAAGTCTCATAGTACCGCCCTTTCTAAGAACAGCCATCTGTTCCTCCATAAGGTCGATTACGCAATTCTTACCGTTGCTATTAAACTCTCTTGAATTGGCATCATCGATACCGCAGACATTACGGGCAAACTCTATGGCTGCCACCTGCATACCAAGACATATACCAAGATAAGGTATATCATTTTCACGTGCATATTGGCAAGCATAAATTTTACCCTCTACACCTCTATCGCCAAATCCACCAGGAACCAATATGCCATCTACTCCTGAAAGAGTGTCTTTAACATTGTCTTTTGTGATAATCTCAGAATCAACCCACTCAATTTCCACATGAGCATTGTTAGCATATCCGCCATGGAATAGAGCTTCTCTAACAGAGAGATATGCATCATGTAATGCAACATACTTACCGACGATGGCAATCTTGGTAGTCTTCTTGAGACCCTTGATATTTTCCACCATTTTCTCCCATTCGTCAATCTTAGGAGTCTTATTCTCAAGACCTAACTCTCTGCAAACCACATCATCTAAGCCATACTTATGCATCATAAGTGGTGCCTCATACAGGCATTCCAATGTATCATTTTCGATTACGCAGTCCTTCTTTACGTTACAGAATAATGAAATCTTGTCCTTAATAGACTGCTCCAGTGGATGATCTACACGGCAAACAATAATATTAGGTGCAATTCCAAGAGACTGTAATTCCTTGACAGAGTGCTGAGTTGGCTTAGACTTGTGCTCCTCAGAGCCTGAAAGCCATGGAACTAATGTAACATGGATAAATAAGCAATTCTCTCTTCCCTTTTCAAGAGAAACCTGACGAATAGCCTCAAGGAAAGGCTGCGATTCAATGTCTCCAGTAGTTCCGCCTATCTCGGTGATAAGTACATCACAATCAGATGTCTCGGCGCCCATGTATATAAAACGCTTAATCTCTTCAGTAATATGAGGAATAACCTGAACTGTCTGTCCGAGATATTCACCCTTTCTCTCTCGATTAAGAACATTCCAATAAACCTTACCAGAAGTAAGATTAGAGTACTTATTAAGGCTCTCATCGATAAATCTCTCATAGTGGCCAAGATCCAAATCTGTCTCAGCGCCATCATCTGTAACAAATACCTCGCCGTGCTGATATGGACTCATAGTGCCTGGATCAACATTCATATATGGATCTAACTTCTGAGATGCTACTTTATATCCTCTCATTTTAAGCAAACGTCCTAAAGACGCAGCAGTAATTCCTTTTCCTAAACCTGATACGACACCGCCAGTAACAAAAATATGCTTTGTCATTTTACTCTCCTTCATATTCCTTAATAATATCTTTTGCAACATCCACTCGGGTAGACCTAGTATCCATTGCTTGTTTTTCAATAATTTTATGTGCTTCAGACTCAGTAATATCCCTATTAATAATCAAAAGCAACTTAGCCCTGGAAATAATTTTCATATCCTCAAGCTTTTTTTCCAGCTTTGCACTTTCTTTTTGCGCCATATTGATTCTACGCTGAGCAACCCTCGCTAATTTGAGAGCTTGCCAAAACAATTGCCTATTGATTGGCTTAGAAACAGTAATGACACCATAATCCTCTACTGTAGCTGCAATTTCTTCAAGATACTCGGCTTTTACAAATAGAATTACCTGACACAGATTCTTCTCAGCAATATCTATAGCCAGTTCTTCTCCAGAAGTCCCTCCGATAGGTCCGTTGATAATACATACATCGAAATCGTAATCCTGAATTACTCTTTTAGATTTCGGCCCACTATCGGTAACAACCATATCTATAATTCCGTTCTCTTTGAGGAATGATTTGTAAAAATCAGTACCTTTTTCGTTATCGCAGACTATTAACGCCCTTTCCATCTAATATCTCCATTAAATAAAAGACTTGATGGTATTAATGTAGCGAGTAACAATTTCTGCAAAGCTTGAATTCTGAATGAAATCACTACTCTCTGCACATTCAATAGCCTCTTCAATAGATAGCGGAAGGCATTCTAAATATGATGATCTATCCTCTGTTAAGAATCTAGAATTAACCTCTAACGCTGGTGGAAGGTTCTCCTTATTGCGCACACCTGCCAAACCTGCTTGGATAATAATTGCACTAGCTAAATATGGATTAATACATGAGTCTGGAGACCTCAAAATAAAGTGATCACGCCTTCCATTTACTTCTGGAACTCTAAATAATCTAGAATTATTCTGCTCTGACCATGTTATATATTTAGGCGCTTCAGACTGTCCAAATCTGCCATAAGAATCCTTACGGCAATTTAAAAATATAGTAATGTCTCTAATTCGGTTAAGTATACCTGCCATAAAACTTTCAGAGAAATCTTTATCCTCGTTCTGAAGATTAACATTGCCCTTATAGTTGGCCATCTTGATATGTAAGCCGTTGCCAGGCTTATCTTCCATTGGCTTAGGATCAAATGACGCATAGACACCGTTTCTGGCAGCTATATTCTCAACAACATTCTTATATGTAACGAGATTGTCAGCTGTAGTCAGCACATCTGCAGCAATGAAGTCTATCTCATTCTGGCCTGGTCCTCTCTCATGATGAGAAGATTGTGGCTTGATTCCCATCTCCTCAAGTGTAAGGCAGATCTCTCTACGAATATTCTCTCCCTTATCATTTGGCGCAACATCTAGATAGCCACCATTATCAAATGGCTCTGATGTAGGTCTGCCATCATCATTCGTCTTAAATAAATAGAACTCAGACTTAAGTCCCATGCGTGTATTGAAGCCAAGCTCATCACACTCCTTAAGTGTCTCCTTGAGAAAATTACGATAATCGTACTTAAATGGAGTACCATCAGAAAGCACCACATTACAATACATTCTGATAACTCTACCTGACTGTGGACGCCAAGGTAGAATATGCAATGTATCTGGATCAGGCTTAAGGAATAAATCCTGACTGTCTGTATCGCTATAGCCTAAAATAAGAAAGGAGTCGAAATTCACACCTTCCTCGAAGGCGTGTCTCAACTCCTGTGGCATTATTGAAATATTTTTTTGATTACCGTAGAGGTCGCAAAAGGCTAGACGTATGAATTTTACGTCATTTTCTTCAACGAACTCAACAATATCATCTACCGAAAAATTAGACATATTACCTCCTAAAAAACAAAAAAAAGGCGTTTTTTTTTACGAGGGTATGAGCCCTCATAAAAAAAGTACGCCTTTGTACTCAAAAAGTTTACAACATGGTTTTCAATTTGTAAACTACTTTTTTAAGATTTTGTTTATTGTATATTTAAACCTTTGCATTTATAATACGAAATGTTGCACAAGTATTATTATTAATAAGAAAGAACAGAATTAATTTATGGAAAACAAATCATTCAAATTAGGCATCGATATCGGTTCTACGACAGTTAAGATTGCCGTTTTAGATAACGATGACACTTTATTATTTTCTGATTATCAGAGACACTTTGCTAATATTCAGCAGACACTCACTGATCTATTGACAAAAGCAAAATCTGCCCTTGGTAAAATTCAGGTTCGTCCAATGATTACTGGTTCCGGCGGATTAACTCTTGCTAAACACTTAGGTGTGGAATTCGTACAGGAAGTTATTGCTGTTTCTACTGCTCTTACACACTATGCACCACAGACCGACGTAGCTATCGAGCTAGGCGGTGAGGATGCTAAGATTATCTATTTCGAAAATGGAAATGTTGAGCAGAGAATGAATGGTATCTGTGCTGGTGGTACAGGATCTTTTATTGACCAGATGGCATCACTTCTTCAGACTGATGCACCTGGTCTTAACACATATGCCAAGGATTTCAAGGCTATATATCCAATCGCTGCTCGATGTGGTGTGTTTGCTAAAACTGATATTCAGCCACTTATCAATGAGGGGGCTTCTAAGGAAGACCTTTCTGCGTCTATTTTTCAGGCTGTAGTTAACCAGACTATATCAGGTCTTGCTTGCGGTAAGCCAATCAGAGGTCACGTGGCATTCCTAGGAGGTCCTCTCCACTTCCTTGATCAATTAAGGGAAGCATTCATTCGTACACTCAAGCTAGATGAAGAGCATTCTATCCTACTAGATAATTCTCATCTATTTGCAGCAATCGGATCTGCCCTCAACTCAAAAGAAGATAATTGCACACCAATGGACGAACTCATTGATAAATTATCTGAGGGAATCAAGATGGACTTCGAAGTAGCTAGATTAGACCCATTGTTTGAATCCGAAGAAGACTTCAGAGCTTTCAAGGACAGACATGCTCTTGCAGAAGTTAAGAAGGGTGATCTGGCCAATTATCATGGCAATGTATATTTAGGAATCGATGCTGGTTCTACTACCACTAAGCTTGCTGTAGTAGGCGATGATGGAACACTTCTATATTCATTCTACTCAAGCAATAATGGTAGCCCTCTTGCCACATCACTCAAGGCACTTAAGGAGATCTACTCTATTATGCCTGAGGATACACATATCGTACATTCATGTTCTACCGGTTACGGCGAGGCATTACTTAAGGCAGCTCTTCAATTAGACGATGGAGAGGTAGAGACAATTGCTCACTACTATGCTGCCGCATTCTTTAACCCTAAGGTGGATTGCATCTTAGATATAGGTGGACAGGATATGAAATGTATCCGCATCAAGAATGGCGTAGTTGATAGCGTTCAGTTAAATGAAGCATGTTCATCAGGATGTGGTTCATTTATTGAAACATTTGCTAAATCACTTGATTTCTCAGTACAGGACTTTGCTGAGGAAGCATTGTTTGCCCTTAATCCTATCGACTTAGGAACTCGCTGCACTGTATTCATGAACTCTAAAGTTAAGCAGGCCCAGAAGGAAGGTGCTTCAGTTGCTGATATTTCATCTGGTCTCGCTTACTCAGTTATTAAGAATGCATTATTTAAGGTTATTAAGCTCTCAGATGCTTCTGAGTTAGGTAACAATATCGTAGTTCAGGGTGGTACTTTCTACAATGATGCTGTCCTACGTTCTCTTGAGAAGGTAGCTGGAGTCAATGTAGTTCGTCCTGATATTGCCGGTATTATGGGAGCCTTCGGTTGTGCCCTCATTGCTAAGGAGCGCTACGAAGAGAATCCAACCACTACCACTCTTGGTATCGATGAGATCAACGACCTGACCTTTGATACCAAGCTCACTCGTTGCCAGGGTTGTGTTAACCACTGCTTGCTTACAATTAATAGATTCTCAGGCGGTCGTTCTTTCATTACTGGTAACAGATGCGAAAAGGGAGCAGGCGGTGTAAAGAACAAAGAAAACATCCCTAACCTATATGAGTACAAGTACAATAGATTATTTGATTACGAGCCTCTTAATGAGGAGGAAGCAACCAGAGGAACAGTTGGTATTCCTAGAGTTCTTAATCTCTATGAGAATTATCCTTTCTGGGCAACTTTCTTTAAGGAGCTAGGATTCAGAGTAGTTTTATCTCCTCGTTCTAATCGTAAAGTATATGAATTAGGAATTGAATCCATCCCTTCAGAATCAGAGTGTTACCCAGCTAAGATGGCACATGGTCATATCCAGTGGCTTATTAATGAAGGCAATGTAGACTTCATATATTACCCATGTATTCCATACGAAAGAGACGAATTCCCTGATTCTAATAATCACTACAACTGTCCTATCGTAACTTCTTATGCTGAGAATATTAAGAATAATGTTGATGAGATTACTAGTGGTAAAGTGCGCTTCCTAAATCCATTTATGGCATTTACTAGCGAGGAGATTCTCGCTGAGCAGCTCGAAAAAGTATTTAAGGATGAGTTCAATATACCTGAAGCAGAAGTAAAAGCTGCAGCTCATGCTGCTTGGCTTGAACAGGAGCACTTCCGCAATGATATGTATGCTAAGGGCAAGGAAGTACTTAAGTACTTAGATGAGACAGGTAAGCACGGTATCGTACTTGCAGGTAGACCTTATCACGTAGATCCTGAGATTAATCACGGTATTCCAGAGCTTATTAATAGCTATGGTATAGCTGTCCTAACAGAGGATTCAATCTCAGACTTAGGCGAAGTAGAAAGACCACTTATTGTAATGGATCAGTGGATGTTCCACTCTCGTATGTACTCTGCCGCTAATTATGTTAAGAAGCATGATAATCTGGATCTTATT
>JAILNO010000031.1 GCA_024691465.1 Pseudobutyrivibrio sp. | reverse complement strand
GAAATCGAACTGATTCATATCGTACTGCTTGGCCATATCCATAAAGGCTCTGACTGCAAAGGTGTAGTGCTGAGTGGACACACCGAACTTGCGCTTGTAGGTACCCTCACCCCTATACTTCTGCATTACTATATCGTATTGGCGATAGAACCCTCTGATATCATCTAAGAATTCCGCTCCCTCCGGGGTGACGATTACACCCTTATTAGTACGCATGAATATCTTGATTCCCACTTCATTCTCAAGCTCCTGAATGGCGCTTGTAAGGGTGGGCTGAACGATATATAGCTTCTCCGCGGCCTTGTTCATAGAGCCATACTCTTCTATTGTAAGTGCATATAATACCTGTTGTAATGTCATGGCTACCTCCTACCTATGACTTCTTGCGTGAAAATAATGAAAACTCCCGCAAGAATCCTGCTTCGCAGGACAACTTTTCCATTACATGTAAAAGTTGGTCAGATACGATTCCTGTTTTTCTGATGAAAAACAGGAATCTATATAGTATTATATAGTTATCATTTGTATTAAGAGTTATGTGACATTGTCACATACTCTTTTTTTATTACTTGCTATAATTCAACCATACTTAGTGAAATTTTTAACAACTGATGTTTATTAATTGTTTAAATAGGAGGATGAAATGAGCAAAGTAGTTATTATTGGCGGCGTTGCTGGTGGAGCTTCAGCTGCAGCAAGACTTCGTAGACTTGACGAGACTATGGAAATCGTAGTGTTAGAGCGCGGTGATTATATTTCATACGCTAACTGTGGTTTGCCATATTACATTGGAGATGTGATTAAGGATAGAGATGCCTTATTACTTCAGACTCCAGAGATGATGAAGAGTCGCTTCAATGTGGATGTAAGAGTTCAGAGTGAGGTTACAGCTATCAATCCTGATGAGCATAAGGTAACTGTTAAGAAGCGCAGTGGTGAGACTTACGAGGAAAGTTACGATGATCTGGTAATTGCTACAGGTTCATCTCCACTTGTTCCTCCAATTGAGGGAATCAAGAGCAAGGGTATCTATACTCTTTGGACTGTTAACGACACAGACAAGATTCGTGGAATCGTAGACAATGAGAACCCTAAGACAGCAGTTGTAGTAGGTGGCGGATTCATCGGTCTTGAGATGGCTGAGAATCTCTATGAGAGAGGTATCAAAGTTACTCTTATCGAGGGTCAGAACCAGGTTATGGCTCCACTTGATTTCGAGATGGCGTCACTTCTTCATGGCAATATGAAGCAGAAGGGTGTAGATCTTAGATTAGGTCAGGCGGTCAGCGCATTTAAGGAGACAGCAAATGGCGTGGCAGTTACACTTGCAGATGGTAGCCAGGTAGAGGCAGAGCTTGTAATCCTATCTATCGGTGTACGTCCTAACAGCCAGCTTGCTAAGGACTGTGGGATCGAGACTAACGCTAGAGGCGGTATCGTAGTTGACAATCAGATGCACACTTCAGCTAAGGATATCTGGGCTGTAGGTGATGTAATCGAGGTAGATCACTACATCTCTAAGGAGCGCACCATGATTCCTCTGGCTGGACCAGCTAACAAGCAGGGACGTATGGTGGCAGACCTTATCATTGCTAAGAGAAATGGCGACACATCAATTAGCTACAAGGGTACCATGGGTACATCAGTTGCCAAGGTATTTGATTATACAGCTGCAGCAGTAGGTCTTTCAGAGAAGGCTCTTATTGCTAAGGGTCAGGTAAAGGGCCAGGATTACATGGCTGCTACTATAGTTCAGAAGGATCATGCAGGATATTATCCAGATGCAACTATCCTATATCTCAAGCTTATCTATAAGATGGATGGAACAATCTTAGGAGCTCAGGTAGTAGGACCTAAGGGTGCTGACAAGAGAATAGATATAATTGCTACTGCAATCAGATTCGGTGCCAAGGCATGGGATCTTAAGGAGCTTGAGCTTGCATATGCACCACCTTTTGCATCAGCTAAGGACCCTATCAATATGTTAGGTTTCGTATCTGAGAATATTCGTGAGGGCATCGTATCTTTCAGGAACGTAATGGAAGTAGCTCAGGCTAATCCAAGTGAGCTGGTTATCCTTGATGTTAGAGAGGATATTGAGCGCGAGGTATGGGCTCCTGCTAACTCAATTCATGTACCATTCGGCCAGGTTCGTAATCGCTTAGGAGAGATTCCTAAGGATAAGGAAGTATGTGTGTCATGTGCAATCGGTGTAAGAGCCTACAACGTAGCACGTATCCTTATGCAAAGTGGATTTGACAATATTACAGTATTAGACGGTGGCGCTACTTTATACAGAGCTTATTTAGAGAGCCTTGAGGATGTAAAAGTGGACGAGGGCCTAGGTACTCCCAGTAACCAGGTAGAGTCTGATGATATCAAGGTTACAGAGATTATCTCAGTAGATTGTAGTGGACTACAGTGCCCAGGACCTATCATGAAGGTTAATCAGAAGATGAAGGAGCTCGAGGATGGCGCATGCCTTAGAGTATCTGCCACAGATATGGGATTCACCCGTGACGTTAAGACTTGGTGCGAGCGCACAGGCAATACCTTTATTAAGGAGGAGCGTGAGGGCAACTCATACATCGCTACTCTCAAGAAGGGCAAGGCTACAGCGCAGGTAGCTACTCCAGCTGCCACATCAGCTAGCCTTCCACAGGGTAAGACTATGATTGTATTCGATGGTGATTTTGATAAGGCTCTCGCTTCATTTATTATTGCCAACGGTGCAGCATCTATGGGCAGACCAGTTACTATGTTTTTCACCTTCTGGGGATTGAATATCCTTCGTAAATCAAATAAAGTAAAGGTAAAGAAAAGCTTAGTAGAGAAGATGTTCGGAGCAATGATGCCTAGAGGTACAGGTAAGCTTACCCTTTCTAAGATGAATATGGGTGGCATGGGCACTAAGATGATGAAGGCCGTTATGAAGGACAAGAATGTGTCTTCCCTTGAGGAGTTAATCAAGAGCGCTATGGACAATGGTGTCAAGATAGTAGCTTGTACCATGTCTATGGATGTCATGGGCATTCGCAAGGAAGAGCTTATCGATGGTGTTGAATTCGCAGGTGTTGCATCATACTTAGGAGATGCTGAGAATGCTAATGTGAACCTCTTCATCTAACAGATGGGAGCTATATGGAGATTAGTGAATTTTTCCCAATATGGGAGGATTTATCTGAAGAAGAAAAGCAAGGCTTGACCGCTAACTCTGTGCTTAAGCACACGGGTGTAGGTCGAGTGCGCAATATTGATGAAGAATGCGAGGGGCTGATCCTGGTTAATACAGGACAGCTCCGCGCTTTTGTCACATCTATGGATGGCAAGGAAGTGACGCTATATAGAGTACTCCCTGGTGATGTGTGCCTTTTTTCGGCAGCCTGTATTATGAAGGACATCAGCTTCGATGTGATTATAGAGGCGGAGAAAGAGACGGATTATTGGGTTATACCAGCCCACCAGTATAAGTACCTAATGGAGAATTCCCTTAGCATATCCAAATATACTAATGAGCTATTATCCTCTAGATTCTCAGAGGTTATGTGGCTATTAGAGCAGATTATGTGGCAGAGCATGGACAAGAGGATTGCGGCATTTCTAATGGAGGAATGCAATCTGGAACAGAATAGAGAACTTACCATTACCCACGAGAAGATAGCAGCACATCTAGGTACGGCCAGAGAGGTTGTTACCAGGATGCTTAAGTACTTTCAAGGCGAGGGGCTTATAGAGCTTAAGAGAGGTGCTGTTATTATATTAGATGAAGTTGCTCTCAAGGCATTACTGGCGTAACTAATCCTTGACCTAAAGTTAACTTCAAGTGATATTATGTTTTTGTAAAAGGAAGACTAATAACGGGAGGTAACACATGGTAGATAACAAGTTTTTCCCTGAAATCCATGGTAATTTTGGATTCGGTTGTATGAGATTGCCTATGAATGGAGAGGAAGTAGACTATGATGAGTTCAATAAGATGATCGATTCGTTTATTGATTCAGGACTCAACTACTTCGACACAGCTCACGGATACATTAATGGCAAGTCTGAGTTAGCTATTAGAGACTGCCTGTCAGCTCGCTATGACAGAAGCCAGTTCTTACTTACAGATAAGCTCACAGACACCTTCTTCAATAAGCAGGAGGATATTCGTCCATTTTTCGAGAATCAGCTTAAGTGGTGTGGAGTAGATTACTTCGACTTCTATCTCATGCATGCACAGAATAAAGAGAACTATAAGAAGTATAAGGCATGCCAGGCTTATGAGACTGCATATGAGCTCAAGAAGGAAGGCAAGATTAAGCATCTAGGCTTATCCTTCCATGACAAGGCTGAGGTCCTTGATATGATTCTTACTGAGCATCCTGAGATTGAGGTGGTTCAGATTCAGTTCAATTACGTGGATTACGAGGATTCATCAGTACAGAGCCGTAAGGTATATGAGGTATGCGAGAAGCATAAAAAGCCAGTTATAGTTATGGAGCCAGTTAAGGGCGGTAGTCTGGTGAAGCTTCCACCTGAGGCTGATCAGATATTTAGAGATTTAGGTGACAAGAGTAATGCCAGCTACGCTGTCAGATTCGCAGCCAGCTTCCCTAGCATGACCATGGTGCTCTCAGGTATGAGCAATATGGATCAGATGGAAGATAATCTCAGTGTCATGAAGGATTTCGAGCCTCTTAATGAGAAGGAGCTTGAGGCTGTTGCTAAGGTAACAGGTATCTTCAAGGGACTTAATCTGATTCCATGTACAGGCTGCAGATACTGTGTGGAGGAGAATCACTGTCCTAAGGATATCCTTATTCCAGACATGTTCTCATCTCTCAATGCACATGAGGCATTTAAGAATTGGAATACAGGTTATTATTATGATACTGTACTTACTAAAGGTGGTCATAGTAAGGCTTCAGAGTGTATTAAGTGTGGCAAGTGCGAACAAGTATGTCCACAGCATCTTCATATTAGAGATTTGCTTGATAAGGTGGCAACTACCTTCGAGAGTTAATAGACATAATAAAAGCAAGGCACAGGATTCTGTGACCTTGCTTTTGTAATTTCTATATAAATGATGCAAATACTGATGCAAAAATAACTGTTAGGATACCAGCTACGGCGATTGATAGTGAGCTCATGGCTCCCTCTACCTCACCTAGCTCGATGGCTTTGGCAGTGCCGATGGCATGAGCTGCAGTTCCAAGAGCTAATCCCTTTGAAATAGGCTCATGTATCCTAAATATCTTAAGAATAATCTCGCCAAGTATGTTGCCGACTACTCCTGTAATTACGATTACAGCCACGGTGATGGTTACGTAACCACCGAGCTCCTCAGACACACCCATGCCTATGGCGGTGGTGATGGACTTAGGAAGAAGTGTTACATAGTTGGCATGTGATAGACCCATGAGCTTAGCTAACACGAATACTGTAAGTAGACTGGTAAGGACTCCAGCCGTGATACCCAGTACCACTGCCTTGGAATTCTTCTTAAGTAACTCCCACTCTTCATAGAGGGGGATGGCGAGACATACTGTGGATGGTGTCAGTAGCCAAGTGAGATACTGAGCGCCCTTATTGTAGGTCTCGTAATCTATATTGGCACCTAGCAAGAATAGGATAGTAATAATGATAGACACCAAAAGAGGGTTGAAGAAGCCCAGTCCTGTCTTCTTCTTAAGCCAAGCTCCTATTCCATAGGAAATCAGGCTGATGGTAACGCCAGCATAAGCGCTGTTTTGCATAAAAGTAGACATTATATTACCTCCTTTTTATCCTTGCGGATTATCCATTGGGAGATAAGTCCGGTGGCGGCCATTACAGTGAATATAGTGATTACTGTAATAACAGATACGGGGATGAGCACAGGCTCAAGAACCTTCCATGAGGTCATGAGGCCCACTCCAGCAGGAATGAACATTACTGGCATAATCTCAATCATGAATTTGCCAGCTTCTCTAACCTGGTCTAACTTAATAATACCAGTTAGTAGGAAGATAAACATAAAAACCATGCCATAGATACTGGCAGGTATTGGTAACGGTAAGGTTGCCTTAAGAATTTCACCTAGGAGAGATACAGCTAGGATAATTAGAAATTGTTTTAAGTACTTCATATATATACCTCTATAAATATCTGATTGCTTAATAGCAACGTGCTTTACACATTATACTCTATGAGTATAAAGAAACAATAATGAGAAGTATCATTATTTACTATGTTTCTTGTTTTAAACATGATTCTATAGTAAAATTACTATAATAGTGTGAATATTCTGAAATATTTTGGAATACGGGGGTAGGTATGAGCGAACAATATTACGACACATTGATGAATGGGAAAATACCTAGGGGCTTGCCAGGTGGCTTTTTCATATACAACGCAGAAGAGGACGAGGAGATAATCTTTGCTGAAGACAATGTTGTTAAGCTCTTTGGCTGCGATGATTTCCAGGACTTCATGGAACATGTGGGAGGCAACTTCCGCGGTATGGTGCATCCTGACGACTTAATCAAGATTGAGAATCAGATTGAGGCGCAGACTATCTATGCGGCTAAGCGTCATGACTATGTTAGATATAGGATAGTTGCTAAGGATGGCACTGTGAAATATATCGAGGATTTCGGTCATCTGCTTCATTGGACTAATGGCAAGAGCTTCTATTATGTATTCATAGTGGATGTAGATAGGAATGAATATCTCAATGCTAATAGCAGCCCTTATGCCAATATTGAGCAGCTTATGTTAAGTGGAGATAATGACGAGCTTACTGGACTTCTATCCATGGTTAGCTTCTATAGTAAGGTACAGAGCTTACTGTCCACTCCTGAGATTAACAGGCAGAGTGTGGCCTTCGTTCACTTCGATGTGCCTAACTTCAAGCTATTTAATGAGCGATACGGTTTTGCAAAAGGTGACGAGCTATTATGCGAGATTGGCCACACCATCAAGGATATATTCTACGGAGCTACAGTGGCTAGATTCTCTGACGATCATTTCGTACTTTTCTCCACCCTTCCGGAGAAGGAAGTAATCGAGAGTGTGGAAGAGGTGTATCGCCAGTTGCTTCTTTCAAAGGATGTCATTAAGAAGGTTAAGATTAAGGCGGGCATATATTTCATGGATGACAAGAGGGCTGAGGTGAGCTTAGCCTGTGATCATGCCAGACTAGCCTGCAACAGTATTAAGAGTCGCCACGATGTGAATTACTGTGTATATGATGATATTATTAGAGAGAAGCTCAGACAGCAGCAATTCGTAGTAGACAATATAGATGAGGCTATTGCCAATGACTATATCAGGGTATATTATCAGCCTATTATCAGGGTGGCCACAGATGAGATATGTGGCTATGAGGCTTTAGTTAGATGGGATGACCCAGTGGCAGGTATGCTGCAACCATCCTACTTCATAGAGACTTTAGAGCATTTCCATCTCATTCATCTGGTGGATGAGTACGTGGTTAAAAAGGTATGCCAGGACTACAGGAGATTGGCCGACCAGGGTGAAGCTCTTGTTCCTATTTCAATTAACATATCTAGGCTGGATTTCGAGGTATGTGATGTATTTAAACTATTATCTGACTTCTGTGAGATATATGATGTGCCTAGGGAGATGATAGATGTTGAGATTACTGAGAGTGCTTTCGCTGATAACAACGGTTTGCTTAAGGACTCAGTAGCGCGTATCAGGGATGCAGGATATGAGATATGGATAGATGATTTCGGTAGTGGATACTCATCACTTACTACTCTTACGGATTATCTATTCGATGTTCTCAAGCTTGATATGGTTTTCCTTAAGACTCTGAAGGAAATACCTAAGACTAAGACTCTTATGGGACTCATAGTAGAGGCGGCTAAGGAGCTTGAGGTATTATCCCTTACTGAAGGAGTGGAGACTGAGGAACAGTATATGTTCCTTAAGGAGATTGGCTGTGATATGGCTCAGGGTTATTATTTCTCCAAGCCTATGCCGTTAGATGATATACTAGAATCAGCTTATGCTAAGGGAATGCAGTGGGAAAACAATTAAAATAAGGGGCTATCACTAAGTGATAGTCCCTTTAATAATGCAATTATAATTCTGAAGTACAGTGTGGGCAACGAGTTGCATTGATATTGATCTTGCTGAAGCAGTAAGGACATTCCTTCTCTGTAGGTGCAGCAGCTTCCTCTTCAGCCTCCTTCTTCTTAAGGAGAGCAGCAGCTTTATTGCTGGCCTTGTTGATGCCCTTGATAATGCAAAAGATAACTAATGCTGTAATTAAGAAGTTGATAATAGCTGTGATGAAATTACCATAGGTAAGAACTGGTGCAGCCTCACCACTGCCAAGTGTAACCTTAAGCTCTGAGAAATCAGTACCGCCAAAGATTCCTAAGATAGGTGAGAGGATATCCTCGTTAAGTGAAGTTACGATAGCTGTAAAAGCACCGCCTACGATAACACCGACTGCCATATCCATGACATTGCCACGAAGAATAAATTCCTTGAATTCTGAAATGAAACCGTTCTTTTTACTCATATAAACCTCCCTTTTTTAATAAATTAAATAGGTTTTTTGTCTTTCTCTATTCTAGCTTTTTGTGGATTTATAAGCAATATATTAAGCAATATTAATATAATTTAAATTAAAAAATTTTAAATTATTTGGTTATTTTATGGAAAATAGTTATAAATATTGATTTTAAAACGAATATTTGGGAAAATAAAACTCGTAGAATTTTTAACAAAAGGGAGGACATTAAAATGGCTTTTTGTAAGTATTGCGGATCACAGATTGAAGATGGTCAGCAGTGTAACTGTGAGGGAGCTCAGGCAGCTAGAGCCGCAGCAGCTAACCCACAGCCACAGGTTCAGTCAGTACAGGCTGATCAGGTTAAGGCAGTAGCATCTAATGTTGGGGCAGAAATGGTTGATGTACTTAAGAAGTTCTTTACATCTCCAGTAGAATTATTTGGAAAGGTATATGCATCCACATCTCAGGTAGCACAGTATGTGTTCCTTGGAATCTATGCAATTGTTGCATTCCTTTTCTTTGGCCTATTATTTGAGGGTGTTGATTCACCATTCTTAGTAGGTCTTGCTTTGGCAGTAGCTCTTGTTGCAATCAAGGCAGTATTTGCTTTTGCAGCATTCTTAGTTAAGGATACAGAGGGCAGCTTCAATAACGCATTCGGATTATTCAGTGCAACTACTATTGCTGGCACAATAGCAATTATCTTAGTATTCATTTTCTCTAAGATGTCATTTGTTGTTGGTGCATTTACAGTTCTTTTAGTATGGATTGTTGTTGACGCAGTATACTCATTCCTTGCATTCAGAACTGTTATCAAGAATTCAGTTGTTAAGGCTATGAACGTATTTTTCATTGCAACAACTATCATTACACTTGTATGTGTTGCAATCGGATATAACAAGATTATGGACTTAGTTGAGGAAATGTTTTCAAACGCTTTGTCTAGCTTATGGTAATTAGAGGAGATTATAATGTTTTGTGAGAATTGTGGAACTCAGTTAGAGGATGGTGCAGTATTCTGTACTAATTGCGGTGCGAAACAGAGCGCACCAGAGGTAGCTCCTGGATTTACTCCAGAGCAGGGAGCAGCTCCAGCAGCTCCTAAGATTAGTCTTGGTGAGAGAATTAAGAAGGTTCCTGTTATTGCTTGGATAATTATTGCAGTAGTTATCGTAGCAGCAATCGTAGGGGGTGTCTTCTTATACAAGGCTAGTCACACTATTAATGTTAATGATTATATTACTGTTGAATTCGATGGTTATGATACCATGGGTACAGCTACAGTAGAGCTTGATGAGACTTTCTGGGAAGACTTATACGAGAAGGCTAACTTCAAGGATAAGAAGAAGCTTGAGAAGGATGATGATTTCGGCTTCTACTATACAGAGGGTGACTACATGCAGGATGAGCTCAGTGGTAAGATCAGGTATGAGGTTGATCCTTCAACAGAGCTTTCTAATGGTGATGAGGTAACTGTTTCTTGGAAGGTTAAGACTAAGTCAATCAAGAAGAAGTTCGGCGTTACTATTAAGGCAGAGGATTCTAAGCATAAGGTAGAGGATCTTGAGGAAGTTAAGACATTCGATCCATTCGAGGCTGTTACAGTTACATTTACAGGTATTGATGGTTCTGGTGAGGCCAATGTAGAGGTTACCAGCGAGGATGATATCTATGATGATTTCTCATTTTCAACCGATCCATCTTACAACTTATCAGAGGGCGATACAGTAACAGTTACATTCGCTCCTTACTATGATGAGGAAGATCTCAATGAGTACACAGCTTCTGAGTATGGTATGATTGCTTCTGCTAAGGAGAAGGAGTACACAGTTGAGGGTCTTGGTAAGTATGTTGCAACTGCTGATGAGCTTACAGAGGACGGCCTTGCTGATGTAATTGCTGATTGTGCTACTGAGTTAGAGGATGATGCTAATCTCTCTGACAAGGAGACATGGAACAATGCTGCTTACAAGGGCGCATATGTAATGACTATGGACGATGCTACAGGTGGTAACTATGTATACTTATTATTTGAGTGTACAGTTGATTTAACTGGCGATGATGGAGATACAGATTCTATTACATATTATTCATATGTAGAGGCTTCTGATGTATCTATCAATGAGGATGGCAAGTGCGCAGCTTCATATGTATATGCTCCAGTTTATGACTCATTAACATATGAGAGCACATTCGGTGATAGCTTCCGTTACTATGGTTACGAGTCATATGAGGAGTGCAGGACAGTCATGGATGATTCATTATCTTACTACGCTGAGAGCGGCAGATATAATATCACAAGTAATTTTGCAGATGATCAATAATTAGATTGATAATACCTTCCACACATAGGTGTGGGAGGTTTTTTTTTATGGTGGTTTCGATTATAATATAGAAAGCGTCCCTTGGACGACACGTAGATTTAAGGAGAATTTGTTATGGGTTTATTTGACAAGAAGAAAAAGGTATCTAAGGTAGAAGAGAATACATCAGAGACTCTCAATATCGAGGATTCAGATGTAACAGATAAAATTGACGATAGCAGACGCTTTTCTGTAATAGTAGAGGGTGTTACATCCATGCTTGATGGCAATGGAAGTATAGTCTCAGGTAGTCTAGCAGGCAAGCTTAAGAAGGGAGACCATGTATATGTCTGCCAGATTGCTACGCCACCAGTAGAGTGTGAGATTCAGGCTGTCGAGGCTCAGCAGGAGGAGCGCTCAGTTATAGTGGACGAGGCTGAGGATACAGCAGTTTCACTTCAGCTTAATTGTCCTGATGATGTTCAGATCAAGAAGTTCAGTATCATTACTAATATCAAGCCCCAGGAGCAGGTAGATCCTAAGGTCTCTGTGGAGAATCCAGCACTTGAAGGAATTATTAATGGTTTAGTTAAGTATGGTAAGGATAATGCATTCCATGGTTCTTTAGCATACTGGCTTAGCCACGCTCACTTCATCACTCCTATTAAGATGGATATCAATCCAGAGCTTAATGAGAATGGTGTAGCCACTATTAAGAAGGACACTAAGATAGGCTTCTATATGCTTAAGTCACAGGTTAAGCTCACAGGCACACCTGATGATAAGGACAGCATGGTATTTCCTCTATTCACTGACTGGGTATCACTTCGCAAGTGGCAGGGCCTCATGAAGGACGGCCAGAAGATTCATACACAGATCCTTGCATTCAAGGATATCTATGCAATGCTTAAGAGGGGCAATGTATACAATGGTATCGTGGTTAATCCATTTAACTCAGTACCTTGCACACTTCCAATCCCTTATCTGGATACCATTGTCAACACTCCTGGATACAAGGCCGAGTTCGGCCCTAAGGAGGATGGAGCTAATATCCATGAGGAGAAGGTCCCAGCAGGCAAGAAGATAGCACTAGGCGTACCTAGAGAGACTGAGGAGACGAAGGCTATCCGTGCTAAGCTTGCAGATTATGGAAGCAGCCAGGATATTATTGATTCAATTGGTTTCCTTGTTAAGGTGGAAGAAGATACTAAGATCGTTCGTTATCTTTTACTCCTAGGCTTTAATAAGGAGCTTACACCAGAGGAGATGAAGCCTCATATGGAAGCTATATATAAGGAGCTCAATCCAATCGCTCATGAGGTTAGCCAGATTGAGTTCGCTATTAAGGGAAGGATTAAGGCTGTAGATGATGTAGTTGCTGCACATGCTGAGCAGATGATTGCATATCAGTCATAGTTAACTAATTGGGGGGACTAATTTTATGAAGCTTAATATTTCTAAGACAGTGCAGATGGGTTTTGCATTTCTTTCTATCTGTGCTTTTTGGCAGATGTACAATGCACTTATTCCGCTGGTTCTCACTGGCACTTTCCACATGGATGAGACGGTGTCTGGTGTGATTATGGCTATGGATAATGTGCTTGCACTATTCTTGCTACCATTCTTTGGCGCTCTTTCTGACAAGTGTCACACTAAGATAGGTAAGAGGAAGCCATTCATCCTGTTTGGAACCATTGCAGCAGTTATTCTGATGCTTATGCTTCCAATCATTGATAACAGCTACTTCGCTAATCCTACTCTTGGCAAGGAAGTACTATTCATAGGTATATTAGGAGCACTTCTCGTGGCTATGGGTACATACAGGAGCCCTGCTGTGGCTCTCATGGCTGACTGTACTATCAAGCCATTTCGTTCCAGGGCTAATGCCATCATCAACTTAATGGGAGCTATAGGAGGAATCATATTCCTTGCAGTGGCTAAGATACTCTACCCTATGTCTAAGACAGAGGGGCTAGAGCATGTCAATTACATGATGGCTTTCATAATTGTGGCACTTATTATGCTTATATCTCTATGCATAGTAATGATTACTGTAGATGAGATCGCTCTTAATAAGCAGGTGGAGAATTATGAGTTGCTTCATCCAGAGGAGAGTCTCACTACTGAGGATGAGAGTGGTAAGGAAGTATTGCCAGCAGATGTTAAGCGCTCATTAGTTTTCTTATTAATATCAGTATCCCTGTGGTTCATTGCCTACAATGGTATGGAGACATGGTTTACTACTTATGCTGTCAGGATGTGGAATATGGCTTTAGGTGATGCGTCATTTTGCCTGCTAGTTGCCACAGCTGGAGCAATCGTATTCTTTGTCCCATCTGGTATTGTGGCCTCTAAGATAGGCAGGAAGAAGACCATATTGATGGGTGTTATCATATTGGGACTCAGCTTCCTAGGTGGATTCATATTCACCCTTGTACACCCTAGTTTCTCACCATTCTTATACTTCCTATTCGCTTGTGTAGGTATAGGTTGGGCATTTATCAATGTCAATTCACTGCCTATGGTCGTTGAGATGTGTAAGGGCTCTGATATAGGTAGATTCACGGGATATTATTATACATTCTCCATGGCAGCCCAGATTGTCACTCCTATAGTGGCGGGATGGTTACTTAAGAATGTGGGATATATGACACTGTTCCCTTATGCCACTATTTTTGCAGCTATTGCATTCTTCACTATGCTATTCGTTAAGCATGGAGATACTAATGTGGAGGCTAAGAGGGGACTTGAGGCCTTTGAGGATATGGATTAGGAATGAAACAGAGATTTTATAGAGCTAGATTGATTCTTAAGAATATTAGAGTCAGATTATATAATTGGCGTGGTATTAAGAAGAGAGGTAATACAATGAACAGACCTAAGGTTTGGGCACACAGAGGTGCCAGCGGATATTTACCAGAGAACACAATTCCAGCGTTCGAGCAGGCTATTAAGATGGGGGCAGATGGAATTGAGCTTGATATCCACAAGACTAAGGATGGACAGTTGGTAGTTATCCACGACGAGCAGATAGATAGGACTTCAGACGGTAAGGGTTATGTCAAGGACTATACTCTAGAGGAGCTTCGCAAGTACAATTACAATGCCACTCATCCAGAGTGCAAGCATGCGGACATCCCTACCATGAGAGAGGTGTTTGAGCTGATCAAGCCTACTGACCTCACTATCAATATAGAGCTTAAGACAGGTATCATCTTCTACGAGGGTATTGAGGAGGATATCATCGCGCTCACTAAGGAATTCGATATGGAGGATAGAGTTATCTACTCTTCATTTAATCACTATAGCATCATGAGGGTTCAGGAGCTGGATCCTGAGGCCCACACGGGCTTCCTATATATGGATGGTACACTAGACATGCCTGAGTATGGCAGGGACCATGGAGTGGAGGCACTTCATCCTGCACTCTACAATGTACAGTACCCTAATTATGTGGAGCGTTGCCATGAGTTAGGACTTAAGATTAACACTTGGACAGTCAATTCCAAGAAGTATATCAATATGGCCTGTCAGATGGGATTGGATGGTATTATTACCAATTATCCTGACGTGGCTCTTGAGATTGTAAATGGATACAATTGGGACTAATACTATGACATTCGAAGAGATTTTTATTAAGGAACAGGATTTCGCTTCGGCTATGCTAGGCGAAGTCCTGCCTTTTATTGATAGCAAACTTAATGATGGATACTTCACTAATAAGGATGGACTTAAGCTTCACTATCAGAGCCTGATAAGGACTGATGAGAAGGCTACTGTGGTCATATCCCATGGCTACTGTGAGTTTACCACCAAGTATATGGAGACCATGTACTATTTCTATCAGATGGGCTATTCCGTGTTCATTATGGAGCACAGGGGTCATGGCTTCTCCGATAGGCAGGTGGACAACTATTATAAGGTTCATGTGAATAGGTTCGAGGATTATGTCAGTGACTTCAATGAGTTCATTGACAAGATAGTGCGTCCAGAGAGTATTACTGAGCGTCTCATACTTTTCGCCCATTCTATGGGCGGCGGGATAGGAGCCCTGTACCTAGAGCAGTATCCTAAGGTGTTTGAGCGAGCTATTCTGACATCACCTATGATAGCTCTATCCACAGGAGGTACTAGCAAGCTGGTGGTTAAGCTACTGATTGCCCTTTCATACTGCCCTCTGTTTGCTAAGAGATTCCTGCCAGGTTATCACGATTATGATCACATATTCAAATATCCTAGATGCTCTGCCCTTTCTAAGGCTAGATATACTTTCCAATACCAGGAGAGAGAGCGTGAGAATCGCTATCGCACCAATGGTTGCACCTACAGCTGGTCTAGGGAGGCGTTTAATGTTTCTAAAAAAATTCTTAAAAACGCCTGTTTAGTGCAAATACCTGTTATAATAATGCAAGCATCGATGGACACGTTGGTAGTGAACGAGGCGCAGGACGAGTTTGCAAGCAAGATTGACACCTGCACCATCAAGCGCTTCGAGGGTAGCAAGCATGAGATATTCAATGCAACCGACGATACCATTGTTGAGTATTATAATGAAGTATTTAGGTTTTGCGAGGGCAATAGATAGGAGTTAGTTATGTCAGATCAGGATTTTAGAGAATTTGACCCAGATAAAGATAACACTGATATTTCAGATGAGGTTATAGAGGAGGTTACAGGCCAGGAAGTTAAGAAAGATTCTTCTGAAGATAAGAAGGATAACAAGACTACTGAGTTCTGCTACATCTGTCACCGTCCTGACAATATCACAGGGCCACTTATTAAGATGGCACCAGGTATGAGTGTGTGCAGAGAGTGCATGCAGCGTACCTTTGATTCCATGGGAAGCTTCGGCTTCAGCGGTGGAGATAATTCTAAGAGCAATATCGATATGAACAATATGCCTAACATTAGTTTCCTCAATCTAGGCAGCTTGTTCGGAGAGGGACCTAAGGTTAAGAATGCCCATGGTGCCGCAGGTGCTAAAAAGGACGAGGACCGTCCAGCACCAGCTATCGATATTAACAATATCATTCCACCACACAAGATCAAGGCTAAGCTTGACGAGTATGTAGTGGGACAGGATTACGCTAAGAAGGTTATGTCTGTGGCAGTATACAATCACTATAAGAGAGTAGCTACAGGTACCATGGACGATATCGAGATTGAGAAGTCTAATATGCTTATGCTTGGACCTACTGGTTCAGGTAAGACCTACTTAGTTAGGACCCTTGCCAAGTTACTTGATGTGCCTCTTGCTATTACAGATGCCACATCTCTTACTGAGGCAGGTTATATCGGTGATGATATCGAGTCTGTTGTCAGCAAGCTACTTGCAGCAGCAGGCAATGATGTAGAGAGATGCCAGCAGGGTATCATCTTCATTGATGAGATAGATAAGTTAGCTAAGAAGAAGAATGCTAACCAGCGTGATGTAAGTGGTGAGTCAGTGCAGCAGGGTATGCTTAAGCTCTTGGAGGGAGCTGATGTGGAGGTTCCAATCGGAGCATCCAGCAAGAATGCCATGGTGCCTACCACAACCATCAATACTCGTAACATTTTGTTCATCTGCGGCGGAGCCTTCCCTGCAATGGACGAGATCATCAAGTCACGTCTAAATAAGCACTCATCTATGGGATTCATGGCTGATCTCAAGGATAAGTACGATGATGATAAGAATATTCTTCAGAAGGTTACAGTGGAGGACCTCAGAGAGTTCGGTATGATTCCTGAGTTCATAGGACGTCTTCCTATAGTATTTGCTACTGAGATGCTTGATGAGGATATGCTGGTACGCATCCTTAAGGAGCCTAAGAATGCCATTATCAAGCAGTATCAGAAGCTACTTGAATTAGACGAGGTTAAGCTGGAGTTCGACGATGGAGCTCTCCACGCTATAGCTCGCAAGGCGCTTGATAAGAAGTTAGGAGCCAGAGGCCTTCGCTCTATCATTGAGGAATTCATGCTAGACATTATGTATGAGATTCCTAAGGATGAGAACATAGGTCAGGTTATCATTACAGAGGATTATATAGAGAAAAAGGGTGGACCTAAGATCCTACTTAGGACTACTGGAATGCTTCCAGAGAAGGCAGCTGCTAATTAATTTACAGTTATATTTCCTTCGATATATATGGGTTTAGTGCATTTTATGTCACGAAATTAAAAATTTGTACAAAATATTCGGACATTTTCTTTACTTTGTTAAAGTGTTCTGTTAAACTAAATCTAGTCAGGTAAACCTTGGCAAGTAATATATTGGAGGTACTTTAGCATGAGCAAAGGTACAGTTAAGTGGTTCAACAATTCAAAGGGCTACGGATTTATTTCAGATGAAGCAGGCAACGATGTATTCGTTCACTTCAGCGGTATTAACTCAGAGGGATTCAAGACTCTTGAGGAAGGCGCTACTGTAGAGTATGAAGTAACTGATGGCGCAAAGGGACCACAGGCTGTTAACGTAACTGTTGTACGTTAATGAATTATTCAATTAATCATATTTTCGGGATACCTTTGGTTATGTTATGAAAAACAAGCTATAGGCAATACAAAAATGATTAAGGGGAGAGGCAGCGTAAGTAATTACGCTGCTTTTTTTTTAAGGAGAATACTTGAGAAAAATAATTTATGGAATCATTAATTTAATAGCCGCCCTTTTAATCATTTCGGGCTTGTTCGTAGGGGTATGCTTGGTTCTTAATGCCACTAGAGATGACTTCAATCTAGATGGTCTATTTGAAGCGCGCAGTGTGGATGATGTACTGGACTGGTATAACAGCAAGAGAGCTGATGCCATGATAGGAGAGCCTGTCCTGGTGGAGAGCGTATCCTATGATAGATATGTATACCAGCAGCTCACCGATGAGGAGAAGCAGACCTACGATCAGATATACGATTGTATTATCAATCACAAGGACAAGATAGCACTGTCTACTCTTGATAAGGAAGTACTCTCAAGGGCGTACGAGGCTGTTATAGCGGATTATGGTAACCTTTTCTGGATTAATGGTTATCAGTACAATACCTACGCCGCTGATGGCGAGGTCATAGGCCTGGAGTTCGAGCCTAAGTACACCATGAGCAAGGATCAGAGGAGTGTATATCAGGCCAAGGTAGATGTGGTGGTACAGGATTGGCTATCGGGTATCAGCCCTGAGGCCAGCGATTATGATAAGGCACTATATGTGTTTAAGACACTGATAGATAAGGTAGATTACGATGCCAACAGTGAGGAGAATCAGAATATCTTAAGCGTATTCATATATCAGTCTACAGTGTGTCAGGGATATGCTGATGCAGCCTGGTACATGCTGGATCAGTTAGGCATCAAGAGCACCATTATAACAGGTACTGCTAATAATGAGAGTCATGCATGGAATCTGGTATATCTAGATGATGCTTACTATTATATGGATGTGACCTGGGGCAATAGCAAGTACTCCGACAGCAATAATGACACTGCTAAGCGAATTAATTACGCATACTTTGCCATGACCACTGAGGAAATCAGCCATAATCATGTAATTACCTCATTCTTCGAGGTGCCTGAGTGCCTTTCTAATGCAGATAATTACTTCGTCCATAACGGTCTATACTATGATTGGTTCGGTGTGGATTCCATAGGTAACAAGCTGAGCGCTTCATATGCAGCAGGAGATTCAGAGATAAGCCTTAAGTTCAGCAATTCAGAGCTATATGCTAGAGTGCTTACCTACTTCTTCGATGAGAAGCATATCTCAGATTACTGCAAGGACCTACAGTCTGTATATTATATTCTCGATGAGAATGCCAATGTAATCACAGTGAAATGGAATTAATACACACATGTGGTTTTAAAAACTACATGTTGAATTAATAAAAACTATTTACGTGCTTACACATGGGTGCTATAATACAGGCATGGAGGAACGTATTAACCATGTATAAGATTATTGTTGATAGTTGCGGTGAGCTCACCGATGAAATGAAGAGAGATGGTCACTTTGTCAATGTCCCTTTGACACTTGAGATTGATGACACTCAGATTATAGATGATGAGACTTTTGATCAATTGAGTTTCATTAAGGCAGTGGCTGAGAGCCCTAATGCTCCTAAGTCAGCTTGCCCTTCACCTAATGCATATATGGTGGAGATGGAAGGAGAGGCAGACCATGTATATGTAGTAACCCTCTCAGCACAGCTCTCAGGCTCATATAACAGTGCATGTCTTGCTAAGGACTTATATGAGGAGGATGATGAGGATAAGGATATATACGTATTCGATTCTAAGTCAGCATCCATAGGAGAGACTCTCATAGCTCTCAAGATAGCAGAGTGTGAGGAGGCAGGACTTTCTTTTGAGGAAGTAGTTCAGACAGTTGAGGCCTATATAGCAGAGCAGCATACCTTCTTCGTATTAGAGTCTCTTGAGACCTTCAGGAAGTCAGGCCGCTTATCTAACCTCAAGGCTACACTGGCCAGCACACTCAACATCAAGCCTGTTATGGGCTCTACAGATACAGGATATGTACAGCAGCTTTCTAAGGGCCGCGGTATGGTACAGGCCATTGATAAGATGACCAAGTGTGTCATGGATGTTACAGCTAACTGCGAGGAGAAGATTCTTGCAATTTCTCATTGCAACTGTCCTGAGCGTGCTCTATCATTAAAAGAAAAAATGGAGTCGATCGCCAAATTCAAGGACATCTTCATCGTTGATATGAGAGGTGTCAGTACTATGTACGCCAGCGATGGTGGAGTTATTTTGGTAGTCTAGTTTGTATAATGACATATGATGTAGTAGTTAATACAATTGATAATAAGCGCCGTTTCGGCAGAGCATGTGGAAGGGATGTAACCCAGGAGTTCATGGATGTCTTAGGACATCCTGAATCTGGGATGCATATCATTCACATCGCTGGTACCAACGGCAAGGGTTCAGTGGCAGCTTTTGTGAGTAGTATCTTACAGGCTGCTTCTTTTGCGTCTAATGAGCATTTTAAGGTAGGACTCTTCACCTCACCTCACTTAATTGAGTACACAGAGCGTATCCAGATAGATGGAGTGCAGATTCCTAAGGAAAAGGTTACGAGTATCGGTGAGCGCCTATTAAATCTGGAGTTGAATCTGGAACCAACCATGTTTGACTATTGGTTGGCTATGGCCCTAATCTATTTTAAGGAGCAGGGTGTTAAGTATGTGGTGCTGGAGACAGGTCTAGGAGGTGCTAAGGATTCCACCAATGGCTTAAGCCAGTTGCCTGAGGTATGCGCCATCACTTCTATAGGTCTAGAGCACACCCAGTATCTGGGAGATACCCTGGCACAGATAGCCTCAGAGAAGGCAGGGATTATTAAGCCAGGGGTTCCTGTGGTAATAGGGCAGATGCCTAAGGAGGCCCTTGATGTAATTATAGATAGGTGCAATCAGCTGGATTGCAAGTATATCTTAGCAGACGAGGTAGGGGAGGATATTTCCTTAGGACTCTTCGGAGGATATCAGAGGAAGAATGCCTCTGTGGCTGAAGAAGTCATTAAACTTCTCCCAATAGATATAAGTAATCAGATTATTGAGGAGGGTCTTGCAAAAGCCACTTGGCCTGGAAGGATGCAAATCATATCTAAAGACCCATTTATATTGATAGATGGAGCGCACAATCCTTCTGGAGTACGGGCATTATATAATAGTTTGGTAGCCGAATTTCCAAATGAGAAGTTTTCCTATATAATGGCAGTAATGGCGGACAAGGATTATCTTGAGATGGCTCAGATAATAGCTCCATCAGCAGAGCATGTATATACTGTCACTGTGGATTCATCCAGAGCCTTGCAGGCTAGGGAGCTTGCAGAAGCTATAGGCAATCTAGGGGTGGAAGGTAGTCCATGTAAGGACTATCACGAAGCTATTGATTTGGCCACCGCTAGTGATAATAGGACGATTATTTTTGGCTCTCTTTATTTTATAGGTGAGATACTTAAGTATGATTAGGACTAGGACTGAGGCACTCATGGCACTTGGTTTGTCAGCAGATGCTACTCAATTACAGATTAAGAATGCATATAAAGACTTGGTTAAGCGATGCCATCCTGATGTTACAGGGGACGATGATGCCACCATCTATAATAGGATAGTGGAGGCCTATGAGTTCCTCAGGAAGGACAATGACGGCAGGGTTCTTACCCACAGTAGAGTCATGGGCAAGACCGCCAAGCGTACCACTGCCAGCAATGCTGATTATGCGGCTTTTCAGAAGAAGGCTGCTAAGCAGAAGCAGAGGCGGGCTGAGCAATTCGAGCAGAAGCAGAAGGACTACTCAGCCATGATTAAGAAGCAGGACGAGGATTACAAGCGCGCTATGGAGGCCATAGATGCCATCAGGATAGCACGAGCTATAGAGTCCATGGTATGGGCTAATGGAATAGAGAAAGATAGTAATAATGAATCAAGTAACAAATAAAAAAGAAAATATATTTTGGGCGGTAGTAGCAGTTGCATTACCTACTATGCTAGAGCAGATTCTCTCTGTACTCATGCAGTATGTAGATACCGCCATGGTAGGACGGCTTGGGGCTGATGCCACAGCTGCTGTATCTACCTCCACCACAATCACCTGGCTGGTAGGCAGCTTGCCACATGCATTTGGCGTGGCAGCTATGACACTTATCGCTCAGGCTATAGGCTCTGGTGATGAGCACAAGATTAAGGAAGTAGCCAGGAAGAGTTTGGTATTCGCACTGGGAGTAGGTGTGGTACTTGAGACGGTATGCCTGGTGCTCACTCCATATGTGGCTGTATGGATGGGAGCTGAGGAAGCCATCAGACCAGCGGCTACCAGATACTTCTTCTGGATATCAGTGCCAATCATCCTTAAGTCTATTCACTACATCCTGGCGGCAGCTATCCGTGCTACTAAGGACACTAAGACTCCGATGATTATCAGTATCGTAATCAACGCAGTCAATATCATCCTGGACTACATATTGATATATATATTCCATCTGGGAGTGGATGGAGCAGCTTATGCTACATGTATATCTGCAGCACTTGGTGGTATTCTTACTCTCATAGTATTCTTCAGGAAGCCTATACTTAGATTCCATGGAGGATTGCTTAAGTCAGATCCTGAGATTACATCCAGGATGTGGAAGCTATCACTTCCTATCCTTCTTATTAACTTCGCGTCTACCTCAGGATACGTGGTATTCGCAGGGCTTGTATCCCACATGGGAACTATTATATTCGCAGCCCACAGTATAGCTGTAGGTGCTGAGGAACTGTTCTATATAGGTGGTTATGGATTCAAGTCGGCAGCCAATACTATGGTAGGTATAGCTTACGGAGAGCAGAACCATAGGAAGTATCATGAAGTATGTGTCAGCAGTATTATCTGCACCTTAGCAGTAATGACCATCAGTGGTATACTGCTGTTCATATTCGCACCTCAGCTCATGGGATTCTTTACTAAGGATCCAGAGGTAATAGCCCTGGGAGCTAGAGTGCTTAAGATGGTAGCTTTCAACGAGCCATTTTTTGGCCTGTATATTATTACAGAGGGAATATACTACGGACTTGGCAAGACCAAGTATCCTTTTGTTATAGAGTGTGGCGGCATGTGGCTAGTTAGGATACTTCCTACTTTTATCGGAATCCATTTCTTCGGAATGGGGCTCATAGGAGTATGGTGCTGTATGATAGCCGACAATGTACTTAAGGCTATATTCCTAACAGTACCTGTTAAGAATCTATGGAAAGCTCAGGATTAGTTCGTATAGGAGAGCATATGGTTACATTAGTTGAATTCTTAGATGACGAACCAATTGAGAATGTTAAGACTTGTCTCAATTATAGGGTGGATAATGTAATATTCTTTGGATATCACGACATGAGTTATTCTTAAATTTGGGTATAAAGTTATTAAAAAATCATAAAATTTTCACAATGGGTTGACACATAACAAAAATCATGATAGAGTGGCCTTGTTTTTGGAGTCAACGGTTTACAGATTTGTGAGGTGTGAAATGGAATTATCTACACTTAATAAAGAATATAAGCTTTTACGTGAAGAAATCGGAGACAAATTCATCAAGATGACTAAGATTGATCCAGATGTCAACTGTGTTGAGGAGTACTGGATTACATCTGATCATACCCTTGGCAATACTCACAGTTACTTTACATCTTATGAGATGGGTATTGAGTATGCTATGGATAGAGTTGATTATCGCATGACACTTAACGCTAACGGACAGAAGCCATTCATCATTTTATTAAATGGTAAGGCAATCAATTCAAAGGGCCAGTTAGAGGCTTTCTTGAATGGTGAATTTACTATCAAG
>JAILNO010000192.1 GCA_024691465.1 Pseudobutyrivibrio sp. | reverse complement strand
GCCACCCTCAGATACCAGGTTGAACTTACCGAAGCCTCTCACTGACACGGAGTCTCCAGCAGATAATAGCTTGTCGTTATTTTCTACTATGTGTCCGTTGATGGATACCTTCTTCTCAGTGAAATAAGGGATGGTGTCCTTGCGGGATAGGTTATATACCTTGGCAATGACAGCATCTGCCCTAGGGGAAGCCACCTGAATAGTGGATTCGGTGAGGGCTGCCTTCTTATAGGAATCAGGTAGCTCTGATATGGAGCACTTCACTGAATTACGGCCCACCGATACGAAGTTCTCCAATAGATAATCTGCAGTGGATTCATCAGCGTATATATATGCATCCATGCCATCCACGAATATATCTCCGAACTTCTTACGGTCTATGCCTAAGCTCATGAGGCTGCCCAGGTAGTCTCTGTGGGTATATTCCTTGGCGAATTTCTTAGCTAGAGGCTCTACCTTGACGCATTTGATAGGGTAGTCCACCAGGTATCCTAGATCATCCTCGCTGCCGAAACGCACCATCTTGCGCTCACAATTCTCGTAGCCACCGAACAGGTCGTACTTAATAGGGGCGAAGCTCTTGTCTCTGGCTGCCTGATAGAGTACATCCTGCTGACTTAAGCTTAGGAAATCGCTGAAGGTAAAAATATTATTCTGATAAGCTCTGTTGGAGAGCTCGATTAAACGCTTGTATAGAAGCTGATCGTCGTTGTTCATAACTGTCCTTTCGGGATTTAATATCTATTAATTATACTGAAAATGTTATAAAATAGCACCTAGTAGATATTAGATAGGATAGAAATATGAGTAAGATTAAGACAGACGGAATTATATTTGATATGGATGGAACCATCTGGGACAATACACCAGTTTTTGCACCTAGTTGGGAGAGAGCTTGCAAGGACATGGGCTATGAGGTCCACTTCACAGCAGATGATCTTCAGAGGCTGTTCGGCAGGACTATGACTGAGATAGCAGATGCCTGCATACCAGATGAGGATTCGGATCGTCGATATAAGACACTTGAGTTATGCGAGCAGTATGAGATGCAGGATTTAGACAAAAGTGACGTTGACACTACATATGATGGATTAGCCGACACACTTAAGGAACTCAGCACTCGCACTAATTTATATATAGTTAGCAACTGTCAGGCTGGATACATTGAGACCTTCACAGAACGCAGCGGACTGGGGGAGTACTTCAAGGACTTCATCTGCTACGGGGACAATGGTCTAGGCAAGGCGGACAATATAAAGGGATTAGTTGCTAAGAATCATATTGAGCATCCAGTCTATGTGGGGGATATTCAAAGAGACAAGGATGCATGTGACATGGCAGGGATTGATTTTATTTGGGCAGCGTACGGCTATGGTGATTCTGTAGATGAGTATGCAGCCAGAATAGATGATATAAAAGATTTGGGAGGTATTATCGATGGAGTTTAATGTTGTAAGAATTTTTGAGGATGTAGACCGCATGAGCAAGGTCAAGACTAAGAAAGAATACGAGAGCTACATGAATGTATTCAAGTCAGAGCGTCTTGATATGCTTAAGGATTACACAGAGGCAGAGGACAAGAAGGCAGCTGCTGAGGTATTCTGCCAGGCAGTTGAGGACGAATTCAAGAAGTTTGGTAAGGTTCGCGGTGGGGACATGATGAATCTTAATTACTTCATGATCTATTTTATTTTCCCTGCAATCCTTTCTGAGAAGGAAGATGGCAAGGAGAGTTGCGATTTACTTAGAGATGTGTGGAATGACCATTTCAAGGCCAGTGTTAATTACACTGATTATGACTCTCTTATGGAGGGCTTCAGGACTAAGATTTTCGGTATTCCAATTGGGAAATAATTTATGAACACTATAGCATTGTTTGATGAGGACGCTTTCTTAAAGGATTTTACCGCCAGGGTAATTTCCTGTGAGGAAGCCCTTTTAAATGAAAAGAAATTATATAGAGTAGTACTGGATAGGACAGGATTCTTCCCTGAGCAGGGCGGCCAGACCAGCGATATAGGTAAGCTTGATGACAGCCATGTGGTGGATGTGCAGATTGAGCAGGGCGTTATATATCACTATTGTACTGTGGGATTCCTCATAGGTGAGGAGGTTCACGGTGTGATTGACTGGGAGCATCGCTTCAACAATATGCAGCAGCATACAGGGGAGCATATTTTTACAGGATTAGCGCATAACAATTATGGTGCTGACAATGTAGGATTCCATCTCAGTGATAATACTGTCACTCTAGATCTTAATATAGAATTGAGCCCAGAGCAGATAGATTTCCTCGAGCTGGAGGCTAATAAGGTCATAGCAAGGGATGTGGAAGTGAGAGCTTACTATCCTAATCAGGATTTGTTGGGAGCCATCGCTTACAGGAGTAAGAAGGAGATAGATGGTGATGTGAGACTGGTGGAGATAGACGGAGTGGATCTGTGCGCCTGCTGTGCTCCACATGTGAGGACTACGGGGCAGGTGGGATTACTTAAGGTAGTATCCTATAACAAATATAAGGGCGGCACCAGAGTATATATATTGTGCGGATTCAGAGCTCTTCAGGATTACAACAGACGTATGTCTATCCTTGCAGAATCATATCAGAGTCTCAGCTGCAAGGAGGATGAGGTGCCAGCTAAGATAGCAGGTCTCATGGAGGAGAACAAGCAGCTTAAGTATCGTATATCCGAAGTGAAGTCTGGCATTCTCATGAATCAGATTGAGGGTTACCCTAGTGACCTTAGGGATGTAGTTATTTTTACAGAGGACCTGGACCCTAAGACTATGCGAGATGGAGTGAATGCATTAGTTGAGAGGCATGAGGGACTGTGCGGTATATTCAGTGGCAATGATGAGGAGGGTTATAACTTCGTCATAGGTAGCAAGAGCCGTGATTGTGCTGCCATAGCCACAGGTATGAGAGAGCTACTACAGGCTAAGGGCGGCGGTAGCAAGCAGATGGCTCAGGGTAGCGTAGCAAGGACCAGGAGCGAGATTGAGAATACACTGTAACAAAAATGCAACATTATGTAACAATTTCGTCAAAATATGGTATACTTGAGTAAAATGGGAAAGGGATGAGTAATGGATAATTTATTTGAGCGTTTTGGCGAATTTAAGATGGCGATTGTTAAACTCTTTAGAAAGAGGAAGGTTCGCAGATGGACAGTGGAGATACTTGTATCTCTAATTATTGGTATATCTGCAGGATGCATTACTTACGCTGTGCTTAACCATGAGGATAAGAGTCTTACAGTCAGTGCCGAGAAGGCTAAGGCAGTGGAGGAGCAGGAAGCTAGCTCTACTGATGAGACAGCTGAAGAGACTGATGCTACTGAGGCCGCCGAGGAGGATTACTCCGACGTGACTATTACCGTGGTGGATCAGGGCGAGTATGCTGCTGGAATCAAGGAATGGTCTCAAGAGGAGATAGAGGCTGCTATTTCAGAGAGGAGCAGTTATCTATCAGGCAATAAGTACTGGGATGTAATCTCCACATACTGGCAGGAGGCCAGGAGTGTGACGGATTCATCTTGTTACTGTAAGTACTTGTTTGATACAGCCAACACAGTGTATACTAAGGAAGATTTCGACGGATTACCTGCGGAGGTAATTCACGTAGCCAAGAATGAAATCTATGCTAGACATGGCTACAGTTTTAGAGATACAGAGATGATGAACTATTTTATGGGGCAGGTATGGTACACACCATCGGTGATGCCAGCTGATTTCTCAGAGGAAGTATTTACTGAGACTGAGGTTAAGAATCTAGATATGCTCAATTCAATAGATTCGATGTAAGAAGGAGTCACATGGAACATTACAGTTACACACCTAAGGGAGTATGTGCCAGGAAGATCGATTTCGATTTAGAGGAGGGCAAGCTCCACAATGTTAAGTTTACTGGTGGATGCGCTGGCAATACCGCAGCTATCAGCAAGCTTTTAGAGGGAGCAGATGCTGCTCACACAGTTGATATTTTAAAAGGTAACCTCTGCGGTTATAAGGGCACCAGTTGTGCTGATCAATTAGCTAGAGGTATAGAAGAAGTGCTGCATTAATTAATGCAGCACTACTTTATTTCTACCAGTTTCTTTGGCTTCGTATACGGCTTCATCGGCTCTCTTTATAAAGGAATCTATGGAATCATCAGGACGAGCCAGGGTGACACCAGCACTTATAGTCAGGTGTTGCACAGTGACGAAACATATCTTATCGATGGTATCTCGTATATTATCTGCGAATTCAAACAGAGTCTTCTCATCCACATCAGGTATGAGGTACAAGAACTCCTCACCACCCCATCTACCGAAAGCATGACCCTCCTTCAGATGTTCCTTAATTATATTAACCACAGCCAGAAGAACCATATCGCCCACATCATGCCCGTAGTTATCATTAACATGCTTGAAGTGGTCTATATCAAAGAAAATTACGCCATGACTCTTACCCTGTCTCGCAAATTCAAGGGACTCGTCTATTTTCTTCTCAAGCTCCCACCTGTTATAAATATGAGTTAGCTGATCCGTATATGCGATTTTGCCAAGCTCTTTGTTCATGGCATCTAGCTCCTGAGATGTACTCTCAAGGAAGGCTAGAATCCTCTCTACAAAAGGAATCTCTCCATTAGCATTACTGATGGTTTCCTCCTCCACTTCAGGCGTTCTACACAATATAATCTGATTCTCATCAGTGGTATTCTCCTTAAGGCCTACAGCCACAAGGGAACTATTGAGATCACCGCCCTTGCCATCAGGGGTTACGAATATCTCAGCATATCCAGTAACTGAGGACAGCTGCCTAGAATTATATCTATACTGATTAATCTCAAAAAGATACTCCTGCTTCAGGAACCTCACTCTATTGCCACATTCAAACAGGAACACTGCCTCAGGCTCAAAGGAAGCTAGATCATCAGCGGACTGTTTATTAAGGGAGAATAGCATATCTTTATTAGCATAAGATAAGCGAACATGATCACCCGTATGCACATCCGATGTAAATACCACACCGCCACTATCCGTATATGCGGCAGGCACTCTAGCCATCTGCAGGCAATCCCTCTCAATAATCAGTGGAAACTCGCACACGTTATGCACGAAGTACTCATTAGGCTGAACCTTAAGATACTTAGAGAACACATCTATAGCAGGCTTCTTATCAATCTCCATAATTACATTGTCATGGTAAGTCTTAGTAATAGCCATCTCCACACCGATAGACTGCCACCCCAGATTATTATCCATATACACTGCCAGAGACTTACTTGCAAATATCACTACCACACATCCGCTATCGTACACCTGTCGTCCATACACATGAGCAGGATTAAGATGGATGATACTTCTACCAGCCTTAATACCAAATATAGGAATCTTATGATGCTTGAACTCATACATAAAAGTATTAACCGAGGTAGACTTAGATGTATAAAAAATCTGCATACACTTAACATCCTCAATATCATTGAGAATATTATTCATATCGCAACCAGCCAGGAAAGGAGACGCATCTTTCTCACAGAAATCATACTGATA
>JAILNO010000025.1 GCA_024691465.1 Pseudobutyrivibrio sp. | reverse complement strand
AAGACTGGTATTTCACCACTGGCATCATTCTTCTTATCCACTGCCATGCGCGTAGGTCCTGGCAATATCTTGGGTGTAACAGGCGCCGTATCCGTAGGTGGACCTGGAGCATTACTATGGATGTGGATCTCAGCATTCTTCGGAATGGCTACAGCCTTCGTGGAGTCCACACTCTCACAGATATTTAAGGAGAAGAAAAACGACGAGTACATCGGTGGTATGGCTTTCTACGGTCGTCGCCTTCTTAAGAACTCAGCCATCGTAGGTGTAATTCTATCATTGATGTATATCGTATATGCGATACTCTGTTTCCCTGCTCAGGGATTTAACACTGTATCTGCCATGGGACAGATAGCCAGCATTGTAAGCGGCACTGAGCTTCCTACTACCCACGCCATATACTGGATTGGGTTTGTAGTAGTAATCGTAGCTACAGTGGCTGTATCTTTCGGTGGAACTAAGAAGATTTCCAAGGTTACAGATGTACTTGTTCCTATCATGGCCATCGTATATGTGGTTACTGTTATATTACTTATTCTTATTAATTTCACACGTATTCCATGGTTCTTCTACGCTGTATTTACCGAGGCCTTCAAGCCTGAAGCAGTGTTCGGTGGAGCCTTCGGTATAGCTCTCATGCAGGGTGTTAAGCGTGGACTCATGTCTAACGAAGCTGGTCAAGGTACCATCACCATGCCAGCTGCTGCATCTGATGCCAACCATCCTTGTGATCAGGGTTGCGTTCAGGCCATCGGTGTATTCCTAGATACCATCGTAATCTGTACACTTACAGCCTTCGTAGTAATAATGGGTAGAGTATGGCTCACTGATGCTGGTGCAGCCTGGTTCGACCTCGGCAAGCTTCCTAAGTATCTTGCTTCTGTAGCAGAGCTTACTCCAGGCACAGCCTTCAATAGCATCGTAACTTTACTTATCTCACTTTGCTTCGGTCTGTTCGCCTTCACATGCTTACTTGGCTTCATGTCTTTCTCCGAGATATGTGCCAACCGTATCAGCAAGAGTGCTGTATTTATTAATGTGATTCGTATAATCGATATTGCAGTAATCTCCTTTGGTATGCTAACATCTATCGTTGGTATGGACTTAGGCGCTCTCTGGGATCTATCAGATTTCGCCAACATACTAATCGCTTACTGCAACATTCCACTTCTATACATAGGCTTCAAGTATGTTAAGAAGGCTCAGCTTCATTACGAGAAAGGCGACGGTACACCTTTCACTTCCAAGGTAGTGGGAGTAGATGTGCCAGTCTGGGATGAGAAAGCAACTAACTAACCCAGGAGATATTTAATTGATTTACAGAAAGCAAAAGGATTACGATTCCTTTAAATGTATTGCAGACAAGTGTCCTAAGAGCTGCTGCATCGGTTGGCAGATTATGATTGATGAAGACAGCCTCTTTAGATATCAGGAGGTAACTGGTGATTTCTCAAGTCGCCTGGCTGACTCTATAGATTATAAAGAGAGCTCCTTCAGACAGCATAATACCAGGTGCAGCATGCTTAATGACAATGGGCTATGCGATCTACAATCCACACTAGGAGAGGATTATCTATGTGACACTTGCAGACTATATCCTAGACACACTGAGGAATTTCAGGATATCCGAGAGTATTCACTATCCCTATCCTGCCCTGAAGCAGTTCGCATGCTCCTAGAGCCTGATTATGATTTCACTATTGAGGAATCGTCAGATGATGAGCTAGACTCACCAGAGGAATTCGAGGATTTCGATTTCCTGATTTTTGATAAATTAGAATACAGTAGAGATAGGTTGTTTAAGGTGGCATCAGACCACAGCTTGCCACTCCTTAAGCGTCTGCTTATCATTAAGCAGGCCGCCCTTAAGCTTCAGGAATTATATGATGAGGGTGATATATTCAGCATGGATTCAGTAGCTATAGACTCAAGCATACTTGACTCTAGCGTCACTTTCTCCTCCGAGTACTGTATCAAGTCACTGGATGTGCTCCTTGATATGGAAGTACTGGAGGATGCCTGGACTAAAGATATCATGACAACTAGAGATTACTGGATTGGACATGATATAACTTGCCCTGATTCCCACAGCTCAATTATCTATGAGAAGATACTCAAGTCATTATTATTCACTTACTTCTGTGGGAGCATATATGACGGCCAGATATATGCCAGTGCCATGATTGCTGTCATGAGCACTATCTGGATTATGATGATTAGTGATGCCCATGGGGATACACCACTTAATGAGATTATCTACCTATATTCTAGAGAGGTAGAGCATTCTGATATTAATGTTAATTCCTTGATAGAATTCTTTGAAAACGAACTTAATTAAACAAATAAAAGTGATGTACTTATCGTACATCACTTTTTACTAATGATTGTAGCTTCTTCATGCAGGTCGGACAGACATGTCTCCTGCCGCCTGCTATGAATAGCCTCATATCGCTCATATTTAAATATATCTTCTTATGACACCTCTCGCACACGTACATGTATAAAGCCATAACATTACTCCTTAGTTATATAAAGGGTGGTAAATTACCCTCAAGGAGTATTCTATAACATTTTATGATAATACACAATTAAAATTATAATATTGCATTTGCAATATCGTGTCTCATATATTTATTTTCAAAATCAATCCACTCTGTAGCCTCATATGCCTTAGCACGAGCCTCAACAAGTGTATCTCCTAGAGCTGTAATACCAAGGACACGGCCACCGTTTGTAACTATCTCACCCTTGTCATTGAAGGCTGTTCCAGCGTGGAAGCAATAGTAATCCTTGTTATTGAACTTATCAAATCCTGTAATAGGAAATCCCTTCTTATAAGAAACTGGATAACCATCAGAAGCGAGTACTACGCATACTGCGGCCTGATTAGAGAACTTGAGATTTATCTCATCTAATCTGCCGTCGATACAAGCTTCCATCACATCGATTACATCATTCTCAAGACGTGGAAGAACTACCTGAGCCTCTGGGTCTCCGAAACGTGCATTGTACTCTAACACCTTAGGGCCCTCTTCTGTAAGCATGAGGCCGAAGAAGATAACTCCCTTGAACTCTCTACCCTCTGCCTTCATGGCATCAACTGTAGGCTGGAAGATATTCTTCTGACAGAACTCCTCAACCTCCTTGGTAAAGAATGGTGATGGAGAAAAGTTACCCATACCACCAGTGTTAAGGCCTGTGTCACCATCTCCAGCGCGCTTGTGATCCTGTGCTGATGACATAATCTTGACTGTATTGCCATCTACGAAGGAGAGAACTGATACCTCACGACCTGTCATAAACTCCTCTACTACCATGGTATTACCAGCATCGCCGAACTTCTTATCCTGCATAATCTCAGCAACACCTGCCACTGCATCCTCGTGTGTCTCACAGATAAGTACTCCCTTACCCAGAGCCAGGCCGTCAGCCTTAAGTACGATTGGATACTTGCAGGTCTCAAGATACTTAAGAGCTGCATCTGCATCTGTGAAGTTCTCATAACCTGCTGTAGGAATATGGTACTTCTTCATAAGATCCTTAGAGAAAGCCTTAGAACCCTCAAGGATAGCTGCATTCTTCTTAGGGCCGAAGCAACGTAAGCCAGCCTCCTCAAACTTATCTACGATTCCACCTACTAGTGGATCATCCATACCGATAATGGTGAGATCGATAGACTGCTCCTTGGCAAAAGCTACCAGCTTATCGAACTCCATAGCCTTAATATCAACGCACTCTGCAAGCTCAGCAATACCTGCATTGCCTGGTGCGCAATATATCTTATCAACTCTCTTGCTCTTAGAAACTGCAAGGGCGATGGCATGCTCACGGCCGCCGCTACCTACTATAAGAACCTTCATAATAATTATCCTCCTAATAGTTACTATTCTGATATCACTGTTCTACCATCCACCACTGATACGCAACCTCTGGCAATCAGGTCAATAGCTCGTGGCATAATAATCCACTCAGCCTCTTCCATTACGCGGCGCTGCAGAACCTCAGGTGTGTCATCATCCTGTACCTCAACCGCCTTCTGTAAGATAATAGGGCCTGTGTCTGTACCTTCATCTACAAAGTGACATGTGGCGCCAGTTACTTTTACCCCACGTGCTAGTACTCCCTCATGTACCTTGAGACCATAATAGCCTGTGCCACAGAAGCTAGGTATAAGGGATGGGTGGATATTGATAATCCTGTTGCGATACTGCTTAATCATCTCCTCAGGAATAACCACCAAGAATCCAGCTAATACCACCAGATCCACATGATATGAATTGAGCTTCTCAAGGAAGGCTCTATTGAACTCATCACGTGTAGCATAATCCTTAGGGCTTACGCAGATACCTTCGATGCCTGCCATCTTAGCTCGCTCTAGTGCATAAGCATTCTTATTGTTAGCTATTACTACAGCTATCTCAGTATTGTGAATCTCACCAGAATTAATCTTATCTATAATAGCCTGGAGATTAGTTCCACCTCCAGATACGCATACTGCAATCTTCATCTCTACTCCTAAACTAAGTCTACACCCTTGTCGCCGTCTACAATCTTACCAACTACATAAGGAGTATCTCCAGCAGAGCGCATAGCCTCCATGGTTTTATCTACATCAGCGGGATCAACTGCAACAATCATACCAATACCCATATTGTAGGTGTTGTACATCATCTGCTCTGATACATTACCCTCTCTAGCCATGAGCTTAAAGATAGCAGGAACCTCATAAGAATCCTTCTCAACTACTGCACGCTTGCCCTCTGGAAGCATACGTGGAATATTCTCATAGAAGCCACCACCTGTAATATGTGAGCAAGCCTTAACTCTAACACCTGCATCCTTAACAGCCTTGAGAGCCTTAACATAGATACGTGTAGGAGCAATAAGTGCCTCGCCGAGAGTGCAACCTAATTCATCATAATATTTATCAAGACTTTCTTTAGTCATATCGAAAATCTTACGAACAAGAGAGAAACCATTAGAATGAACACCAGTAGATGCCATACCGATGAGGACATCCCCATCCTTAAGATCAGCACCTGTGATAATATCCTTCTTATCAACGATGCCTACTGCAAATCCAGCAAGATCGTACTCTTCCTCAGGCATAAGGCCTGGGTGCTCAGCTGTCTCACCACCTACAAGTGCGCAGCCAGACTGCTTACATCCCTCAGCTACACCACTAACGATTGTGGCAATCTTCTCAGGGATATTCTTACCGCATGCAATATAATCAAGGAAAAATAGTGGCTCGCCACCAGCGCATGCTACATCGTTAACACACATTGCAACTGCATCGATACCGATTGTATCGTGCTTGTCCATAAGGAAGGCAAGCTTAACCTTAGTGCCACAACCATCTGTACCAGACAGAAGGACTGGCTCATCCATATTCTTGATAGCACTTAAGTCAAATGCTCCCGAAAAACCACCAAGTCCGCCAAGTACCTCTGGTCTCATAGTACCCTTAACAAACTTCTTCATGAGCTCTACTGACTCATAACCTGCCTCGATATCAACTCCTGAACTCTTGTAATCCATGTTTCTCTCCTTTAAATCTTATAGTTGATTAATAATCTATAGGTTTTTGATTTTCATCAGAAAATCAAAAACCGGACACAGACCAATATTTTCTGAAAGAAAATATTGCTTGGCAAAGCCAAGTTCTTGTGGGCATTTTCCTTAAGTTGCCCACAAGAAGTCATGACTTCTTGCGGGAAAATAATGAAAACTCCCGCAAGAATCCTGCTTCGCAGGACAACTTTTCCATTACATGTAAAAGTTGGTCAGAGACGATTCCTGTTTTTCAGATGAAAAACAAGAATCTATAGCTATGAAAACACTCTTGAATCTTAGGGATTTTAGTTTATAATAGAAACGTGAAATTGCGATTTTATGCCCAAATGGGCATTTATATACTACATATTAGTTAATGGAAAGGATTATTTATCATGGCAGCATCAGATATCGGAATAGATTTAGGTACAGCGAGTGTCCTCGTATATGCTAAGGGCAAGGGCGTTGTTTTAAAAGAGCCATCAGTAGTGGCTTTTGATAGAGATACTAACAAGATTAAGGAAATTGGTGAGGAGGCACGTCTTATGATCGGACGTACTCCTGGTAATATTGTGGCAGTTCGTCCACTTCGTCAGGGTGTTATCTCTGACTATACAGTTACAGAGAAGATGATCAAGTACTTCGTTCAGAAGGCTATGGGCAAGAAGAGCTATCGCAAGCCTCGTATTGCAGTATGTGTTCCTTCTGGAGCTACTGAGGTTGAGAAGCGTGCCGTTGAGGACGCAGCTTTTGCAGCAGGCGCTCGTGAGGTTTCTATTATCGAGGAGCCTATCGCAGCAGCTATCGGAGCAGGTATTGATATCTCGCTTCCAATGGGTAATATGATTGTTGATATCGGCGGTGGTACAGCAGATATCGCTGTCATTTCACTTGGTAGTTCTGTAGTCAGCACATCTATTAAGGTTGCTGGTGATGATTTCGATGAGGCTATCGTTCGTTACATGCGTAAGAAGCATAATCTTCTTATCGGTGAGCGTACAGCCGAGGATATTAAGATTAAGATTGGCCGTTGCTTCCCACTTGGTGAGGCAGAGACTATGGATGTCAGAGGACGTAACCTGGTTTCAGGACTTCCTAAGACTATTACAGTTTCTTCTGAGGAGACAGAGGAAGCTCTCAAGGAATCTACTATGCAGATCGTTGAGGCTATTCACTCAGTACTGGAGAAGACTCCACCAGAGCTTGCAGCCGATGTAGCTGATAGAGGAATCGTTCTTACAGGTGGTGGTGCACTTCTTCGTGGTCTTGAGGAGCTTATCGAGGATCGCACAGGTATTAATACCATGACAGCTGATGAGGCAATGACTTGTGTAGCTATTGGTACAGGTCGTTATGTTGAACTTTTAGCTGGTGACTAAGTTTTATATTGAATTTGTAGCCCCTTTATAGGAAAATAATTATGAGAAATAATTTTTTTCCGTAGAGGGGTTAATTTTATTTCTAAATAACCGATAAAAGAGATGGAGAGTAGTATAACCATATCTCGAAGAAGGGAGACTCCATGGTAAAAGGATTATATACAGCCTATACAGGCATGATTAACGAGCAGAAACGTATGGACGTTATGACCAATAATCTAGCTAATTCTAGCACCACTGGTTTCAAGAAGGAAGCTATGGTAGCACAGTCTTTTGATGATAGATTAGCAATCAAGATTAAGGATACATCTGCTTTAGCTAACAGACCTGAGTCAATTGGTTATATTTCCCTTGGAACTAAGGTAGGCGAGACCTACACTAATTGGGACCAGGGGGCTATGCAGATTACAGATACACCATCTGATGTTGCTATAGCTGGCAAGGGCTTCTTTGCTATTGAGTACACTAACAAGGCTGGTGAGACATCAGTTATGTACACTAGAGATGGAGCTTTTACAGTAGATAGTGAGGGATACCTCAGGACATCTAATGGTGAGTACGTGCTTAATTCTGATGGTGCTCTTAATACAGAGTATGGTGATGGCTATAGGGTTCAGATTGATCCTAATTATGAATATGCTATCGCAACGGATGGTACTATCACTCAGAATGGTGAGGAGGTTGATACCATCGGACTTATTGATATTGCAGATTACGATTACATAAATAAATATGGCGAGAATCTCTACACACTTATTGACGGTGGTGAGATTGTTGAGAGTGAGGGCTATATGGAACAGGGTATGCTTGAAGCATCCAATGTCAATGTAGTTGACGAGATGGTTAGCATGATTCAGATAGCCAGAGCTTATGAAGCAGGACAGAAGATGATTCAGACAGAAGATTCTACACTTGATAAGACAGTTAATCAGGTGGGTCAGGTATAATTAGCGGTTAGTACTAGGAGGTAATTAGCTTATGATGAGATCTCTTTGGGCTGCGGCTTCAGGCATGAAGGGCCAGCAGACATCAGTAGACACGATAGCTAACAACTTAGCGAATGTTAACACAACAGCATATAAGGCACAGAGTACACAGTTCAAGACTCTACTATATCAGACACTTGAAGCTACCAGTACTAATGCAGAGGGCGAGACTAAGCCTACCAGCGCACAGGTTGGACTAGGAACTAGAGTTGCATCTATCAATGCTAATTTTACACAGGGACCACAGCTTGCTAACGATAGCAACACAGCTATGTGTATTATAGGCGAGGGATTCTTCGCAGTACAGGATGGTGAGGAGACTCACTACACCAGGAATGGTAATTTCACCTGGGCTCTTGATGCAACAGGTGCTAGAGTACTTACAACAGCAGAGGGATACAAGGTGCTTGATCAGGCTGGACAGCCTATCACACTTCCTAATACAGCTGGAACAGAAGGATTCTCAGTTAATATAGACGATGGTTCTATTTCATACAGGAATGACCAGGGTGTATATGTTGCAACTGGTCAGTCTATAGCTTTATATCAGTTTACTAACAAGGTTGGTCTTAACAAGATAGGAGAGAATCTCTACGATGAGACAGATGCATCTGGAGAGCCTCTATCAGAGTGGAATACCAATGGAGTGACCAGAAGTCAGATTGCTCAGAACTACTTAGAGGGTTCTAATGTTAATGTAGCCGATGAGATGGTTAACTTAATCATTTCTCAGCGTGCATATGAAATGAATTCTAAGGCTATTACTACTTCAGATACTATGCTGGAGCAGGCTAATAACCTTAAGAGATAATAGCTCACATAGTTTAACTAGTTGATGGAATAGGTAATGCGGTATACCAACTGTCAAATAGGGGGATGGAAAATGGATTTAACGAGTATGAATACGTATCTGCAGACGCAGTACACAAATCAAGCAACAGCCGCAGCAACGAATGCGACTAATTCAGTTAGTAAGATTTCGTCAGATTCATCACGTGAGGATATCGAAGATGCAGTCAAGGATTTCGAGACCTACATGATGGAGCAGGTAATTAAGCAGATGAAGGAATCCTTCGTCAATGAGGACGAGGATGAGGAATCTAATATATCTATGTACAAGGATTTGTATATGGATACAGCGATTTCAGAGATTGCTTCTCAGCTGGTTGACCAGATAGGCGGAGATATTACTGATGATTTTGTAGAGCAGATTATGCGCAATTATGGAATCACTGGTACCACCAGTGCCCAGACAGATAGTGTCGCCGATGATGCGGCTACAGTATCTGAGGATATTGCTCAGACCAATGCATCTACAGTCACTCAAGTGCAGGCATAATATATTATGAGATAAGCGTCATGCTGTTACCAAATTAGTGGTAGCAGTGTGGCGTTTTTTTATGTGAATGTCCTATTTAGTTAGAATTGTCGATGTGATATGATTTAAGGCATGGAAGAATTAACTGGTTACGTAGAAAACATAATTTTTAGAAATACAGATAATGGATATACTGTGCTGGATTTTATTTCGGATGAGGAATTAATTACATGCACAGGGCTATTTCCAGTAGTGGGCGAGGGGGAGAATCTTCTTTTGAGAGGGGATTTTACTGATCATCCTACATATGGTAGACAGTTCAAGGTGGCCAGCTATGATGTGGAGGCTCCAGCTGATGAATTATCTATGGAACGATACTTGGGTTCGGGAGCTATTAGGGGAATAGGTCCTAAGCTTGCAGCCAGGATAGTTAAGAAGTTCGGTGCTGATACCTTCAGAATTATAGAGGATGAACCTGAGCGCCTAGCAGAGGTCAAGGGTATTTCTATTGGCAAGGCCATGGAGATATCAGATCAGATAGTAGGTGCTAAAGATATTCGTAATGCTATCATATTCTTAGATAAGTACGGAATCCACGGTAATACAGCCATTAAGATTTATACTCGTTTTGGTAACGAGATATACAATATAATTCAGAGTAATCCTTACAAGCTAGCGGATGAGATATCAGGAATTGGTTTCAAGACTGCAGATGAGATTGCCAGTCAGGTCGGAATCAAGGTAGACTCGGAGTTTAGAATTAAGGGCGGTATACAGTATGTTCTCACTCAAGCTGCTGGTATGGGGCATACATATCTGCCAGTTGATACACTTGAGCAGATGTCTAGAGACTTACTCAAGGTAGATGAGGCCGCTATTGAAGCTCAGATTATGAATCTGGTTATGGATAGCAAGCTTATTATGAAAAAAGATACGGAAGGCCAAAGACAAGTGTATTCTCGTAGCTTTTTCAGAATGGAAGAAAGCATCGCAGGTATGCTTAAGGAACTGGATGTAACATACAAAGCGGATGATGCCGAGTTATCCAATACAGTCAGAAGGATTGAATTGGAAGAGAATCTGGAACTGGACGAGCTTCAGAAGGAGGCGGTAATCAGCGCAGCTAAGCGTGGACTGTTTATCCTTACTGGAGGGCCTGGAACAGGTAAGACCACCACTATCACCACTATGATTCATATGTTTGAGGAGCAGGGATACAATATATTCCTGGGGGCTCCTACAGGCCGTGCGGCTAAGCGTATGAGCGAGGCTACAGGATACGAAGCCAGGACTATTCACCGTATGTTGGAGGTCACTGGCAATATTAATGATGATGAGGGCGGTAGTTCTTTTGCTAGATTCGATAGGAATGAGGAGAATCCTCTAGAGTGCGATGTAATTATTATCGATGAGATGTCTATGGTAGATGTTTCGCTGATGTATTCATTGCTTAAGGCTATATCACCTGGTACCAGACTTATTCTTGTGGGTGATGAGCACCAGCTGCCTAGCGTGGGCCCTGGTAATGTGCTGAAGGATATATTGTCATCAGGACATTTTGCAGCAGTTACTCTCGAGAAGATTTTCCGCCAGGCGCAAGAGAGTGATATCGTAGTTAATGCACATAAGATCCATCAGGGCGAGCATGTGGAGCTAGATAATAAATCTAAAGACTTCTTCTTCCTTAAGAGGAATGATGCAGATACCATAATCAGTGTGATGCTTACTTTAGTCAGAGATAAGATGCCTAAGTATGTAGATGCTGGTATTAGCGAGATACAGGTGCTTACTCCTACCAGAAAGGGACTGATTGGAGTGGAGCGTCTCAATGGAATTCTTCAGAATTTCCTGAATCCTGCCTCTCCTGAGAAGAAAGAATGGAAGGGCGACACCAGACTATTCAGAGAAGGTGACAAGGTCATGCAGATACGCAATGACTACCAGCTGGAGTGGGAAGTTACTGGTGGATATAATATCACTGTAGAAAAGGGCGTGGGAGTGTTCAATGGTGATGTGGGAATCATTAAGGATATTAATGATTGGGCTAAGAGTCTTACCGTTGAATATGAAGAAGGTCGCAAGGTGGTGTATCCCTTCGCTGGCCTAGATGAGCTTGAATTGGCTTATGCCATTACCATTCATAAGTCTCAGGGTTCCGAATATCCTGCAGTGGTTATGCCTATTATGGATGGCCCTAGGATGCTTATGAACAGAAACATCCTATACACAGCTATCACTAGGGCAAAAAAATGCGTCACCATGGTAGGCGACGCAGATGTGTTCTATTCAATGGTAGATAATACCTCTCAGGCTAAGCGCTATTCGGGCTTAAGAGACCGAATCGAAGAAGCCTTTAGAGTACAGATTTAATAAATAAATCCTTGTGGACAGTATCGGCTAGATTGATAATATCTCCGTTGTCCATTTGAATAACAGGTCGTGATAAGTTGCTCTTATTAATATAGACAACGCGGCCTGTTTTTGCGTTGTTAAGCATTATACGACTGTTATTATAAGTGTTGGCGATGCGCTCTAGGAAAGTGAGTACGAACTTGGTATGGTACTTCTGTAAGCCCTCCTGCTCGAATTCATAAATAACCTGGAATGTGCATAGAGGATCACGATGCGCTCTGGCGCTAGTCATAGCATCGTATACATCGGCAATAGCAACTATGCTGGCGAAATCATCAATCTCGTCCTCCATAAGTCCTCTAGGATAGCCGCTGCCGTCGCTACGCTCGTGATGCTGCAGAGTGGCAGAAAGGATACGAGAATCGAAACCTTTGTTGTTGAGAATCTTCTTGCCTAGGAGAGGATGGGTCTTCATGGTGGCGAATTCCTCATCGGTATACTTGCCAGGCTTATTAAGGATGTCCTCTGGAATCTGGGTCTTACCTATATCGTGCAGCAGACCTGCTAATGTAAGGACATTGAGATCCTCTTTAGAAAAATGGAGCCACTTACCAATAGAGCGAGAGATAAGTGCTACATTAAGAGAATGACTGTATATAGGATCCTCTAGATTCCGCATGCTGTAGAGCATGTTAAATAGCTCTAGGGATGTCTTAGACTTAAAAAGCATCTCGCAATTCTCAAGCATCAGGTCAGAACACTCGGCTCCGCCACCAGCTATAATTGCTTCGAAATTCTCCTTAAGGTATGCAATATTAAGAGCATAGTCAGACTGGAACTTCTGGAACTTAGGAGAAGCCTTAAGACGCTGAGTATATGTAATCTGATCACTGACAGTAGATTCCTTCTTAGTAGGAGCAGGTGCTGGAGCAGGTTCGGGAACTGGCTCTGGCTCTGGCTCAGGGTCCTCCACTGTTACAGACTCAATCTTATAAAAAGTAAGCTTAGCTATTAATTGGTGAGTAAGCACCTCACCTGGTTTAGAGATGGTCTGGCCTCGTTTGGTAACGATAGGTTCAGCCACAATCATGCCTTGTTTTAATTTGTCTACTGTAAGTGTCATAGTGCTATTCCCCTAAAATTGATTGTATAAAATTATTATACGTGTAAACCCTAGCAAACACAAGATTTTAGTTACTTTTACACCTATTTTAGAAATGTGTGTAAACAAAACAGTTAGATTAATATGTATATTGAGAAAAAGGTTAAATGACGATATACTAAATAAGCTTAGGCAAATAATTTATTCATTTTACAGAAAGAGAGTCAAAAAATGGAAAAGTTACTTTTTACTTCAGAGTCAGTAACAGAAGGCCATCCAGATAAGGTATGTGATGCCGTATCTGATGCCATCCTTGATGCTTGTATGGCAGAGGATCCAATGAGCCGTGTAGCTTGTGAGACTGCTTCTTGTACAGGATTCGTTCTT
>JAILNO010000175.1 GCA_024691465.1 Pseudobutyrivibrio sp. | reverse complement strand
CTCTCCTATTTCTACCTTGTCACCTGGCATATCGCCATGTGGAAGTCTCTCGTATTGTTTAAGATCAATAGCCATAATATAATATCCTCCTACTAACTATAGATATGACATAAACAACACGACATCATTATACAAAAATCTCCCCCGTTTCAAAATCTCCAACCCCCAACTTTATTTAAATTAACGAAAAATTAGTCCATTTACACAAACCACCTCAGCCCACACTCCCACGGGCCCGCCCGGCCCTAACCCCCGGCCCCTTCTTATATATCCTGGCCCCGTCCTCCCGCAGTTGGCCTGGGACTCCATACCCTTTTTGCACCTGACAGCGCAAAAAGGTGTGGTGCGCCACTGCGGGAGGGCGGGGCCAATGAGCGTGTAGTGGGGCCGGGGGTTAGGGCCGGGCTTGGTTACAGGAGAGATTGTGGGCAAAAAAATAGTAGGTTCGTGAGAACCTACTATTTCGTGATTTACATAAAGTCGTCTACGTTGGATGCATCCACTGGTACGAATGGTACGAAGATGTATTTGAGATCTTCGGTGGCGCCTTCTACGGTGGATACGGATTGTCCCTTGGCTAGGGCTCCGCAGGCACTAACGGCTGCTGCGCCCTGGCTGGCTGCATCCTGGAGTACGGTCATGTACATGCCGCCTGCCTTGACTGAGGCACATCCATCGGCTGTGGCATCGACGCCAGCTACTGGATACTTGCTGGTGTCGTATCCATTGTCCTGAAGCCACTTGACTGCACCTAGGGCCATGGTATCGTTGTTGCAGATGATGCAGTCGAAGCTCTGGTTGGTCATCTTGAAGATCTGGAGCTTGTCATAGGCCTGAGTGTCTGACCAGTTGGCGTAATCCATGAATACTATATGTGCATCTACTCCGTTGTCGCGGAAGAAATACTTAACTGCGTTGGTACGTCCGATAGCACCTGAGTGTCCCTGCTCACCTTCCATTATTATCACATTGAGTGAGCTAGGCTTGCCAAGCTTGTTCCATACATACTCTGCCTGGAAGCTACCTGCATCCTGTTCATATGAGCCTACGTATACGTACTGATCAGCCTTGAGGTAATCTGAATCAGGCTCGTTGTTTACGAAGATTACTGGTAAGTCTCCTGCAGCCACTTCCATCTGAAGGGCTGTAGATGCATCGATGAGTCGGCAGATGATGGCATCATACTGTCCTGATGAAGCAGCAGCTTCGATCATCTTGAGCTGATCATCTGTATTGGTACCACAGAATTCCATGGTAAGATTAGCACCTGAGCTGTCTGCTGCTGACTGAATTGCATCAGCAAGTGTAGCTCTGAATGTATCGTCTAGATCTGGTATTGAAAAGTATATGTTGACACCCTTGGCAGATGCTGAGCCTCCTGAGGACTTGCTTCCACAAGCTACTAGTGAAGCTATAGCCATCATGGATATCATTACCATACATAATAATTTCTTAATTGTTGTCTTCATGCTATAACCCCCTTTATATCTTGAACTGCTGTACATATGCAGTAAGTGTCTCTGATGTATTGGCAAGTTCGTGAGAGTTATCAGCCACATCCTGGCTGCTTTCAGTGATGCTGTTAGCCTGCTCAACCATGTGGTGGCTGGTCTCAAGGATCTCGTCAGCGCTGGCTGCCTGCTCCTCAGAGATGGCTGCTACGTTGCTGGCTACATCATCAACCTTCTGAACATCCTGAATCATGAGATCAAGTAGTCCGTTAGACTTCTCGATATTCTGATAGATCTGGTCGAAGGTATCAACTGCTGTGTCGATGAGCTCACTGTTGGCGTCGATATTCTCGGCGCTGGCCTCAGCCTGAGCAACTACTAAGTTAATAGCCTGCTGTACATCATTGATAAGGCGTGAGATATTCTCAGCGCTGGCTGCGGAATTCTGTGCAAGCTTACCTATCTCGCTGGCAACTACTGCGAATCCCTTGCCTGCCTCACCTGCACGAGCTGCCTCAATAGAAGCATTGAGTGAGAGTAGGTTAGTCTCATCTGCGATCTCAGCGATAAGACCTACAATCTTAGTAATTTCTTCGGAAGCCTTACCTACATCGTTAATTTTTTCAACTAACTGGTCATTGCTATCCTTGATACCCTGCATAGCAACTGAGAGCTGCTCCATGTCGTCTCGACCCTTCTTACTGATCTCAACTGTCTCCTTCATGCTCTCATTAGCCTGGTTAGAATTCTCTCTGGTGTCGGATACAACCATGGCAAGTGTGGTTGCATTCTCAGCTATCTCATTGACAGCTACTGCAAGCTGATCAACTGTATTGTTAAGATTCTGCATTGCGTCAGCCTGTGAACGAGATGCATCGTACATATTCTTAGAAACTCTATCTGAATTGTCGGACTGTTCCTTAAGTCGCTCAGACTCTTCATTGATGGTAGAAAGCATATTGCGCATAGAGTCTACGAACTCTCTTACCTTGCTTCCCATGAGTCCGATTTCATCGTCGCTCTCATGCTTAACCTCGATTGTGAAATCACCTGCTGACATATCAGTAATGTTCTTAGTGATGTTTCCAAGTGGTGCGATTACCTTAGTAACAAGTAAGTTAATAAGGATAACGATAAGTACTACTGCAATGAGGCCTACGATAATAAGAATATTAGTAAGTGTTGCAACATCCTTAAGGATGATATTGTCTGATATGTAAGATACAAGTACCCAATCTGTACCCTGTACCTCAGCAAAAGCTACCTGGTATCCACTGAGGGCTACTGTATCATAGCGTCTGCTCTCTACTCGCTCAGCGATGGCTGCCATAAGCTTGTTAGAATCGGTAGTGCTGAGGGCAGTAGAAATACGGCTAGGATCACGGTGAGCAAGGATAGTGTTATCCGATGTATCCACCAGGAATGAAGCAGCCCGGTCCATCTTGACTCCAGAATTAACGATGATACTAATCTGGTCAAGTGAAAGGTCAGCTGCAATTACCTTAAGCTGGCCGCTGCCATCATTAAGGATACCTGAAGCACTGATAACTGGTACGCCGTCAGCATTCTTGTAAGCTGTACCATACTTCATATTGACACTGGTCATACCCTGCTGGTACCAGGTCTCTGCGGTAGGATTGCTAACTGACTTGCTAGCTCCCCTAGCTACATAGAAATCGCCAGATGCTGTGGCAACATACACACCGTCTGGACAGTACTTGTTGTACTCGTAGTATGAATCAAGAATAGCCTGTAGGCTAGCCTCATCTGCTGCAGTCTTCTCGATTACCTGCTTCACAGAAGAGAAATTCTCTAAATTCTCATTAAGCCATGACTCTATATTGTCAGCCTGATTCGAAATAGACGAATCCAGCTGTGCTGTGGCCATGGATGTCATACTCCTCCTAGAAAGAGTAGCTGAAATTAATACAAGCGCCAGTATAGATAAGATGACAACTGGAAGAAGCATCATTATCAGCTTGTTCTTAATTTTCTTCTGCTTGGTCTTTGTTTTCTTTACGCTTCCCATTAATTACCTCCTAAAACGCGTAGTCTCATACTTAGCTCTAGTCCTAACGCAAACCTTCAACTCCTGTACTCTACTCTCTATATCCCCGTCATCTATTACTACATCAATCGACGAAGCCATGTTGTCTATCAATAAATTGTCAAAGTCGATGATGGGTGTAGCCACTAGTAACTTATACTTTTCCTCGAAGGAATCCGTATCAAGAAACTCTAATAGAATTGGATTAATCTCGCCTTCATTGTAATTGTCCATAATTCTCCTCCAATTGTTATTGCCCATCGCTGATGATTAATTCCATCAACAACGAACTATTAAAAGTGATGTATCTAGAATGAATTGGTGTAATAAATATGTCTAGCTAAATCTGCAGTTCCAAAATCCACCACAATTATTCCATAGCTGGTACCTTCTCTTAAATCGTAGTTAAGAAGAAGATCATTAAGTGTATTAGCATATCCTCTAGGATGGCCTATCTTACCATCGCCGCTGGTGCTGACGAAATTGATGAAAAATGTACTAGCATCTGCCTCGCAATTCTCCAGGCCGTCTACTACTGCCCCGTACTTATCCTCAACTGAGTACTTGTACTGGTCCTGAACCCAGTAGCGGAAGTCATCATTAACGTATAGCTCATAAGGGATATCAGCTGGTACTGACTTGTTCTGCTGGGCCCACTTGAGATTAAGTCCTGTGATGCCAGTAGCTCCCTCATCCTTATAGCGAGTGGCAAGGACTGCACGGCCTCTGACCTCACCCAGTGTTGGAATAGCGCCATCTGTATACCAGTAATCGCTGTTAGCCTGAAGCTCAGCTAATACTAAATCCTGCACGGCACTAATAGATGTATCGTCATTTTCTACCTTAAGATTAACTATAACTGTCTCATCTGGATGCTGCTGCAAGAAGCTGTATATATCAGCGCATACCCCATCGAAATATAGGTAATCTGAGAAGATACTGCCCGACTCGTGGCAATTGACAAAGTTATGAACCAGCTTAAGCTTGCTGCTGTCCTTATCATCTATATCTAATCTCAGATCCAAGTATCTGTATCCATCATTGAGCTGCTCTGTAATAGTAGTGTCCTGACACCTCATGGCATATCCAAGGGTGACATTACGTGTGCAGCTATC
>JAILNO010000169.1 GCA_024691465.1 Pseudobutyrivibrio sp. | reverse complement strand
CTCACAAAGGTTGACAGCGATAAGAAGGCAATCACAGGTGATAAGTCATATGCAGCTACATTTACAATTGCTCACAAGTTCGCAGATGCAGCAAAGGATGCTACAGCTTCTGATCTTGAATTTGTAGAGGTTGAGGCTGGTGTATACAAGCTTGCTGAGGCAAATGATCAGAATAAGGTTACAGAGGTTTCTACTAACCCAGCAACTGGTACATTAAAGGTTACAGGTCTTGATGAGGGTGATTATGTATTTACTGAGACAAAGGCTCCTAATGGATATGCTAAGAGAGCTGATTCTGTTACAGTAAAAGTAGTTGCTGATGAGACACAGAATGTTAGTGTTACAGGCGAGGCAGCATACTTCATCAATACTAAGCTTTCTTCACTCCCATTCACTGGTGGTATGGGTACAACAATCTTTACAGTACTTGGTGTAGCTATCATGGCTATCGCAGCAGCACTTTTCTTTGCAACAAAGAAGAGCGCAAACAAGTAATTTGAGTTTGAAATAATTTGGTTTATAACCAATAAATAGATGTTAGTTTCCTGGCAGGTAATCCTGCCAGGAGATACAACATCAAGGAGAGGACAGTAATTTAATTTTCATGAAGACATTTTTAAAAAAGAACTACAAGTTAATAGCTATTGGCGTCTTGATGATTGCTGGTTTGTCCTTGTTGGTGTATCCACTAGTCGCAAACACATGGAACAATCATGTGCAGGCACAGTTGGTTAATAATTATTCGGAGAGTGTCGATGAAGCAATAGAATCTGGAACACTTGATGTAGAAGCAGAGCTTGATAAAGCATATGCCTACAATGAAGCATTACTTCCAAGTATCCTACCTGATTCCTTTGCCGAGGCTGAAGCTAATGGAGCTAGCCAGGAGTACATGGATATTCTCAATGCTAATGATGATGGAATCATGGGATATATTCAGATTCCTTCCATCAATGTTAAGCTTCCAATATTCCACACCACTAATGAGGATGTTCTTCAGATTGGTGCAGGTCATTTAGAGGGATCATCACTTCCTGTAGGAGGTCCTGATACTCACTCAGTTATATCAGCTCATAGAGGTTTGCCAAGTGCCACACTTTTTACAGATCTTGATAAAATGGAGATTGGCGAGGACTTCTTCATTATTATAATGGATGAGTACATCGCTTATGAGGTGGATCAGATTGAAGTGGTAGAGCCTGATGACACGTCGCTTTTACAAGTGGAAGACGGTAAGGACTTATGTACACTAATTACATGCACTCCTTACGGAGTCAACACAGAGCGTCTCATGGTAAGGGGCCACAGAGTAGAGTACACACCTACACTGCTAGCTGATGCTAAGACACCTACATTTGGAGCAGTCAGCTTGCATACCAATTATCTATTATGGGTAATCGTGGGACTTGCAATTGTAGCAGTATTTATAGGTTGCCTATACATAATTGATAAGAAGAAAAATCAGAAGGTACAAGTAAGTGAAGCAAAAAATAATTAAGGCATTAGTAATACTATTATTTGTAGCAGGTTTGGGCTTACTTGCTTATCCAACCATTTCTAATGAATGGAATACATATGTGCAGAGCAAACTCATTAATAATTACGAAGAGTCACTTTCACAGATGACTGCTGAGGATTATGAAGAAGAGTGGGCAGCTGCCAGAGCATTTAATGAGCAGATTACAGAGAATGCCATTGGAACCGATGTGTTCGGAAGTAATGCCGATGGAGATGCAGTTAGACCTACTGAGGAATTCTTGAATTCAGAATATTACTCAGTACTGAATGTCAATAATGATGGTGTCATGGGATATCTATCAATACCTAAGATTAACCTGAAGCTTTCCATTATGCATGGCACATTTGATGAATATATTCAGACTGCTGTAGGTCATATGAATGGTACAGCACTTCCAATTGGAGGCGGCAGCACTCATTCAGTAATCGTAGGGCATAGAGGCCTGCCTAGTGCAGAGCTTTTTACCAATATAGATCAGCTAGAGGTAGGAGATAAGTTCTACATTCATGTGTTAGATGAGACTCTTGCTTATCAGGTGGATATGATTTATCCAATGATTGAGGCTGAAGATATTACTTCACTTTCTAATGCAATGCAGGTGGAAGAGGGTAAGGATTATGTTACACTGTTTACATGTACGCCATACGGAGTAAATACTCACAGACTCTTAGTAAGAGGAACCAGAGTAGAGTACTTAGGCGAGGATGAAGTACCTACTGGTACAGCAGCTGTGACAGAGACAGTTAAGAATTATTATTTAATTATAGGTATTGCAGGATTTATTCTTGCACTCATAATTATTATGATTATTAGGCAGATCTTTAGAAAGAAGAATGCTAAAGCTGAAGGGAGAACTCAGTGAAGAATTTAGGGTTTAAAAAGAAAAATCTAATAGCCTTGGCGCTGGTTATGGTGCTTGCAGCCTCTTGCTTCGGAGCTTATAGGACTCAGGCAGCAGGACTTATTGATGAGAGTAAGCAGTGCACACTAACTGTTAAGGCACATCAGGAAGCTAATGAGACTAATCCTTTTTCTGATTACAAGGGATATGTGACAGTTAGGTTGTATAAGATTGCGGATGTAGATAATACAGGAAAATATACTAATATCAGAGAGGGTATAGATCTTTCTAAACTTGAAGCTTCTAATGTTTCGGCTGAGACTCTTAATGAGGTTTCTGAGAGCGCATATAAGTCATTTAATTTAGATCAGGAGCAGTCAGAACATCCTACACTTTCAATTTCATTTGATTTATCTGCCAAGTCAACTGCTATTAGCAATATTGATAGGGGCTTGTATCTATTCGTTCCACAGCCTACTTATGATGAATATTATAATTACACATTCAAATACTCATTAGTATCAGTACCTACTAGCAAGTACATTATAGCTACTAAGGTTGATGCAGATGGAAACACTATATCAGATGATTCACAGAGTGATGATTGGCAGTATGATGTAGAGGTGCTTCTTAAGGCTGAGGCTAAAGAGCGCTACGGTAATCTCAATATTACTAAGACATTAAGCAAGTATAATAGGTCACTTGGTAATGCGTCTTTTGTATTTGAAGTAACAGCAACAGATAGGCTTGATTCTAGCAAGACAGTCTTTAGTAATGTGTATACTATGAACTTTGACAAGCCAGGAGATAACACAATCACTGTTGAGCATATTCCAGCAGGTGCTAAGGTAACTGTTAAGGAAGTATATTCAGGTGCTAGTTATCAGATAGGTGCTGGTGATACTGATACTAAAGAAACGGTTATCAGTGCTGATGAAGTTAAGGAAGTTAAGTTTACAAATGACTATGATGAAGAACTTCAGGTAGGTGGAATCAGCGTAGAGAATCAGTTCACATATGATGAAGATGGAAATATTAATTGGATTGATTCTGAAGGAAATAAAGTTATGCAGAAGCAGGCAGAGATTCAAGAAAGTAACGAGGGAGGTAACTAAGAATGAAATACAGGAAGTACTTATTAGTTGCCGTAGCTTTTTCCCTTGTGGCACTTGCTTCAATTAAGCCAGCTATGGCATACTTTACAGACTCTAAGATTGTGGTAGGAGCTCAGACGATTAGGGTAGGTGATTCTGAACTCACTCCTCCCGAAGATACTGTTGAGAGTATGGTTAAGACTGTAGCTATTACCAACACAGGTAAGTATGATGTGTTCGTCAGAGTGAAAGCTATATATCCTAGTGGAGTAGGAGTTAGTCTTAATTCAGAGAGCTCTTCGAAGTGGATTTATAACGAGGCTGATGGTTATTACTATTATGCTAGCTCAAGCGATGTTAACAATTCAGGAATAATCGTTGCAGTAGGTGAGAAGACAGAGAGTATTAAGTTTGATATAACAGAGCCTACAGATCCTAACTTAACAGGTAATGACTTCAATGTAGTTATAGTTCAGGAAGCCACCAAGGTACTATACAATTCTGACGGAAGTACTTATGCTGATTGGAACAGCAAGATTACAAGTGAAACTGAGGCCAGTAAAGAACAGGCCCCAACTGATGATAATACAACTAGCGAGGGAGGAGATGAATAATGAAAAAGATTATTAAGAATCCTCTCATTATCTTAGCAGTAGGAGTAATGGTACTGGCTGGTAGTTCTGTAGGAGCCACTACAGCTGCTATTAATAACTTCAGTGAGGCTAAGGAAGTAGATTTTTCTACAGCTAATGTTAGCGTACAGGTAAAAGAAGGTGCTACAGCAGATTCTACTAAGGCCATTGAGGATATGGG
>JAILNO010000138.1 GCA_024691465.1 Pseudobutyrivibrio sp. | reverse complement strand
TATATGACAGCTCGCCTCAATCTGACTGCTGATGATGTGGTCATAATCGACCGTACCACAGGTCAGGGACAGGCTATACTTGAGAATGTAGGGGATGCCAGAGTAGGTATTATTATACACGCGGATCATTTCAGTGAAGGGGCTACAGACGATGATTATATCCTTTGGAATAATTATTATGAGTATGCTTTTGCGATGCATGATTATATCGATTTCTATGTTACAGCTACGGAGGATCAGAGGAAGCTACTGCTAGATCAATTTAAGAAATATAGTGGGGCTACTCCTAATACTGTGACCATTCCAGTTGGAGCTCTCACAGAGCTTAAGTATCCTAGTGGGGACAGGATGAAGCACTCTCTTATTACTGCCTCTAGATTGGCCACTGAGAAGCATGTGGATTGGTTGGTGGATGCTGTGGTAGAGGCCCATAAGACTATTCCAGATATAACCCTTGATATATATGGCAAGGGAGCAGCAGAGAAGTCACTAGCAGAGCAGATTAAGAAGCTGGGGGCTGATTCGTATATACGATTGATGGGACAGCATGATCTGACTGATGTATACGCTGATTATGAAGCATATCTATCTGGTTCTACCAGTGAGGGATTCGGATTAACTCTTATGGAGGCCATAGGCTCGGGACTGCCTATTATAGGTTTCGATGTCAGATATGGTAATCAGAATTTCATCGACCAGGGGAAGAATGGTTACAAGATTCCTTATACCGTTGGAATGGAGAAAAGTAGACGCCAGAAATTAATGGTGGACAAGATTAAGAGTCTCTTCTTGGATGATGACTTAGAAGAGATGCATAAGTATTCCTACAAGAAGGCTAAGAAGTATCTAGCTAAGGAAGTGGAGGCTAAATGGAAAAAACTAATAGAGAAGAAATAGTTCTTCTATTCGATTATTTTAATATTGGTAGTCAGGATCTGTTAGCCTCATTTCAGAATGCCAACTATAAAGTGCAGGCTATAGTCATCAACGATGAGGGATTCCTGCCTGAGGATGTGGAGAATGTATTCGAATACTTCCTGGGGGATATGACAAAGGCTAAGGACTGCCCTAAGAAGCCTCTATACTTCAACCAGATTAAGACACCAGAGTACTGGCAGATTAGTGGTAACAACACCAGCGGAAGCATACATGATAAGTCTAAGGAGAGGGGGCGTATCTTTTACGCCGAGCCTAAGAATAAGAGACTTGTGAAGGTGGTGGATTGGCTGGATGAGGATGGTAATGTTAGAGCCAGTGACCACTACAATAAGTACGGTATGCTCTATGCCAGGACCATATTCAACAGGAAATCTCAGAAGGTGTCCAAGTCCTATTTCGATGGGGAGGGCAAGGAAGTCATAATAGAGAATTTCGTAACTTCTGATATAGTGCTCAATACCGAGGGCACTGTACAGATATTCAAGGGTAGGACTGAATTTGTCGTATATTATCTTAGGAGAAAGGGACTAGAGAATAATCGTATTTTCTTTAATTCACTTTCTGTACCTTTCTTCGTATCCAATGCTTTGCCGCAGGCAGATTATGGCAAGGGCGATATTCTCTTTTGGCAGGAGCAGACCAGGGATGAGATTCCAGGCAATATGCTACTTATATTCGATGGCAAGGCCAACCGATGTGGAAGAATTATCGTGCAGAATCATCCTTCCTATGAGAGACTCAGACTTCTCAATGCACCTGAGGAGGCTATGGATGAGTTAGGTTACATCTATTCCTTCAAGAAGAAGAATCTAGGCAGGCCATCTGCTTTGATCTGCACTAATACCGAGAACGTAGAGAAGCTTAAGGAGATAGTAGAGGCTCTTCCAGAGGTAAAATTCCATGTGGCAGCTATCACGGAGATGTCTGGCAAATTACTATCCCATGAGAAGTATGACAATGTAATTATGTATCCTAATATCAAGATGGTGACGCTGGAGAGACTTTTCTGGGAATGCGACTTCTACTTGGATATTAATCACGAGGGTGAGATAGTGGATTCCATGAGAAAGGCATTCATACATAATCACTTGATTGTGGCATTTAATGAGACAGCTCATGGTTTATCCTACACGGCGGTGGAGAATAGATTCGATATTAAGGATTATAAGAAGCTGATTGAAAGAGTCAGAATTCTTGTGCAAAACAAAGAAAAGCTTAAAGTTGCAGTGCATAGTCAACAGAGATTTGCCCTTACTGCCACTCCAGAAGATTATAAATTTTAATGTGTGAAAAATTAGACAGCAGTGTTAGTATGATAAAATTGTACAAAAAACACTGCTGTTTTTCTATGTTTTATACAACGATTTTAATTGAAAAGAGGCATAAAGTATGATTAAATATTAACGGACTGTCTATGATCCCGTTCACATTAGACAGTAAAATTTAGTTATTTTTTTTATTTAGGAGGATTATCAAAATGGCTAACAAATGGGTGTATATGTTTAGCGAAGGCGACATGACAATGCGTAATCTTCTCGGTGGTAAAGGTGCTAACCTTGCTGAGATGACAAGCATCGGTCTTCCAGTACCACAGGGTTTTACAATCACTACAGAGGCTTGTACTCAGTACTATGAAGATGGTCGCAAGATCAATGATGAAATTATGGCTCAGGCTATGGAGGGTGTTAAGAAGATGGAGGAGATCAACGGCAAGAAGTTCGGCGATCTTAAGAATCCTCTTCTCGTTTCAGTTCGTTCAGGTGCGAGAGCATCTATGCCAGGTATGATGGATACTATCCTTAACCTTGGTCTTAACGACGAAGTAGTTGCAGCAATGATCGCTGGTAACCCAGATCCAGCATTTGAGCGTTTCGTATATGATTCTTACAGACGTTTCATTCAGATGTTCTCAGACGTTGTTATGGAAGTTGGTAAGAAGTACTTCGAGCAGCTTATCGATGCTATGAAGGAAAAGAAGGGTGTTAAGTTTGACGTAGATCTTACAGCAGCTGATCTTAAGGAGCTTGCTGAGCAGTTCAAGGCTGAGTACAAGAATCAGCTTGGTCAGGACTTCCCATCAGATCCTGTTGAGCAGTTAAAGCTTGCTATCGAGGCTGTATTTAGATCATGGGATAACCCACGTGCTAACGTATACAGAAGAGATAACGATAT
>JAILNO010000063.1 GCA_024691465.1 Pseudobutyrivibrio sp. | reverse complement strand
GCAGGCTACATTGGTAGGTGTCATCTGCTTAGCAGTGCTTATCATCTGGCCTAAGTTCTTCTCTAAGATTCCAGCCTCTATCATTGCAGTATTCGTTAGTATAGCAATCGTATCAGGCTTAGGACTTGAGGTTAATACCATAGGTACCCTCTATCCAGATCTTAAGGCAGGACTACCTAGCATCTCAGTGCCACATGTATCCCTCGGGGTAATTATCAATGAGATGCCTAACGCATTTACTATAGCAATCCTTGCAGCTATCGAGTCACTTCTATCAGCAGTAGTTGCTGACGGAATGGTTAATAGCAAGCACAGGAGTAACCAGGAGCTCATCGGACAGGGTATCGGTAATATCGGTTCCGTACTGTTCGGCGGTATCCCAGCTACAGGAGCAATCGCTCGTACAGCTGCCAATATCAAGAACGGTGGCCGTACACCAGTGGCAGGCATGGTACATTCAGTTACACTTCTCATTGTGTTAGTAGTACTCATGCCATATGCTAAGTTCATTCCTATGCCATGTATCGCAGCTATTCTTTTCCAGGTAGCTTACAATATGTGCCAGTGGAGACCATTCGTGCGTCTGGTTAAGTACGCACCTAAGTCAGATATCATCGTACTAGTGCTTACATTCGTACTTACAGTAGTATTCGACCTGGTAGTAGCAATCGAGTGGGGCATGATCGTAGCTTGCATCCTCTTTATCAAGAGAATGAGTGAGGAGACACACGTAAGCGGCTGGACATATCAGTCAGATGAGGCTGAGTTCGTAGATGACCTCAGACCAGTTGATAAGGGAATCAGAGTATTCGAGATTACTGGACCATTATTCTTCGGTGTATCAGACATGCTTGCTGAGAGCATCAATGTCAAGGATTACACTAAGGTATTAGTTATCAGGATGCGTTCAGTACCAGCGATTGATGTCACTGCACTTAGAGCACTTAGAGATTTAGTAGAGCGAGCTGAGAAGAAGGGCATTACAGTAGTATTCTCTCACGTTAATGAGCAGCCTATGCGCATGATGGGCAAGGCCGACTTCGTTAATCTGGTGGGAGCAGACAATTTCCAGCCTAACATAGACGCGGCCCTTGATCGAGCTCAGGAATTAATAGGCAGATAATTATGAAGACATTTTTGGAACCATTTGAATCACTTACAGCCATTGAGTCTCTTAGAGAGGCTCTGGCTCGTCGTGGCAAGGTTTACGATATAACAGGGTGTGCCGACAAGGCGCACCTTATTTTTGGTATTGGGCACGATATCAATTACAAGCTAGTAGTGACAGCTGATGAGCTCAAGGCTCGTGAGCTATTAGAGGAGTATCGTTTTTACGATGATAGCGCAGTATTTTTCCCTGCCAAGGATTTCCTCTTCTACCAGTCAGATATCAGAGGAAATGCTCTGACCAGAGAGCGTATGAGTGCTATCGAAGCAGTTATTAGCAACAACTCATGCACTGTCATAACCACTATCGATGCGCTTATGAACAAGCTGCCAGCCTTAGAGTATTTCGAGAGCGGCGTGGTAGCCATCAGCGACACAGACACCATCGAGCTGGAGGCTCTCAGGAGGAAGCTGGTTGCCATGGGCTATGAGCACGTGGGCACCTGTGAGCACCCTGGAGAATTCGCAGTTCGCGGTGGAATCATCGATGTATTTCCTCTGACTTCTGAGCTCCCAGTGCGTATCGAACTGTGGGGAGACGAGGTAGATAGCATCAGATCCTATGATGCCAGCAACCAGAAGTCTATCGAGAATATTAAGTCAGTCATCATTTTTCCTGCAGTGGAGCTGATCCTATCTGAGGATGAGGTGGAGGCAGGCCTTAGGAAGATTGAGGCGGAGCGAGACAGCCGCTACGAGGCCTACCGCAAGGAGATGAAGACCGAGGAGGCATACAGGCTCAAGACCTATGCGGACAGGGTCATAGAGGAGACCAGAGAGTGGGGGCTCAGCCAGGAGTTAGAGACCAATCTCACCTACTTCTGTGATAAGCTGGGCTCATTCCTAGATTTCATGCCTAAAGGCACCTATGTGTTCATAGATGAGGTTCAGAAGGTGGTGGCTAAGGGCGAGGTCACTGAGACTGAGTTCGCCGATGCCATGACCAGGCGAGTGGAAGCAGGCTACATGCTCAAGGGCCAGATGGATATGCTATACGGCGTATCCGAGATATTTGGCAAGCTGGAGGCATACCCTACCACCCTCATGTCCATACTGGATGCTAAGAACAAGTTCCTTAAGTCTGCGGACCACTTCAGCATCGCAGTCCAGGGAGTCAATGCATACAATGGCAGTTTCGAGTTACTTTTGAAGGAACTCTTACAATACAAGAAGCGCAAGTACAAGGTCTTACTGGTGACCAGCTCCTCTACCAAGGCTAAGCGTCTGGCTGAGGATCTGCTTGCAGAGGGGCTCAATGCCTACTTCACCACGGACTTAGACCACAGCATCAATCCAGGCGAGACCATGCTGTGCGTGGGCAATATCAAGCGAGGCTACGACTATCCTGACTCAGCCTTCGTCATGCTCTCAGACGGAGATATATTCGGCCACGTCCGCAAGAAGAAGCACAGGGTAAAAAGATACGAGGGCGAGAGTATTTCATCATTCTCCGACCTGCATGTGGGCGATTATGTGGTGCACGAGAATTACGGTCTGGGCGTATATAAGGGTACCGAGCAGATGGAAGTGGATAGGGTAATCCGCGACTATATCAAGATCGAGTACGCTAAGGGCAGCAATCTATACGTCCTTACTTCTCAGTTAGACCAGATACAGAAGTACTCTGGACCTGACGGCAAGAAGCCTAAGCTCAATTCCTTGGGAGCAGGCACTCAGGAGTGGCACAGGACCAAGCAGAAGGTTCAGTCCGCCGTGGGAGTGGTTGCCAAGGAGCTGGTGGATCTGTACGCCCTCAGGCAGAATACCGACGGATTCGTATATGGTGCCGACACCGTATGGCAGAAGGAGTTCGAGGAGAGCTTCCCATACGAGGAGACAGAGGGACAGCTCACAGCCATTGAGGCGGTGAAGGCGGATATGGAATCCACCAAGATAATGGATAGATTAATCTGCGGAGATGTGGGCTTCGGCAAGACTGAGGTAGCCATGCGAGCAGCTTTCAAGGCTGTGCAGGAGGGCAAGCAGGTGGCGTACCTGGTACCTACCACCATCCTGGCGCAGCAGCACTATAATAACTTCGTTCAGAGGATGGGCGGGTACCCTGTCAACATGGGACTGCTCTGCAGATTCAGAACAGCAGCCGAGCAGAAGAAGACCATACAGGATGTGAAATCAGGCATGGTGGATATAGTAATCGGTACCCACAGATTGCTCTCTAAGGATGTGGAATTCAAGGACTTAGGACTCCTCATAATCGATGAGGAGCAGCGCTTCGGTGTCAATCACAAGGAACGTATCAAGCAGATGAAGAAGACTGTGGATGTATTGTCACTTTCTGCCACACCTATTCCACGTACCCTACACATGTCGCTGGTAGGCATACGCGATATGAGCGTACTGGATGAGGCCCCTATGGAGCGTACTCCTATTCAGACCTTCGTATTCGAGTACAATGAAGAAATGGTACGAGAGGCCATAGTGCGTGAGATGGCCAGGGATGGTCAGGTGTACTATGTCTTCAATAGAGTCAAGGGCATACAGGATATGGCCGCCGAGATAGAGCGACTGGTTCCTGAGGCCACAGTGGGATATATACATGGACAGATGACCGAGGCCAAGGTTGAGGATGTGATGATGCAGTTCATCAACCACGAGATAGATGTGTTGGTAGCCACCACCATCATCGAGATAGGCCTAGATATTTCCAATGTTAATACCATTATCATACACGACAGTGACAATATGGGATTGTCTCAGCTATATCAGCTGAGAGGTCGTGTGGGACGTAGCAACCGTACCGCTTACGCCTTCTTAATGTATAGAAGGGACAAGCTCCTGAAGGAGGTAGCGGAGAAGCGACTGGCAGCCATCAAGGAATTCACTGACTTAGGCTCAGGATTCAAGATTGCCATGCGAGATCTGGAAATCAGAGGCGCAGGTAATCTGCTGGGCGTGGAGCAGCACGGCAATATGACAGCCGTAGGTTACGACCTGTACTGCAAGATGCTCAACGAGGCGGTCAAGATAGAAAAAGGCGAGGTATCGGAGGACAGCTTCAACACCTCAGTGGATATCAATATTGAGGCATACCTGCCTGATACTTACGTATCTAATGAGGAGCAGCGTATCGATATCTACAAGCGTATTGCGGCTATCGATTCCGAGGAAGCAAGGGACGATATGCTTGATGAGCTGGTGGATAGATTCGGCGAGCCTAAGCGATGCGTCCAGAACCTGCTGTGGGTGGCTATGCTTAGAGTCAAGGCTCACGAGGCATATGTTACTTCCATTGAACAGAAACAGGATATTATCAAGATAACCATGTACGAGAAAGCTAAGATAGATGTGACTCAGATTCCAGCACTCCTAGAGCGTAACAATCCACACATCACTTTTGCAGCTGACCCTAAGGCGCCAGCCTTCATATTTAATACCAGGGCTAACACCCGTATCAAGCCTAGCGAAGTATTCGAGTATCTACAGGATTTCTTACTGGACTTGAAGACATTACGTGAATAATGTACAGCACCTATGGATTGAATAATCATCTAAAGTTATCTATAATAAAAAGGCTTGAAAAAATGAGTGTAGACACTCAGGAGGATTAAAATGAATAGAGGGATTATTAGAACAGCGGGTATTGCTGCACTTTCAGCAACAATGCTTCTTACAGGTTGTGGCAAGATGAATCCAGATTCCACACTTGTTACTATAAATACAGGAGATGGCACTAAGGACACCATATCACTTGGCTATGGTAATTTCGCAGCTAGATACCAGCAGGCCATGTATGATCAGTACATGCTTGCATATTATGGCGAGGGCATGTGGAAGTCAGATGCCATGACAAATACTGGCGAGACCTTCGAGGAGGAGACTAAGAGCAGCGTCCTCGATGAGATGGAGGGCCAGTACCTATGCAAGTTACATGCAGCAGATTATGATATAGCTCTCACAGAGGAGCAGACTACTGCTATAGCAGATGCAGCAGCACAGTTCATTGCTGACAATCCAGCTGAGACCATTGAGGAGATGGGAGCTACTGAGGAGTATGTTAAGCAGTACCTTGAGTACAGGACATATTATTCATTAGTTTCAGATGCAGCTAAGGAACAGGCTGATGCAGATATTACAGAGGATGATTGTTGGATGCGTACTTTCTCTTATGTAGTATTCGACACCACTGGCAAGCAGGATGAGTCAGGCGCCATGGTTCAGTACAC
>JAILNO010000044.1 GCA_024691465.1 Pseudobutyrivibrio sp. | reverse complement strand
TACATTGTTCCAGCTGCTGATATATCAAACCACATTGCAGTAGATGAAGTGTATTCACCCTGTGTCTCGATAAGTTCCTTGGCATAGCCACTTTCTACAGCTACACGATTTACGATCTCGCCGTCGTAGAAAGGAATATTTAACTGTCTTGCTACGGCCTCGCCTATGCTATGACCACCGCTGCCGAATTCTCTACTGATAGTAATTACTGGATACATAGTGGTTTCCTCCTATCCATGTTTTATTACTTATAGTTTATGATTTTTTCGACAAAAAGTCAAAAAGATAGTGATTTGTCTGATTATTAACAAGTGCCCCATTTTCGGCGAATTCTCCGGAATCTCCACATATATCCAAACCGATTACTTTTCTATTCACAAATAATTCAGAAAGTATATCTAGCATCTCAGGTAGAGTCATGTCCCCCTGGTCCCAATCCGTAATTGCGAATTCCTCTGATAATACATCTTTATCAATGGATATATATAGTGGTAGGTCTGTAGGAATCTCGGAGATATCTGGAGGCTCACCTACACCGAAGGTATATACCTGTTTCATATGGGTAAGAGTATCTTTTGCCTCAAGGACCCAGCCTCCGCAGGAGGTAATCATACCGAAGCTAGGAGGCTGATCGTCAGGATGGTGGTCCATTAGGACTAGGTTGAAATCCTCGGTGATCTTGCTAAGCCATAGTAGTGACAGATAGTGATAATTTCCTGAGTCTATGAAATGGATGCCAGAAGGCGCGATAGGGGCAATCCTGTCCATGATAGTAGATCGTGCAATATCATCCAGATAGCATCGGGTGCCGTCCACATCGGTGCAATCGATTATATTAAGATTACTTATAGATTTATAAAATGACTGATGGCAATATGCATCAGTCATTTTCATAATAGTTGTTTCAGTTGTCATTAGTTTAATTTACCTGCGTGTTTTAGTTGTCTTTTACTGCGCTTATTAGCAAATAGGTCTGTCCAGATGTTAGGGTGGAACAGCATGAGTATTGGGAATAGCTCAAGTCGGCCTGCAAGCATATCGAAGATAAGCACTATCTTCGAACCATCTGAGAAGAATGCGAAATTAGAAGCAGGTCCCACCATACTAAGACCAGGACCGATATTACTCATTGTGGCTATAACTGCAGTAAAAATAGTTGAGAAATCAAGATTCTCAAGAGACAGTAAAAGCACACTAACGAAGAATATCAGCATAAATGTTCCAAAGAATACATTGTTGGAACGTATAGTATCGTGGTTAACTGGCTTGTCATCCATAAGAGTCTTGCGGACGCTACGTGGATGGATATAGCTGATTAGCTCCTTGTGCACGGCTTTACCCATAAGAACGAATCGTGAGACCTTGATACCACCACCTGTGGAACCAGCGCAAGCTCCTATGAACATCAGGATAACCAGTATGCAGCGGCTAGTCTGTGGCCACTGGGCAAAATCAGCAGTTGAGAAACCAGTGGATGATTGAATAGAAGTAACCTGAAAGGCTGCCTTAGTCAATGCGTCGAATAGCCCTGCGCTATTGCGGAATATGTTAATGGTTATAATTGCAATGGAAGAAAAAGTGAGGAATGCGTACATTCTAACTTCTTCCATGCGGAATGCGTCCCTGGCATGATGGAACAGTATGTAATAGTAGAAGTTGAAATTAACACCAAACAGGAACATGAATATGGCCACAATCCATTGGCATGGGATGTTGAATCCTGCGATACTATTGGCATATATTCCGAAGCCTCCAGTACCAGCTGTGGCAATAGATGTATTGATAGCTTCAAATGGAGTCATACCTGCAATGAGTAGCAGGATGAACTCGAGCACTGTAAGTCCAATATATATAAGGTATAGCATCTGCGCTGTGTTCTTAAGCTTAGGAACCAGCTTGCCTACGGAAGGTCCTGGGGACTCAGCTTTCATAAGATTGAATTGGGAGCCCTCGCCACCTGCTAAAGGAATAACTGTAAGCAGGAATACCAGTACGCCCATACCTCCTACGAAGTGAGTGAAGCTTCGCCAGAAAAGTGATGCATGACTAAGCAATTCCACATTATCAAGGATGGAAGCACCAGTGGTGGTGAATCCAGATACAGCCTCGAACAAGGCATCCACATAATGAGGAATCTCTCCACTAAAATAGAGTGGAAGGGCACCTATCACTGAAAGTGTAGCCCATGAAGCTCCTGTACAGAAGAATCCTTCCTTCAAGAAGAAGGTGAATTTCTTAGGTTTGAAATAACTGTTGATGATACCTAATATTAGGCATGGAAAAGCAACTAAAGCATATACAATCCATACATCCTCATGGTATATAAATGCCACCAAGACAGGCAGCATAAGGAATAGTCCTAAGAATCCTACTACATATCCTAATATAAAACGAATAACGGAAGTGTTCATATCCAACTACCTCAAAGTATCTAATATAGTGGCGAAGCCAGTGTGAGTGGTAACGACGATAACTGTATCATTCACTTCGATAGTATCTGAACCGCTAGGAATGATGATCTTACCATTTCGATTGATAGCAGCTACAAGCACATTGTCCTTGAACTGCAGCACCGAAAATGGCACACCAACTGCCTTAGATTTCTCAGTAATATTGAACTCAATTGCCTCCACCTTCTGGTCGAACAGATGGTAGAGAGTAAGGATATCGTCCCCATCACCTGATGCGCTCTTGGCGCGAACATAAGCTATGATAGACTCAGCTGTGATGTGCCTAGGATATACGACAGAACCTAGATTAAGCTGAGACAATACATTGTCGAAATTGATTCGATTAACCTTAGTAACTACCTTAGCGTTACTAATCTGATTAGCGTACAGAGTAAGGAAGATATTCTCCTCATCGATGCCTGTAAGAGGTACGAAGCTCTCTACGTACTCTATGCCTTCTTCCTTGAGAAGTAACTCATCGCCACCATCACCATTGATAATAGTTGCCTTTGGAAGAGCTATAGATAACTCCTCACAGCGCTCCTTGTTGCGCTCGATGATTCGTACATTTATCCTGGCCTGTAAAAGTAACTTAGCAAGATAGTATGAAGCCTTGCCACCACCTACGATGAGGCAATCCTTAACCTGACGGGTCTTGAAACCTATCTCACTGAGGAAGGTACGAGCGAAACGTCTGGCACCTACAACTGATACTATATCGTTAGCTCTGAGTATATAGTCACCAGTAGGAATAACTACATCATTGCCACGCTTAACAGCAGTGATAAGCACCTTGCTGGAAATAGTAGTGCTGAGATTCTTGACGGTAAGCCCATCTAAGACATTGCCTTCTTCAATCTTGAACTCAACCATCTCAGACTGACCGTGTGCAAAGGATGATACCTCGAGAGTAGAAGGGAGCGATAGAATAGATGAAATCTCTCTGGCTGCCTCCAGCTCTGGGTTGATAATCATAACAAGGCCCAGCTTCTCCTGTAAGTATGAAATTTCCTTAGAGTAATCTGGATTACGAACTCGGGCGATAGAAGCACAATCACCTACCTGCTTAGCAATAGTGCAGCAGAGGAGATTAAGCTCGTCTGAGTTAGTTACGGCGATTATGAGATCAGCGTCCTTGATGCCAGCTTCCACCTGAATACTGTAGCTTGCACCATTACCCTGGATACCCATTATGTCGTATAGATTGGTTAGATTGTTGATGCGATCCTGATTCTGATCGATTACAACGATATCATGACCTTCTTTAGATAGACGGTCTACAAGGGTGCGGCCTACTTTACCACATCCTACAATTATAATTTTAAGTCCTCTCTTTGAGGATTTATTAAAAGCCATTTAAATGCCTCCAGAAAAAAAATAGATTCTAATGGATACCAAGTAGCGCCCACAAGAAGTCATAGATTCTTGTGGGAGTTTTCATTATTTTCCCGCAAGAAGTCATACATATTAAATGTAGTCTAAAAGAGGCAAAAATTCAAGTTACAATCGGATATCTACGCGCCTCATAATCCTTTTGGCGGCGTCATATATACTATTAAGGTATTCTGAGTCACTATCGAAGAATTTAGAAAAACGTTCGGCTGAGTAATTTTTGCCTGCAGATTCATATACTGAAAGGGTTCCGTTCTTTTCAACGGTAATACCTATCTTCTTAAGGTCAGAAGCGTACTCACTATTGAGATTCTTGATCTTCTTGGCAGCATTTTTGACGGAGGAATCATTGGTTCCGTAATCTGTTGCTGAAGTAAGAGTGTTATTCATAGTATCTGCGAAGGCCTGAAGCTTCTCCTGGATATCATCAGTGTCAGCTTCCTTGAAGTCATAATCCTGAAGTCTTCTGATGGCATTGCGCAGAGCACTAGAATCAGCCATAGACAGAGTACCTGTAGTTGAATCTTTTCTGGTGGCACCGCTGGCTACGGATGAATAGCGATTATAATATATTCTAAGTGTCAATGAATTGGTTACGCTTAAGCTCATAAAAACTCCTTATAAATCCTATCTAGTAATTTTATCGAGTAAAAAGCGCATTTTATTAATATTTACGGTTGAAGAATTTATAAAATTCTCATATAATTATTGCAATTTGTAACTGCTTTGTTTCCTTATTATTTTAAGAGACAGACAGTTTCTATCATGTCACATAATACATTTTCAGAAGGAGTCTTTAATGAATCAGGAAAAAGTCATTGTTATCGACTTTGGCGGACAGTACAACCAGCTTGTAGCTCGTCGTGTCAGAGAGTGTAACGTCTATTGCGAGATTTATTCTTACCGCACCCCTATTGAGCAGATTAAGGAGATGAATCCTAAGGGAATTATTCTTACAGGCGGCCCTAATTCTTGTTATGAGGAGGGAGCACCTACCTATACTAAGGAATTATTCGAGTTAGGTATTCCAGTGCTTGGCCTATGCTATGGAGCACAGCTTATGATGCACTTACTTGGTGGCAAGGTTGAGAAAGCACCGGTCAGAGAGTATGGTAAGACAGAGACATTTATTGATGGTTCAGTTGATACATTATTCGCTGGAGTTGAGAAGTCTACCATCGTTTGGATGAGTCACTTCGATTATATTTCTAAGGTAGCTCCTGATTTTGAGATTATTGCTCACACAGCAGATTGCCCAGTGGCAGCTGCAGCATGTGAGGCTAAGAAGCTATATGCAATTCAGTTCCATCCTGAGGTACTTCACACAGTACAGGGTAAGGACATCCTTCATAATTTCGTTCGTAATATATGTGGTACTGAGGGCTCTTGGAGAATGGATTCCTTCGTAGAGCATACCATTGGAGAGATACGTGATCGCGTGGGCGATGGCAAGGTATTACTTGCACTCTCAGGTGGTGTAGATTCATCAGTACTTGCTGCACTTCTTGCTAAGGCTATAGGTAAGCAACTTACATGTGTATTCGTCGACCATGGTCTTCTTCGTAAGAATGAGGGAGATGAGGTAGAGCAGGTATTTGGACCTAAGGGTTCATTTGATATTAATTTCGTCCGCGTTAATGCAGCAGAGAGATATTATAGCAAGCTTGCAGGTGTAGAGGAGCCAGAGCGCAAGCGTAAGATTATCGGTGAGGAATTCATCCGTGTATTTGAGGAAGAGGCTAAGAAGATTGGCACTGTAGATTTCCTTGCACAGGGAACTATCTATCCTGATGTAGTAGAGTCAGGACTAGGTGGTGAGTCAGTAGTTATCAAGTCTCATCACAATGTAGGTGGACTTCCTGATTATGTTGATTTCAAAGAGATTATTGAGCCACTACGTAACCTTTTCAAGGATGAGGTTCGACAGGTAGGTTTGGAGCTTGGTCTTCCAGAATACTTAGTGTTCCGTCAGCCATTCCCAGGCCCAGGCCTAGGTATCCGTATCATCGGAGAGGTTACAGCAGACAAGGTGCGCATCGTTCAGGATGCAGATTATATTTATAGATCAGAGCTTGCAGAGGCAGGTCTAGATAAGCTTCCTGATCAATATTTTGCAGCACTCACTAACATGCGTTCAGTAGGCGTCATGGGTGATGAGCGTACTTACGACTACGCAGTAGTTCTTAGAGCTGTTGAGACAGTCGACTTTATGACAGCAGAGGCTTCAGAGATTCCATTTGAAGTACTTCAGCGCGTAATGAGCCGTATCATCAACGAGGTCAAGGGCGTTAACCGTGTATTCTACGATCTCACATCTAAGCCACCAGGAACCGTGGAGATGGAGTAGATTTTATATCACTGAGAACATTGATTATTCAATGTTCTCTTTTTTATTTGGTGACAACCAAATGACAACCGTTAGAAAAGTTACAGACGTGTCTTCCTCGGTCTTTTGGATGGCTTAGTATCTGCTCCAAACACATTTGTAGGCTTTTTGCATGCTTATATTATTTTTATTAATTGAGCAAAATTTTATTGACACCAATCTAAAAATATGAGAATATATCGAAAGTTAGTTTTAACTAACAAAAAAATAAAGTATAACACGGGGATAAACGCGAAACTAAAACATTTTTGTGTTGCATGTCGCTAACGTGTTAATAAAAAAGTGAAAGAGGAAGAACATATGAAAAAGAAAATAGTATCTCTACTTACGGCTATAGTTATGACTTTAGGAGTTGTTGGTTGTGGAGGGACAACTAGCACTGAAACAGCAGAAAATGAGGCTGTTGCTGAAAGCAGTGAAACTGCAGAGACTACATCTGTCGATGGAATAGATTCTAATGAAACAACTTCTACTGAGTTTCCTATTACTATACAGCATGGACTTGGAGAGACAGTAATTGAAAGTAAACCTGAAAATGTAGTAGCTATTGCATGGGGCAATCCTGATGTACCTCTTGCACTTGGCATAGTTCCTGTTGGAATATCTGAAGCTAATTTTGGACCAAGAGATGAAAATGGTCTTCTTGCATGGACGGCTCAGGCTTTTGAAGAGCTTGGCGTAGAGCCAAATGTATTTGATGATACAGATGGATGGGATTATGAAGCTATAGCTGATAGCAATCCAGATGTTATTCTTGCTGCTTATTCAGGACTTAGTCAGGAAGAGTATGACAGATTAAGTGAAATCGCTCCTGTTGTAGCTTATCCTGAAATTGCCTGGTCAACAACATGGCAGGAAGAGACAATAAATGATGCAACTGCCCTTGGACTTGAGG
>JAILNO010000002.1 GCA_024691465.1 Pseudobutyrivibrio sp. | reverse complement strand
GATGTAACTAGTAAATATACCCGTAGGGGAGAAGAGGAATATCAAAAGTATGCTTCGTATATTCAGAATATCGTAAATGCGAAGCAGGGTAACTATATGGTGTTCGGTCCGTCTTATAAGTTCTTAGAGGATATCTACAGTAGATACGACCAGTTGCATGATGACGTAGATATAATTATTCAGCAACAGAATATGACTGAGCAGGAACGAGAAGAATTCTTATCCGAGTTCGAAAAGAAAAGGGATAAATCCATGGTAGCCTTCTGTACGTTAGGTGGCATATTCTCTGAAGGCATTGATTTAGTGGGTGGTAAGCTGATAGGTTCTATTATACTTGGAGCGGGATTACCTCAGGTAGGCAATGAGAGGAAGCTCATGTCAGACTTCTTTGATGAGGAGGGCAAGAATGGATTTGAGTATGCCTATCTGTATCCAGGAATGAATAAAGTGATTCAAGCTGCAGGAAGACTTATTAGAACCAAGGATGATGTAGGCGTTATTGCCTTATTGGATGAAAGATTCAGATTCTCCACCTATAGGAAGACGTTTCCAAGAGAGTGGAACGACGCATCATTTACCACGGTTGATGATATTTCGTTAAAATTAACAAATTTCTGGGGAAAAAAGCCCTGAAAAATTATTAGGACATGTGAATAAATTGTGATATACTATCTACAACTGTGGGGTATACGAGGTTATCGCATGTCCTGCAAGATTAAATAAATATCACGGAGGTGTGAAGTGGGCAAGGTAAGAAGAGTTTACGTTGAAAAAAAGCCACAATTTGCAGTATCTGCTAAGTCACTGTTTTCCGAAATAGGAAGCTACTTAGGCATCAAGGGTGTTACAGGAGTCAGGGTATTGATTCGGTATGACATTCAGGATGTATCTGATGAGGTTTTTAAAAAGGCTATAAAGACAGTTTTTTCGGAGCCGCCTGTCGATGATGTTTATGAAGAGACTTTTGATTGCACTGGCAAAGTCTTTTCTGTTGAGTTTTTACCAGGTCAGTTCGACCAGAGAGCTGATTCTGCTGAGCAGTGTCTCAAGCTCTTAAATGAGAATGAGAATCCTACTATTCATACAGCAACTACCTATGTTATTGAGGGTAGCATTACTGACGACGAATTCAATGCTATTAAGCAGCATTGTATTAATCCCGTTGATTCTAGAGAGACTTCACTTGATAAGCCAGAGTCTCTATCTAATAATTTCGAAGAACCAGCCGATGTTAAAACTTTCAATGGTTTCATTTCTATGGCTGAATTAGATTTACACGAGTTATATGATTCCTTAAATCTTGCTATGACATTTAAGGATTTCTTACATATTCAGAACTATTTTTCCAAAGATGAGCACAGAGACCCTACTGTCACTGAAATTAGGGTATTAGATACATATTGGTCAGATCATTGTAGACATACTACATTCTCTACAGAACTTAAGAATGTAACTATCGAGGATGGCTATTATAAGGCTCCTATCGAAGATACATATAATGATTATCTTGATAACTTCAAGATCCTTTATAAGGATAGAGATGATAAGTTCGTATGCTTAATGGATCTTGCACTTCTTGCAATGAAGAGACTCAAGGCAGATGGCAAGCTTGATGATCAGGAGGAGTCAGACGAGATTAATGCTTGCTCTATAGTAGTTCCAATTAATGTAGATGGAACAGAGGAAGAGTGGCTCATCAACTTCAAGAATGAGACACACAACCATCCTACAGAAATCGAGCCTTTTGGTGGTGCCGCTACATGTCTTGGTGGTGCTATCAGAGATCCACTATCAGGACGTACATACGTATATCAGGCAATGCGTGTCACAGGTGCCGCTGATCCTACAGTTTCTGTTAAAGATACTATAGAGGGTAAGCTACCACAGAAGAAGCTTGTTAGAGAAGCAGCTCATGGCTATAGCTCATATGGTAACCAGATAGGTCTTGCAACTGGTTATGTTAAGGAATTATATCATCCAGATTATGTTGCTAAGCGTATGGAGATAGGTGCAGTAATGGGCGCAGCTCCACGTCGTGCAGTACAGAGACTTAATTCTGATCCAGGTGATAGAATCATTCTTCTCGGCGGTCGTACTGGACGTGATGGTATTGGTGGAGCTACAGGTTCCTCTAAGGCACATAACACAGAGTCAACAGCCGTGTGTGGTGCTGAGGTTCAGAAGGGTAATCCACCTACAGAGCGTAAGATTCAGAGACTATTCAGAAGAGAAGAAGTTTCATATATTATTAAGAAGTGTAATGACTTCGGAGCAGGCGGTGTATCAGTAGCCATAGGTGAGCTTGCACCAGGTCTTCAGGTTGACCTAGATAAGGTACCTAAGAAATATGCAGGTCTTGATGGAACTGAGCTTGCTATTTCTGAGTCACAGGAGCGTATGGCTGTAGTAGTTGCTCCTTCAGATGTTAACAAATTCCTTCAGTATGCTGCTGAAGAGAATCTTGAGGCTATCGAAGTAGCTATTGTTACAGAGGAACCACGCCTAGTTCTTAATTGGAGAGGTAAGGAGATTGTTAATCTCTCTAGAGCATTCCTTGATACAAATGGTGCTCATCAGGAGACTGATGTATATGTAGAGCTTCCTAAGGTAGAGGATAAGTACTTTGATAAGTATGGTATAGACAAGGTAGCTGAAGATATTAAGAAGAAGGATATTAAGGCTGCTTGGCTTGATACTCTTGCTGA
>JAILNO010000225.1 GCA_024691465.1 Pseudobutyrivibrio sp. | reverse complement strand
TTTTTTCTTAAACTGTCTGTTGAAGTGGGAGAGATTCTCGTAACCCACCTGCTGGGAGATATCTAGTATGGAGTCCTCGGTTGATAGTAGGAGTCTGGCTGCCATGGAGAGCCTGTAGTCGTTCAGGTAGGTGACGAAGCTCACCCCGAATACTTCCTTGAAGAAACGCATGAAGTGGGACTGGGAGAATCCAGCCAGCTGGGCCATCTCCTCTACGGTGGTAGGCTCGCTGTAGTGCAGCTCCACGTGCTTGATAACAGGCTTCAGCTTATCCACCTTTTTCTTGGTGGCGGCGTCTATTTTCTCCTCGTACAAGGTCACTAGGTTAAAAAGTAACAAGTACATGTTACCTTTGATGGCTAGCCCCCAGGCACCCTCGCGGTGGCTAGAGATATTGTCATTGCTGTCCAAGTACTTACGGATGCTCTCGTAGCCTGTTACCCCAGGGCGAAAAATAGACGGAATGGCCACGGCACTCTCGAAGAAGGGCAGTAGGAAGCTGTCGTAGAAATCATCTGTGGCGCTGGCGAACATCTTAGAATCGAATAGGATATTCTCATACTCCATAGACTCACTTCCATACTGGAATATGCCGTGTACTCTTCCAGGTAGCAGGAAGGCTATGTCCCCTGCGCTCACATCCTTCTCCTCACCGTCGATGACTATGATTCCTCGTCCCTTTTTCACATAGATGAACTCAGTATCCTCATGCCAGTGCAGTGGGACTGATTCGAAATCCAGCGGAATAGTACAAGGATATGTGTTGTATGGAATGTTGTAATCGAAGTGGCTAACCTGCTCGTGTATAGCCTGATACTGATTGATATCGATCATAATACTCTCCTTAATGATAGAATAGTATCACTTTTTGATAGGTTAAGGCAAGAGATAAGAGCATTAAGAGCATTATACTCTTACTATAAGATGATGAAAGCTTGTGATTGGGACAAGCGAGAGTATAGGTTAGGAGGAGAATATGACTGCGAATGAGTATATTAAGGTGAGATTTGGTCGCCACATGAATCAGTGTACTAACGAGGAAATATATATTGGTCTGCTTGAGTATGTGAAGGATCAGGCTAAGAATAAGGAGATTGCTGGGGGTAAGAAGAAGCTCTACTACATCAGTGCGGAGTTCTTGATTGGCAAGTTACTTTCTAACAACCTGATCAACCTGGGGCTATATGACGAGGTCAAGACAGAGCTTGAGGCCTGTGGCAAGTCACTGGCTGAGATAGAGGAGATAGAGGTGGAGCCATCCTTAGGTAACGGAGGACTGGGCAGACTGGCTGCCTGCTTCTTAGATTCCATCGCAACTCTGGGACTCAATGGCGATGGTGTGGGATTAGCTTACCACATGGGACTCTTCAAGCAGGTGTTTGATAACAATCTGCAGCACGAGGAGCCTAACCCTTGGATGTCAGAGCACAGCTGGATGACCAAGACTGACAAGACATATCAGGTGGACTTCGGTGGCTTCCATGTGACCAGTCGCATGTATGATATAGATGTGACAGGATACGATTCTGTTACTACTAAGCTCCATCTATTCGATGTAGATACAGTAGATGAATCAATTATTAAAGATGGAATTAATTTCGATAAGAGTGAGTTTAAGAAGAATCTGACCCTATTCCTGTACCCAGATGATTCGGATGATAATGGTAGATTGTTACGCGTGTATCAGCAGTATTTCATGGTAAGCAACGCTGCGCAGCTTATTTTAGATGAGGCAGTGGCTAAGGGTTCCAATCTGTATGACCTGGCTGACTATGCTGTGATTCAGATTAATGATACCCACCCATCCATGGTCATCCCTGAGCTGATCCGACTACTTCAGATCCGCGGACTTACTATGGATGAAGCTATTGATGTGGTTTCCAAGTGCACAGCTTACACTAACCATACCATCCTGGCTGAGGCCCTTGAGAAGTGGCCTATCCACTTCATGATGAAGGCGGTGCCACAGCTCATGCCTATCATCCGCGAGCTTCACAACAGGATTCACAAGAAGTACGGTGATCCAAGTGTGGATATCATCAAGGACGGCCTGGTTCACATGGCTCACATGGATATCCACTACGGCATCTCAATCAATGGCGTGGCTGCGCTGCACACTGAGATCCTCAAGGAGACTGAGCTGAACGCATTCTACAAGCTCTATCCTACCAAGTTCAATAACAAGACTAACGGAATCACCTTCCGCCGCTGGTTGCTTTACTCTAATCCAGAGCTGTCCAAGTTCATCGAGGAGCTCATCGGCCCAGGATTTAAGAAGGATGCCATGGAGCTTAAGAAGCTGGAGCAGTTCATGGGTGACGATGGGGTAGTAAGCAGATTTCTTGCGGTAAAAGATACGAGGAAGACAGTTCTTAAGAATTACCTGGCAACTACTCAGGGAATTCAGATAGATGACAACAGTGTATACGATATACAGATTAAGCGACTACATGAGTACAAGCGTCAGCAGATGAATGCCCTCTATGTAATCAACAAGTATTTTGAGATTAAGGAAGGCAAGAGACCTGCTCGCCCTATCACTGTAATATTCGGCGCTAAGGCCGCTCCAGCTTACATCATTGCCAAGGATATCATCCATCTGATCCTATGCCTGTCTGAGATAATTGCGGCAGATCCTGAGGTGAGCCCATATCTCAAGGTAGTCATGGTGGAGAATTACAATGTAACTCTGGCTGAGAAGCTTATTCCAGCCTGCGATATACATGAGCAGATTTCACTTGCTTCCAAGGAGGCATCTGGTACTTCCAACATGAAGTTCATGCTCAACGGTGCCGTAGCCATCGGTACCATGGATGGAGCTAATGTGGAGATGCACCAGTTCGTAGGTGATGACAATATCTTCATCTTCGGTGAGGATTCAGATACAGTTATTAAGCGCTACGCTGAAGGCAGCTATTGCTCACGCGAGTACTATGAGAAGGATGCCAAGCTTAAGCGCGCAGTTGATTTCATCGTCTCAGATAAGCTTATGGAAGTGGGCCAGAAGGAGAACCTAGAGCGTCTCTACAACGAGCTCCTCAATAAGGATTGGTTCATGACATTCCCTGATTTCAAGGATTACTGTGAGACCAAGGAGCGCGCTTACACAGCATACGAGGATCGTATCGCCTGGGGACGCAAGATGATTAAGAACATTGCAAATGCAGGATTCTTCTCATCAGATAGAACCATCGAACAGTACAATAATGATATCTGGCATCTATAGTAGGATGGTTGATTTTAGCC
>JAILNO010000201.1 GCA_024691465.1 Pseudobutyrivibrio sp. | reverse complement strand
TCTAACACATCAAAAGCCTTAACTCCATCCTCTGCCTCTAGGATTTCATACTTATCCTTAAGCTTAACTCTAGTTAATTCTCTAACTGGACGTTCGTCCTCTACTAATAATATTTTGACCATATTTATACCACTCTATCTTTTTTACTATTAATAGTATTGCCAATAGGTAAAGTTACGGTAAAAGTACTTCCTGAACCTACCCAACTGTTAACTTCAATATTACCTGAACAAAGTACAACTATTCTCTTAACAATAGATAGTCCTATGCCACTACCTCTAGCTATGCTTTGCGAATCATTCTGATAATACTTATCAAATATCTTATTTATCGTCTGTTCATCCATACCCACACCTGTGTCAGTAATTGAAACTGATACTGAATCATTTATGACCTTACCACGAATAGTGATAGTTCCATTAGCTGGTGTGAATTTGATAGCATTGCTAAGTAAATTTATCCATACATGCTGAAGTAATTCTTCATTACCATAGAACGGAAGTGTAAGATCTTCGTCCATTTCTAATTCAATATTCTTCTTATCCAATTGTTTTGAAAGCAGAATAACGCATTTACGAAGCTGCTCTGCTAAATCATAGCTTTCCTTACTATCTATTACTTGCATTGCATCCACTTTGGAAAGAAGCAATGTGTTCATGGATAGATTAAGCAGTCGCTTAGCCTCCTGTGAAATCATCTCAAGCTGTTCCATGCGTTCTGGCGTCTCTATTGCCTCACCAGTCTCTAATAAATAATCAGAGAATCCACTAATTGCTGTAATAGGAGTCTTGAATTCATGTGCGAACTCATTGGTAAAGTCCTCCATCTCCTTTTTAGTCTTCTTAAGCTCAAGAGTCATCTGATTAAATTGCGTGTAAGCCTTTTCAAACTCTCCTGCCTTTTTGATATCTATTTGATAATCCAGATTACCCTCTGCTACTTCGTCCATAGCCTTGGTCAGCTTCTCGATACGCAGATACAGCTTGATTATAACTGGCTTCATAGCAAAGTAATAAATAGTAGCCATAATTGGAATCATTCCAAGCATAGTTAAAGAGCTTCTATCATCGAAGTCAAATACTACACTGCCGATGAATCCATATCCCATCACACCGCCAATTACTATGGTAAGGCCAATCCAAAACACCCATCTAAATCCTTTAATATTGAATTTTTTAAACATCTCCTGCTCCTACTGTTCTAAGACTGCCTGATTCTTAAGTCTGTAACTGTACACCATCAACCTAACAACTATTCCTAGATTAATAAGGATAATTACAAATCCTGTAATTGCATTATATCTTTCTCTAGCTATAACTGACTCTTCATAGTTATATAAGAGAGCTGTCTGGAAAGTAAAAAGTGATACTGTCGCCGTGGCAAGATTAATTAACTGGACCACCTTCCATATACCTGTGTTATGAGGCTTGCTTTGAATAATAGCAACTATAATTACTATTAACCTAATGAACACGTATAGTGCCAGGCCATATAGTATGATGAAATGGTACTTAAAAGTATCATCCTTAAATATAATAAGTAGACCCATAATTGAAATTATAGCATTCATAATAAAGAGCATAAACGCGACATTTCTTGTAACTATACTCTCTTTAATAGGTCTCATATCATCATCTGTAAATATCTGTAATCTATGCTCTTGGTTTGAAAGGTATCCCCTCATAATAGCAATACATAGATTGTACAATCCTATTACATAGAACCATCTGGATTGATAGTAAAAAGCTACGACGAAATAAAATAATAGAAAAAGAGTGTTCCCCAATCCGCCCATATATAGAAAGAATCGTTGCCTATATCTAATATTAGTTATAAGCCTACCTACAATAGGAAGCCCCTCGCAAAACTTAATGATAGCTGGAACCCCCTGAATAACTATAGCCACTACAAGAACTACTAATGCGTAGAAAGTAATTACATATACTGATATTTCAATAAATCCAGGAACGTTATTATACTTAATCATCATCCCAACCAAAACAATTGAGCTGATTACAAAAAAAGCAATAGCTTTATACAATGGCCAGGTAAAAGCTCTTTTTATAAAATTAGTTGTTTTATCCATAAGTTCTTTTGACATAATACAAATATCCTAGCTTTAAATGGTTATAACTTGGTAAATATTATTTATATTGTATCAAAAAACAGCGGTGGTTTATACCACCGCTGTTTTTAACATGAAACTTCCTTATTTGCTTTTTCAGTGTATTCCTTAGATGGATTAATCAAACTTGCTACTGTACCACTTGGACTATCCTCGAGAGCATAATTAGCATTGTCGTTATCAACTATCATATATGGAGAATGGGTACTAAATATAATCTGTGCATCTTCACTAATATCTTTCATAAGATTCATTAGATCATCCTGTGCCTCTTCATGTAGATTAATACCTGGCTCATCTAATAAGAAGATGAAATTAGCAGCATGTTCCTTTTGAACAGCCATAAACCATACAAAGAATGAGAAAAACCACTTGAAACCTTTACTTCTCTTTTCAAAAGGAAGTGAGATCATATTCTTTCTATCGTGTATACGAATATCTATATATAAGTTGTCTAACTCATCATCTTTGTCTCCGCCTCCAAAAAAGAAGAACTTTTTCTTCTTAGTCTCCTGAGCTGGCTCCTGTTGCACTAGTTCCAGTTCTAATTGGAGATTCTGATTTCCTGACCAATATTTGCTAAACTCTCTAGATATTCTTCCTTCAGCTTCCTCAAGTTTCTTTTTATAAATCTCGAAATTCTTAGCTCCTGATAATTCCTCTAAATCTAATCCTGAAAGCATAACTAATGCTTTAGCTGTGCGCTCTGCATCCGTTAAATCATCTGAATTAATAAGTCTGTTCACCGATACTCTAGATGGCAACATGCTAAGCTCATCGTAAAACAGGAAATTAGGAATACTTGGCATTATAAATGTCTCATATACGTAATCATTGACTAAGTCATCTGCATGAGTAAGAGTCCTCTTACCACTGTAATCTGTCTTAATACTGAACTCTGTATCCACCAGTGGTCTTCTAAGATATTCCTCGATTTCTCTAATCATTTCATCTGACATCTCATAAGTGAGAGTAACAGCAGCCTCGTCTGATATACCATCATCATGAATATCCTTTCTTGGATAATCAAATAATTTGTCATATTTAAACCTAGTATTTGCACTATCGAAATAATTAGCTTTGGCAATAGCTTCCAGCATAGATGTTTTGCCTATTTCATTTTTACCAATAATCGATGTAATCTTATCTGATACGTCTAGTGTAAGATCATTGGCTAAACATCTATATTTATGAATAACCACTTCTTTTAATCTAACCATAATTGCCTCCAAATCATGAAAGTAAAGGCTGGGCGGCTATAAGCCACCCAGTGTTACCATTATTATTCAATAGATCTATTTACGAATCTATCTACCATCTGCTTAAAGAAGTTTCCTTCTTCTTCCTCAACTTCTTCAACTACCTCAACCTCAGGAATCTCTACTCCTTCAGCTGACATTAAAAACATAGTCTGACGTACATTTTCATTGTCTGTAGATACGAAGCTTACTGGGAAATCAGAAACAGGGGCACCTGTAATAGAGATATCATCCATCTCAAAATCATGTACTGTAGTTGTGATTACAATCTCAGCTGAATCTCCCATAATATTGTAGCTAAGAGTCTCTTTGGAACCTGTATCAATTATTGTTGCACCATCAGCTACGATATCCTCACACAGATTATTATCAAGAGTGAATTTTACCTGTAAAAGGTACGCTGGTAAAAACTTAGCAACCTCTTCATCTGTAGTAGCATCTATCTTAAGATGAATCTCAAGATCTCCTTCTGCGCCAGCTAGTTCTGTTGCATCCACATCCTTATCATCAAGCACATAGCTTATATCAAAATTCCATGGAAGGGTCGCATTTACTATGTCGCCCTGATAATAGAACTTGCCCTTTTCAGCTGTAAAGGTGTAGTCTTCCTTGTCCTCCTCGATAGAATCGAGATTAGTAAGATTCTTAATAGTCTCATAATGACCATGGTCTGTAATCTCACCAGCGTCAGTTACTGTAAATGTATTAACCACATATGTTCCAGCAACCTCTCCTTCTGTATCCATTCTCACGTATACATTCTCATCCTTAGTATATTCT
>JAILNO010000177.1 GCA_024691465.1 Pseudobutyrivibrio sp. | reverse complement strand
TCGGAGTTAATTGAAAATATCAAGAAATATCGCAAGGTGGATAATTCTAAACACCTTGATTTTGCATGCGATTTATTCGACCTGGCTCAGGAGTGCGGCAATGAGGATTTAATCAATTACGCCAGCTGTGCCTTAGGCGATGCATGCTGTCAGAACAATGATTTCTCACAGGCTCTATATTATCTATCTGCGGGAGTTCAGGGTCTTGCCAAGACTGACGAGTATGAGCTTACCTGCAGCTGTTTCAATGAGCTGGGAATCATTCTCAGGAGTGAGGGTCATTTCATTACCAGCGAGGAGTATTATATCAATTGCATAGAGCTTGCTCGCGCCCACAGATTGTATGCGAAGGAAGCTATCAGCTGTTCTAACTTCGCGTCACTATGCTTCGAGATGGACGCACCACAGAGAGCCTTAGAGTATCACTACAGAGCCATTGAGTGCTGCGGCTTCATTCAGGATGAGGACCTTAAGTATGACCTTATGGTGGGGGATTACGCCTTCATTGTTAAGGTATATGTCATCCTGGAGGATGAGGAGAGAGCCGATATGGCCTTCAAGGAGATGCAGAATATACTTGATACGTATCCTCAGTTCGAGGAGCTATTCGATATCAGGATTGCCAAGCTCTTCTACTACACCATGAAGGGCGATTCAGAGGGCATAATGGCCATGAAGGCGGCCTGCCTCAAGTGCTTCTACGATTGTGAGGAGTACGTAATCTACTTCGACGAGGTTAGGGATCTCATCAAGTACCTGACCGATACCAGGGATTACGCCGAGATGGCTAAGATTCTCAACCAGATTGACCAGGTTAACAGCGAGGGGGAGATGACCTCTCTTCGTATATTTATCGAGTCTAACAAGATCAAGCTATATGAGGCTATTGGGGACACCAGAGAGCTCCTCAAGTGCTACAAGACCTACCATGATCTTACCGAGAAAAGGAACGAGGACAACAAGCGCTCCTTCCTAACCACACTTAGATTGCGCTCGGAGCTTGCGCAGCAGAGGACCAAGAATCTGTTCCTGCTTGCAGCAGCTGAGACCGATACCCTCACAGGTATTGCCAACCGATTCAAGCTTAACAATGTCATCGATGAGCTATTCATCCTTGCCAACAATGAGGGCAAGTCCCTTGCAGTTGAGATGATGGACATAGACTTCTTCAAACAGGTCAATGATACCTTCGGCCACGCCAAAGGTGACGAGTTATTGGTGGCTCTTGGCAATGTCCTTAAGTCAGTTGTCAATGAGAAGATATTCGTGGCAAGATACGGCGGTGATGAGTTCATTATCTACTATTATGATATGTCAGATGATGAGATCATCGAGGTGGTTCGCCACATCCAGAAGTCCATGACTGAGGTGGGAGAGGAGCTAGGACTGAGTAATATCACTGTTTCCCAGGGTATTGTTAACCACATCCCTCGTCCTATGAACCGTGCCTGGGATTATATGAATGCCGCAGATCTGGCCCTATATTTCGTCAAGAATCACGGCAAGGCTAATGCTAGGCTAATACACAGGGCTACAGAGCTAGAGACACTCAGCTGGAGCAAAGTATTTTGACATTTACCAGCTATATCATTAAAATAAGTAGTAATTAGACAGAAGGCTGACATTAAGTCTTCTGTCAATTTATGTAAAGGGGTTCTTGAGGAATGGCTAAGTTATACTTTTACTATGGCGCCATGGGTTCGTCTAAGACAGCTAATGCGCTTATGACACACTTTAATTATGAGGAAGTTGGCCAGAATGCACTTCTGGTTAAGCCTGAGATAGATACCAGATTCGGTGAGAGAGTAGTGCGCTCCCGCATCGGTCTAGAGCACGAGTGCGTGTTCTTAGAGGACTTGATTAACATGTCTGAGGAGGAGATTAAGCAGTACGATTGTATCATCGTAGATGAGGTGCAGTTCGCCACTCCAGAGCAGGTGGATTTCCTGTCTGACATAGTTGATTTCATGGATGTGCCAGTTGTAGCTTACGGTCTGCGTGCTGACTTCATGAGCAAGCTATTCCCAGGTTCCGAGAGACTTATCACCATCGCTGATGTGATCCACGAGGTCAAGACAGTGTGCTGGTGCGGCCGTAAGGCTACCTGCAATGTGCGCTATAATGAGCATGGCATCGTCCGTTCAGGTCCACAGGTTATGTTGGGGGCTAACGACTCATATGTGGCTCTATGCCGCAAGCATTTTAAGCTGGGACAGCTAGGCCCAGAGGAGAAAGAGGAGCATTAATGACTTTCAGTTTTGCTATCACAATAATATTTTTTATGTACGTGCTTTTCTGGATACAGGTTCCAGGGATGCTAGTTACTGACTTGCTGTTACCTAGGAGGCTCAAGCTACCTACTAGACTCATGGCAGGCTTCTTTATTGGATTCATTTTACTAGCCACTCTATATTATGTAGAGTCAGTTTTACCTTTCAATGGACTTATTATGGTGATACCACCTATCGTCTCCGCTGTAGCAGTAGTTCGCTACATTAAAAAGGGACGACCATCCTTCTACAATGCAGGAGAGAGATTTGCCTGGTCACCAGTTATTATATTTGGATTTATTTTTATCGTTTCTATATTGAATTTTCAGCTCAAGTACGAGGGAGCATTATCTGGTACTACCACACAGGTGTATCATGACTTCCTGTTCCACACAGGTAATATTACATCCCTTAGTCGTAGCTTCCCTAATTTCGACCTTAGGGTAGATGGGCTGATGTTCTACTATCATTACTTCTATGAGTTGATATTTGCCATGTGTAAGCATATCTTCGGGATGGATTCCTTCCGCTTGTATATGAATGGCAATGCACTCATCTGCGCTTGGCCACTTTCCCTTGCTATGCACATCATTGC
>JAILNO010000161.1 GCA_024691465.1 Pseudobutyrivibrio sp. | reverse complement strand
GAGGACGATGCAGAGCATATCGGAGGTGTTACATTATTTGGTAAGAGCTTCGGTAACTACGGACAGGATATTCGCGTCTCACTTAATTACACACCAATTACTACTAAGTAATAATTAGAATCTAGCTTATGCTAGATTCTTTTTTTGTGTCATCAACTACTCTATAAATAAAAAAGTCTAGCCTCACGGCTAGACTAAATCTCCCCTTTACCAAGCTTTATTCGGGCAATGCGATACCTTGGCCGCTGCTCTAAGTTCTACATAGCAGCCGCAAGACATACACGTGCCCTCATTAAGCTTATCGCAGGTGGTACAGACCTGTAGGCGTCTCTCATACTCCTCGTCTGTCACCATATCCTGCTTTTTTAATGCTGATTTGTATTTCTCAATCATTGATGTGTCTGCATCAATCATATCTCTAAGCAGACATCTAGTACAAACTCTACTATTAATCATAACTAAAAACTGGTTTACCATCCTGCCATTTAAATTTCATAAGCATGGCGTGTCTATTAGGATTGTATAGTGGGTCCCCAACTATCTCTGTCTCGGTGCGTGCGTGATATACGAGTATATCATCACCATTCTCATCAACAGTAAATGAATTGTGACCTGGTCCATACACTACATGCTCTGCAGAGGAAGCAAGTACTGGATATCTCTCCTTCTTCCATGAAAGTGGATCAAGCAAGTCGCTATTCTCATCTGCAGTAAGCATACCCATACAGTAATTAACACCTGTATCACTGGCAGAATATGTCATAAATACCTTGCCATTTCTCTTGATTACCGATGGGCCCTCGTTAACCCAGAAGCCATGTCTCTCCCAATCGTAATCCGGTGTTGTAAGTAGCACCTGATCAGTCTCAAGAGTATATCCATTCTCCATCCTAGCGATATATAGATTCGATATCTGTCTGCCTACGCCAACTTTCTCTGCCCAAATATAATACCACTTCCCTTTGTTTTCAAAAACAGTGGCATCAAGAGAAAATGCTTCAAATGAGAACTCATCTGTCTTAGCTCGAGTCATCTTGCCCTTCTCGATCCATGGGTCATTCATAGGATCTTGTCCCTGACACTCTAACACATAAGGACGTATCTTCCAGATATCTTCCATCTCACCACCTGCATAGTAAATATACCATTTACCAAATAAATAGTGGAGCTCTGGTGCCCAGATATGCTTAGACATAGGGCCACTCTCATGCTTGTGCCATACTTCTTTCTCTGGAGCATCTTTAAGGCCCGCAAGAGAATCACTGCAACGAAGAACTATCTGATCATAAGCTGGAACTGATGCAGTAAAATAGTATTTGCCATCTGTATGTCTGTATACATATGGATCAGCTCTTTGAAGAATCCATGGCTTATTATATTCGAAATTCTTATCCATAATCTATTAATAATCCCTTCTTAATCTTAACTCAGTATTGATATTTAATATTTCACTCCCCAGACACTTTCGTTATTTCCAACAGCTGAAAATGTCATAACTTCTGTACCTGCTTCATCAAGCATCTGACAGAATACTCCGCTGTATTGTACATCCGCAATTGTGATATTCATGTAATAAGTACCATCAGTCATAGACCATGTACCGCTAACTTCCTCACCGTCACAAGTACCGTCCTCATTCAAATATAGGATGATAGGATTAGCAATATCACTGGATATATCAGTTCCCTGATTAACAAAGTAATATCTGCCAACCACGTCTTCTTTTTCATAACCCGTATCTGAGACGGTCTCACCCTGTGTCTGGTATGGTAAATCACATGGCCATCCTTCTGCATTCATAAGCATCTGATGCACTCTAGGAGAATGGTTCTCTGTGCCATCATTAAAGCGAGTATGGTATATGAGATAACACTTACCATCCTCATCAATGAATGCTGAATTATGTCCTGTTGCCATGTATGCTTGAGAAAGACTAGGCAGCTTGTAGTTACCTGAAAGCTTCAGTCCGAAATTCTCGTGCATGGCGCTCTTCTCTGGATATGCGCCATTCATGTCAACATACTCTCCGTCCACTGTCTTAGAACGGAATACTCTGATCTGATAGCCACCATTGCTGGTTAATGCTCCGTATGAAACGAACAGATAATAATAATCTGTAGCAGCATCATACATAATATATGGTCCCTCGATAGAGATGTGTCCGCCGCCTAATAACTTCTTGCCAAAATATGCATCTACATTATTGTCAGCATCGGCTTCAGGATGAATAACAAGGCCTGTCTCAGGGTCTAATTCCAGTAAGAATATACCTCCTGACCATGAGCCATATACCATCCACATACGTCCATCATTGTCATAGAAAACTGTAGGATCAATTGCGTTAGGATAATCTTCGTAATTATATGCGCCACTCTTGATGTAATTCTTCTTAGCGTAATCTTCATCTACATAATCAAGTACATCGGTCTTATCTATATTGCTATAGTTAAAACCTGAGTAGATCAGGTTACCCTGCCACTCAAATGGTCCCTCAGGTGTCTCGCTGGTGCCGTAGCAAAGGTTCGACGCGTTCCATGTAGAGGAACAGCAATAGTACATGTAATAGAGGCCATTAGCCTCATTATAAATAACATCTGGAGCCCACACATGAGTACCACCATCATCAGTCTCAATGACACTGTTACGTGCTCCTGCATATGCAAAAGCCTCATCAGCAACATCATATATCTGACCATATACTGGATTGGTCTTCATGTAGCCATCAGCTATACTCTCCCAATTGAGTAAATCGGTACTCTTAGCTGCTGTCATATGGGAACCATAGATATAATATGTTCCGTCAACTTCCAAAATGGATGGATCATGGACAGATATGCCCGAAGAAACATCGCCAACACTTATACCATCGTAATTCATTGTATAATTCTTGGCTTCAGAGCCTGAGCAAGCCACAAGACCTCCAACCATAGAAATTGCTAGAACACATGAGATAAATTTCTTCACGTGTTATCCTCCTTATTTCAAGTCGAAAATCTCCAACCATCAAGCCCCTTTTAAAATGTTTGAAGATTAAATAAGAAATCAAGTAGATCCCCTATTCAAAAAAATAACTGCTCAGACAAGTAGAATCCTTATCTGAACAGTTATAATATAACAAATAAAAATAGAGAAAACAATAATTAATTTAAATATTATTAAAATAATTTAAATCAATGTATTTTAAAGAGAAGAATAAATTAGTAAACCTCTTTCCACTCATCAATGTTGCTTGGATCGAACTTGAATGGAGCACCAAGGATAATCTCTGTACCGCCATCAGCTGCTGAAACTACAGTGTAGTCACCAAGCTCACATGTGAATGTGTCACCCTCAGCACCTGTGATCTCACCATTAACTAAAGCGATTGATGCATAACCACCAAGAGCACCTAAGTCAATTGGATTCCAAAGGAACATGTAAGGGCATGAGAAGTCATCGCCATCACCGATGTAAGCTGCCATCTCTGAAGGAAGACCAAGACCTGTAAGCTTTACAGAAGAACCCTGATCCTGAAGAACCTTAGCTGCTGCAGCGATACCTACTGTTGTTGGTGAGCAGATAACCTTGAGGTCTGGATAGTTCTGAAGAAGAGCCTGTGTCTGATCAGTAGACTTCTGAGACTCATCATCACCATATGCAACCTCTACAAGCTCAAGATCTGCATACTTGTCATCTGACTCCATGTAAGACTTCATAGAATCAATCCAAGCATTCTGGTTAGTAGCCTGTGATGTAGCTGAAAGGATAGCGAACTGTCCTGAACCACCTGAAATATCATATACAGCATCGATAAGTGCAAGACCGATCTCGTCTACACCTGCCTGGTTGCAGTGAACTGCACGGCTTGAAGAGTTAACTGAAGAGTCAACAGAGCAAACCTTGATACCTGCATCCATAGCTTCCTCTAATACAGCCTGAAGAGCATTCTCATCATTAGCTGCTACACAGATAGAATCAACATCCTGTGAGATGAGTGACTCAATAACTGTGATCTGAGCGTCAGCTGTAGCTGCCTCTGGATACTGAACAACTGCTGTTCCGCCCATAGCCTCAACTGCTGCCTTGAATCCATCAGCTTCCTTCTCATTGAATGGGTTACCAGCACTCTTAGGTACAAGTGCATATGTACCAGATGCTCCACCCTCTGTTGCTGCTGCATCACTTTCTGCAGCGTCTGTGCTTTCTGTAGCTGCGCTATCAGTGCCTTCTGTAGCTGCTGGCTCTTCAGACGAACCGCAACCTACGAACAATGACCCCACCATTGCTGCACAAAGCAGACTGCTTAATAGCTTTTTCTTCATTTTCTTTCAACCTCCCAATTTAAATTTTTGGTTAATTTATATCAATCCCCTTTTCGGATTAGATATCATTACTTAACTGTCTTCTTCTTAGCATTAATCATCCCTGCCACATTAGGAAGGAGTACTGCACAGATCAGAAGAAGTCCAAGGATAATTAAGATTACCTGTGAGTTGACATTAATCTGTCCTAAACCAATTCTTAAGCACATGATTGTAAATGCTGAAACAAAGGCGCCGTATAATTTACCTTTACCACCCATATTAGATACACCGCCGAATACCGCCATAGCGATTGCATCCATCTCGAAATTCTTACCAGTAGTAGTGTTAGCACCATATGCTGTAGATGTAAGGAACAGTCCTGACAATCCTGCGAAGATACCGATTACTACGAATGCAATGAATATAGTCTGCTTAACTTTGATACCTGAATAGTATGCTGTCTTAGCATTGCTACCAATTGCATATAACTTTCTACCATAATTTCTTCTGTCTGCAATTACCGTAAATACGATAGCACAAATTATGATTAAGAAAAACGAATATGGGAAAATTCCTATTTTTCCATTTAGAATTTTGAATCCAGATGAATCTGTAAGAGAGATAGAACCACCGCTGCCAAGAGCGATTTCAGCTATTCCTCTGAACACAATCTGAGTACCTAAAGTGATAATCATAGTAGGTAACTCTCTGAACTTAACTGTTACGAATCCATTGAATGCTCCACAGGCAAGACCTGTAGCAAGAGCTATCACTACTACGCCGATAAAAGGTACGCCTGCATTAGATGCCATACAAGCCATGGTGGCTGCCAGACATACAATAGATCCAACCGAAATATCAATCTCTCCCAAGAGGAGCAGATATGCCATTGGGAAAAGTAAAAGCATCTCTGCTAAGTACTTTGGACTCTCTCTAAGCAAATTCTTTGCATTGTAAACTGGAGAGATACATAAACATAAAATATTGATTGCAATGAATAATAAGACTAATACGCCTTCCCAGCTGAACACCACCTTTTTCCATGGCTGTTCCACTGTATTTGCAATAGTTCTTCCTGATTTTCCTGCCACTTTCTCTCCCTCCTACATCTCTCTCTTTTCAAGAGCAGCCTTATCCATCATTCTCTGAGTAACTACGTTTAGAATAATAACTGCGATGATGATAACACCCTTAACTGTATTCTGAGCAAGAGCATCGATTCCTACTAAAGGTAATGCCTTAGAAATAACTGAAAGGATTAATGCACCGATTAAAGCGCCGCCAACTGATCCTCTACCACCAGTCATTGATACACCACCGATTACGCAGGCTGCAATAACATCCATCTCTTTTCCAGTAGCCATGTTAGGCTGTGCTGATGCATATACGCAAGTCATAACTGCACCTGTAAGTCCTGATAAGCCACCCATGATGGTATATACAAGAGTCTTAACAAGCTTAACATTGATACCTGAAATCTCAGCTGCCTCTTCATTAGAACCAACTGCGTAGATATTGCGACCGAACTTAGTCCACTTCATCATTATGAAGAAAATTACATAGCAAATAATTGTAATCCAAACTGCTGAATTGATTCCTAAGAAATCCTTCAAAGCAAATTCCTTAAATGAACCTAGGGCATCAGCACCAGCCCATTCATCATTAGCTACCAGATATGCGAATCCTCTGTACACATACATGGTACCCAGGGTACAGATAATCGGACTAACCTTGCCATAAGAAATGATTAAACCAATAATTGCACCACATGCTATACCAATTACAGTTGCAAGTAAGAAACCTAAGAAAGTAGATTCCATATGATCGTACTTGTACAGGATACCTATGGTCATTCCTGAAAAAGCAAGTGTGGAACCAATGGAAATATCAATTCCGCCTATAAGTAATACTAAAAGCATTCCCAGAGCCATTATCATTGTTGTGGAATTGTTCTTAAGTATCTCTGATATGTTAGCCCATCCTAAAAAGGTTGGAGTCTTAATCGAAATCAGTGCACATAGCACCACCAGAACAATGAGAAGAGACGCCTCTCTGGAAGCTGTAATCTTCTTCCATATACTCTTATTCTCCATTATGAAACTACCTCCTCTTTAGATTCCTTTCCTTTTTCCATAGCCAGCTCAAGAATTACTTCCTGACTTACCTCGCCACGTGAAAGCTCTCCAGTGACATGTCCGTTGCACATTACGTATATTCTGTCACTCATGCCAAGTATCTCTGGCATCTCAGAGGAAATCATAATGATTGCATATCCCTTTTGTGCTAACTCTCCCATGATTGAGTAGATCTCAGCTTTGGCACCTACATCGACACCCTTAGTTGGCTCATCCATGATAATTACTTTCATGTTGTCCTGAGCAAGAGCCTTGGCAACTACTACCTTCTGCTGATTACCACCTGATAGTGAGCTAGCAGGATCAAATATTGAAACAGCTTTTGTATCTACATCTTCTAGAAGCTTCTTAGCAAGATCACGTTCTGACTTCTCATCGCAGAATCCCTTCTTAGCAATTCTGTCGAATACTGGAAGTGTAACATTCCTTCCAAGTCCCCAGCTGAGGATAAGACCTGTCTTTTGTCTGTCCTCAGGAAGAAGTACGATTCCTAAATCCTTAGAATCTGTAGGATTCTTAATCTTGACTTCCTTGCCCTCCAGGAATACCTTGCCTTCGTTTAAATCAGTGATTCCGCAGATTGCTTCAACCACCTCTGTACGTCCTGCTCCAACCAGACCTGTAAGACCGATAATCTCACCTGCCCTTACGTTGAAATTGACATCCTTAAAGTAACCCACTCTTGATAAGTGCTCGACTCTAAGCATCTCCTTGCCAGGCTCAACATCTGGCTTTGGGTACATATCACTAATCTCTCGACCAACCATGGCCTTGATTAGATCTGCGTTAGTAATCTTATCTACATCGTAGGTTCCAATATATTGAGAATCTCTAAATACTGTTACCCTTGAAGCCAATCTATACATATCCTCAAATCTGTGAGAGATGAAGATAATTGAAACTCCCTTATCTCTAAGTGTCTCTACAATCTCATACAGCTTCTCAGCTTCGTTAGCTGTAAGAGCTGCTGTAGGCTCATCTAAGATAACTATCTGAGCTCCTGTTGAAATAGCCTTGGCAATCTCTACCATCTGCTGCTGGGCTACAGAAAGTGTACCCATCTCGGCAGTTGATTTGAAATCTGCATCTAATTCATCAAGATACTCTTGAGCCTTTTTATTCATTTCTTTCCATTGGATGATGCCATGTTTTTTGATCTCATGGTTCATGAAAATATTCTCTGTAACAGAAAGATCTGGGTATGAGGTAGGATGCTGGTATACCGCAGCTATACCTGCTACTTGAGCATCCCTTGGGCCTTTAAAATCTACCTTTTCCCCATTAAGATACATTTCTCCCTCTTCTGCCTTATGAACTCCAGTGATTACCTTTATGAAGGTTGATTTTCCAGCTCCGTTTTCTCCCATCAACGCATGTACTTCACCTCTTTTTAGCTGAAATTGTACGTTGTTAAGAGCCTTAACGCCTGGAAATATTTTAGTGATTCCTTTTAATTCCAAAATATATTCAGACACAAGTTTTACCCCCTTTTCTATGATATTATGCTATCATTAATACTGTTATTTCGTTTAGAGTAAAATTTTTGTATGTGGGGTAAATTTTTCTTATGAAATTATTAATTGTAGACGATGAGGAATTAACCAGGAAGGGGTTAATTTCCAGTATCGATACAGACAAATTGGGGATTGATTCTGTATTGATGGCTGACGATGGAATCAATGGTCTCGAAGTTGCTAAGACCGAGAAACCAGACATAATTCTATGTGATGTCAGGATGCCACGCCTCAATGGAATAGATATGTTAGAGAGAATTCAGCAGTTCTCTCCTGACGTGGCCGCTATCTTTATGAGCGGCTATTCTGACAAGGAATATCTTATGAGCGCCATCAAAATGGGCGCCATCAATTATATCGAGAAGCCTATCGATGAGAAGGAATTAGAGTCGGCCATTCAAAAGGCCATCGGCCAGTGTCTCCGCCACCAGAGGGAGTCAGCCGCCGAGGAGATGAACACTAATCAGGTAGCCAGTTCCTTGGCTTACTATCTCACTATGCCATATAGCGTATGCAAGGATTCCATATCCGAACTAAGCAATCATTTCTTAAAGCATTACAATGGCATCAACAAATTCAAATACATCAGCACCATCATTGTGAAGCTCGCCTCTGCCTCAGAGACCAGCTCCGAATTACAGTATATATATCAGAGACTTCGCTCAGAGCTATCTAGTAGTCATATCCATATCTTATTTACGGAAAAGAGACTATTCCATCTAGTGTATTGCATATACTCAGATAGTCCTATATCTAACCAGAGCATAGAGGATTTCTGTCAGCATCTGCACAGAGCATACGCAGACAAGGGCGAATACTACATAGCCACTGGCGGTATGGTGGAGGGTATCGCCAATGCGTATCACTCCTACGAAGAGGCTGTCATACTCTTGCAGCATAGCTTTTTCTTCAAGCCATGTACTGTAATGAAGCCTAATATGTCATGCACCGACAGCACTGCAAATTTATTGGATGTACTATCACATTTCCAGCCAGCCCTCGACACCAGGGATAAGGAAAAGGTACTAGCAGTCCTAGATGAACTATACAACTGCTGCATAGACTCCACCGTCCTGCTCCCTAATCAGATTAAGACTTATTACTTCAATCTATTTACAGAGCTATTCTCACAGAGAGAGAAGAACCAGCTCATCACTGATCTATCCATAGAGAACAATGAGAATATCATGGATATAATGGATAGCTGTTTCTCGTATATCAGTCTGCACAATCTACTAGTAGATAAGGTGGAGGCCTTCTTCAATGATATAGATTCCAATGTATCAGAGAACAAGACCATATATCTCATCAAGAACTATATCGCCAGTCATTATGGTAATGCCTCTTTGTCTGTGAAGGACAT
>JAILNO010000151.1 GCA_024691465.1 Pseudobutyrivibrio sp. | reverse complement strand
ATAGCTGTCCTAACAGAGGATTCAATCTCAGACTTAGGCGAAGTAGAAAGACCACTTATTGTAATGGATCAGTGGATGTTCCACTCTCGTATGTACTCTGCCGCTAATTATGTTAAGAAGCATGATAATCTGGATCTTATTCAGCTCAACTCATTTGGCTGTGGTCTGGATGCAGTAACAACCGATCAGGTAGCAGATATACTTACCAATTCAGGAAAGATATATACTTGCCTTAAGATTGATGAAGTAAACAACCTAGGAGCCGCTCGTATTAGAGTACGTTCTCTACTAGCAGCTCTCAGAGTTAAAAAGAAACGCAAGACCGAGCGTACTATAGTTCCTGCAAGTTACAACCGAATCGTGTTCACAGAGGAAATGAAGAAGAATTACACCATCCTCTGTCCACAGATGTCGCCTATACACTTCGATTTAATTGAGCCAGCATTCAATGCTGCAGGATATAATCTAGTGATACCAGATATCCCAACACGTACCTGTGTAGATGTAGGACTTAAGTATGTTAATAACGATGCTTGCTATCCTTCACTCATGGTAATTGGTCAGTTGATGGCTGCTATCGATACTGGCGAGTTCGATATGACTAGAACCGCCCTCCTCATCTCACAGACTGGTGGTGGATGTAGAGCTTCCAACTACATAGGTTTCATCCGTAGAGCCCTGGCTAAGGCAGGATATCCTGATGTGCCTGTTATATCTCTCAACCTAAGTGGTCTAGAGAAGAACCCTGGCTTCAAGCTTTCACCTAGTCTCGTACAGCACGGTCTATACGCATTAGAGTTCGGTGATATACTTCTACGCTGCGTATATAGAGTACGTCCATATGAGGCAGTGCCTGGTTCTACTGATGAACTACACGATAAATGGAGAAAGAAAGTTGTTGCATTTATTTCCAACAAGAAGATTCTCTCTCACAGCAAATTCAAGAAGATGTGCCGTGAAATGATTAGAGATTTCGATAATCTTCCTATAGTAGAGGGATTAGTTAAACCAAGAGTTGGAATCGTAGGTGAGATTCTTGTTAAGTTCCTACCTGCTGCTAACAATCACTTAGCTGAGCTTCTAGAGCAGGAAGGTGCCGAGGCTGTTGTACCTGACTTAACAGATTTCCTTCTCTATAGTTTCTACAATGCTAACTTTAAAGAAGAAAACCTAGGCGCAAGCAAAAAGACCAAGTTCTTCTGTAATATGGGAATTAAGTTCTTCGAATGGTTACGCAGTGCTGCTAGAGATGAGTTTAACAAATCTAAGAGATTTACAGCTCCAGCATATATTTTAGATACCGCTAATTCAGCCAAGGATATCGTTTCAATCGGTAATCAGACTGGTGAGGGATGGTTCCTTACTGGTGAGATGCTTGAGTTAATCGAGACAGGCGCTAGCAACATAGTATGTATACAGCCTTTCGGATGCCTTCCTAACCACGTAGTTGGTAAGGGTGTAATCAAGCGTATTAGACATGAGCATCCCGAAGCTAATATCGTAGCTATCGACTATGATCCAGGTGCTTCTGAAGTTAACCAGCTTAATAGAATCAAATTAATGCTTTCTACTGCTAACAAGAACTTAGCAAAGAATGCTTAAAAAAAACCACCGGATTATTCCGGTGGATTTTTATTTATATATTAGAAGCAATTATTCTAAATTCATAAGGCTTCAAAAAGGAAGCTTCTCTATCACTCTCTTGATAATTGCCAAAGACTATCTTATCACCATAGAACTCAACAGCCTTATTATTAGCTGTCATATTGCAATAGATATATAATCTCTCGCTCTCAGATTCCCTGGTAAAAATGTATACATCAGAAGGTGATGCTACTCGCCTATAGGTTCCCTCTGACAAAGCATCTGAATTCTTCCTAAAGGCTATCATCTGCTTATAGAAATTCAGTATGCTATCTTCATCCTCTGTTTCAGCAGCCACATTAATATATGACTTGTTCTCATTGACTTGAAGCCATGGTTCAGTATCTGAGAACCCAGCAAATTCCGAATCATTCCACTGAACAGGTGTCCTGGCATTGTCTCGAGTGGTCTTAAGAATAAGCTTACGCCTAATACTAGGCAAAAACAAAAGCTTCTTCATGGCATCATTTATAGTAAATGATTCTACATCCTTCAAATCCTTCAAACTCTTAAAATCGCCATTAGTCATACCAATCTCCTGGCCCTCGTAGATAAAAGGTACACCTCTCAAAGAGAGATTAAGACCACATAAAAGCTTCCCACTAATCTTCCAATACTTACCAGTATTGCCAAAATGATTAATGGAACGTATCTGATCATGATTCTCTAAATAATTGGCTGGATAATCCATAGCCTCCTGCCATTTATCAAGGATCCTAATGAGCCTAGAAGGACAATATTGCTTCTTAAACCACTTAATGCCACGACTATCTACATCCATATGTTCAAAGAAGAATACTGAGTCCAATTCCTTACGACTCTCGTCGCTGAGAAGCTTGGCATCATCTGTAGAAACTAATACTGTCTCACCAACTATAAACGTCTTATACTTACTCCATACATCCTCATTGAATCTCCTGAGAAGATCATGGCAGCCCTCAGTATTAAGATAGTGTTCTTTGCCTGTCAATGCCAAATGACTATCTCCATTATCTAAAGAATCTTTATAGATAATATTAATAACATCACATCTAAAACCAGCAATACCCTTATCAAGCCAGAAGCGCATAATATCAGTAATCTCCTGATATACTTCAGGATTATGCCAATTCAGATCTGGTTGCTTTTCACTGAATAAATGTAAATAGTAATCACCTCTATCGGTCTTACTCCAGGCTCTACCTCCGAAGAATGAGCCCCAGTTGTTAGGGTATGCCCCTAGATTACCATCTCTAAAATAATAGAAATCTCTATATTTCTCATCACCAGCTAATGCCTTCTTAAACCAAATATGCTCATCAGATGTATGATTAATGACCAAATCCATGATTATCTTGATGCCAAGACGCTTAGAACGGCTAATAAGCTTCTCCATATCTTCCATTGTGCCAAATTCAGGATTGATGCCCGTATAATCAGAAATATCATAGCCATTGTCATAGCCTGGGCTTGGATAGACTGGGCTTAACCATATAACATCGACGCCCAAATCCTTAAGATAATGTAATTTAGATATAATACCAGGGATATCTCCAATACCATCCCCGTTACTATCGCAGAAAGAGCGTGGATAAATTTGATATACTATCGCATTCTTCCACCACTTTTTAGCATTAGCTACTGCCATAACCGTCCCCCCATAGTTTCATCCTATATTACAAATAATAACGGAAGCCTCACTTTTTTTCAATGATTATTCTTCACAGTATTTTCACAAAAAAAGCGGTAGGATAATCCTACCGCTAATGATTACTGTTATTTAGCTAAAAGCATCATAATCTTGTTAGAACGTGAAACGAATTCTGTCATAGCCTCTGGTGACAATGGAGCATTAGCCAATTTAGCTAAATCATAAAGCTGAGCTGCAAAAATTGATACATTCTCAGAATCTTTATTATTAAATATATACTGAACTAAGTCATTATTAGCATTAAGCACAAGTGTCTCTGAAGCTGAGCCAAACATGCCCATATCCATGCCTCCCATAGCATACATCTTCATCATGTCCTGCATACGGCGGCTCTCTTCAGATACTGTAAGCATAGATGATAAGTCCTTATTCTTGAACTTCTCAACCTTGACCTCAAGTCCTTCGTTGTTAAGAGCCTTCCTGAATACTTCAGTAAGAGTCTCAGTCTCACCCTTAAGCTCCTCCTCTGATGTCTCCTCAACCATTGAGTCTGTAACATCAGCATCAATTCTACAGAACTTGTAATTCTCATTACGCTGCTCTAACTGTGTGATGAATGAGGTATCAATAGCATGATCAAGAATAACAGCGTTCATATCCTGCTCCTTGAACATATTAATGTACTGTCCCTGCTGTGCCTTATCTGTTACGTAGTATACAGTAGTTCTAGTATCCTCTGGCTCCTTAGAATCAGATGAATCTGTATTATCCTCAACTACCTCAGCCTCTACAGCATCTCCATTCTCATCTGTGGCAGTCTCCTCCTTCTTAACAAGTAATTCTGGAAGAGTGATGTATTTATCATTGATATCCTTAAAGAGGATATAATCATTCATCTTATCACAGAACTTATTATCCTTAAGGCAGCCAAACTTGATAAATGGAGCTATATCATCCCAATATTTCTCATATGACTCCTTGTCAGTCTTGCACATACCTGTAAGCTTATCTGCTACCTTCTTGGTAATGTACTCAGAAATCTTAGTTACGAAGCCGTCGTTCTGAAGAGCTGAACGTGAGACATTAAGTGGTAAATCTGGACAATCTATAACACCCTTTAAGAGCATTAAGAACTCAGGAATAACCTCCTTAATATTATCAGCTATAAATACCTGATTATTATATAGTTTGATAGTTCCCTCTATAGAATCATACTCTGTATTAATCTTAGGGAAATATAATATACCCTTAAGATTAAATGGATAATCCATGTTCAAATGAATCCAGAATAATGGTTCTTTGTAATCATGGAATACATCTCTATAGAATGCTTTGTACTCATCCTCAGTACATTCTGAAGGATTCTTAGTCCAAAGTGGCTGTGTCTCATTAAGAGGCACTGGTCTCTTAACTATCTTGAGCTTATCCTTAGCAGGAGATACTTCAACCTGCTCCTTGGTTCCGTCTTCTTTCTCCTTCTCCTCGTACTTAGCTTCCTCGTGAATCTCCTCGATTACCTTATCTGTATCAAGCTTATCTGAAGCATCGATAGTCTCGTACTCTTCAGGAGCATCCTTCTTAGAAAGATAAATCTCAGTAGGCATGAAAGAACAGTACTTCTCAATGACCTCACGAGCTCTGTACTCATTAGCAAACTCAAGACAATCCTCATTCAAGAAAAGTGTGATCTTAGTACCAACCTGATCCCAATCACCATCACTCATCTCATAATCTGTTCCACCATCACACTCCCAGTGTACAGCCTTAGAGCCTTCCTTGTAAGAAAGTGTATCAATATGTACCTCATCAGCTACCATAAATGCTGAATAGAATCCTAAACCAAAATGGCCGATAATCTGATCAGAATCTGCCTTATCCTTATACTTCTCAAGGAAATCAGTAGCGCCAGAAAAAGCAATCTGGTTAATATACTCATCAACTTCTTCTGCTGTCATTCCAAGACCATTATCAATAAATGTAAGGGTCTTATCCTCAGGACTAACAAGGACCTGTATCTTAGCCTTATAATCTAATGGAAGTGAATACTCTCCCATCATGTCTAACTTCTTAAGCTTAGTGATTGCATCACAACCATTTGAAATAAGCTCTCTATAAAAAATGTCGTGATCGCTGTATAACCACTTCTTAATCACTGGAAAGATATTTTCGCTAGTGATTGATAAACTGCCCTTTTTGTTACTCATATTACGTCACTCCTTTGTAATTAATCTCACTGAAATATATGATAATACTGGAAAAATTCAAAGTCAATAAAAAATTAGCACTCATATACAAAGAGTGCTAATAGTATTATCTATCATATTCATCTAAGAAGTGATGCCTTACTCCATCCTGCTTATAAGCTATCACAGTTGCTAAGTTAACATTCTCAACGCTTCTAAAAATATTCGACTCAACATAAGGATTAACCTTCTTAAGCTCAGCTATGAGGTTCCTAGTCTCAAGACGCTTCGATGCACTAGTGCCATCTACGGAACAGCTATCGCAGGTCTCAGTGAAATGACAGGCACACTGAAGGAAGTGCAGCCCATTATATCTCTGCCAAGCAATGATATCGTCCTGCCTGATAAGATAAAGTGGACGAATAAGTTCCATCCCCTCAAAATTAGTGGAATGAAGCTTGGGCATCATAGTCTGTATCTGAGCCCCATATAACATGCCCATAAGAATCGTCTCAATAACATCGTCATAATGATGGCCTAAGGCTATCTTGTTACAGCCCAATTCCTTGGCCTTAGAATATAAGTGGCCACGTCTCATCCTTGCACATAGATAACAAGGATTCTTATCAACAGTATCTACCGCATCAAATATATCACTCTCATATATAACGATAGGAATGCCCATTAGTTTAGCGTTGCTTTCAATAAGGCGTCGATTTACCTCACTATAGCCAGGATCCATTACTAGAAATGTCAGGTCAAAATGAACCTTTTGATGCCTCTGTATCTCTTGGAATAGCTTAGCCATTAGCATGGAATCCTTTCCACCGGAAATACATACTGCAATATGGTCTCCTTCCTTAATGAGCTCATATTGCTTGCATGCTCTTGCAAATGGAGAAAAAAGACTCTTGTGAAACTTCTTCCTAATACTCTTCTCAATCTCTAATGTCTGTTCACTAAGCTCCTCTTCAGCTTCAGCGCCCTGTCTATCCATCATGGCTGTCAAATAGCTATTATATCCACCTACCAGACTGTAGGCATCATAGCCATGCTCAGATAATATGCTAGCATCCTCTATGGAAGACTGGCCTCTAGTACAATAAAGAATAATCTGCTTACTCTTATCTAGCCTATCAACAACACTCTGAATATCCTTTTCAAATAATTCATGAGTGATACTGATAGCTCCAGGAATCATACCATACTT
>JAILNO010000137.1 GCA_024691465.1 Pseudobutyrivibrio sp. | reverse complement strand
AATACCTCAAAGCTTTGGTACCGTCGTTTCCTACAGAGTCGAAGTCTGGGTCCTAAGATGTAGGTGTCCTAGGTCAGACTGCAGCAACTAGGCTGCGTATGCTAAATTATCTTCAGCGTTTAATTTTAATTTTGGCCATTTAACCCATTACCGTGGGACTCGCTTCTTCCGCTGCATGACCCCTGTCGAAACCATGACAGGCCCATACTATTTTGTAGACCACTATAGGTTTCTGATATGAACAAGCTTCCTTACAGTCAGCTTTTCATATCACTATGTCGAAACCATGACAGGCCCTCAATTTGCCTACTTATTATATAAAATCCTATAGACTCTTGCAAGAGGAAGGCCCACCACATTATTGTAGTCACCCTTTATCTCTTTGACCAGGATAGCACCTCTGCCCTGTATCCCATAAGCCCCTGCCTTGTCCATAGGCTCACCTGTGGCAACATACTCCTTAATCATATCTAAGGAATTATCATACATAGTCACATCAGTGCATTCATAGAATGTCTCTGTAGCTCCATCCTCCCTAATAAGAGTAACACCTGTATACACCTGATGTGTCTTACCTGATAGCATGGAAAGCATATTGCATGCATCAGCCTCATCCTTAGGTTTGCCTAAGATAACATCCTCAAAAGCCACCACAGTATCAGCCGCAAGAATCACTCTATTAGGATGATCCTTAGCAACAGCTCTAGCCTTGAGCTGACTAAGCTCCATAACCACATCCATAGGCTTGGTCTTAGTAGTAATCTCTTCTACATCAGCAGAAATTACTTCGAATTGTATATTCCCCTGCTCTAGGAGTTCCTTTCTCCTTGGAGAATTAGATGCAAGTATTATTCTCATTATCCTAGATTCCTTATCTTAAAGTCTCTCTCGGCCTCGCGCTTCATATCTTTCTTCTGAATATCAGCACGCTTATCATATAGTTTCTTACCCTTTGCTAAAGCTATCTTGACCTTAACCAAACCGTTATTTAGATATACCTCTATAGGAACTATCGTATATCCGTTTTCTTTAATCTTGCTAAGTAGTCTATTAATCTCAGACTTATGAAGCAAGAGCTTCCTAGGTCTAAGAGGATCCTTATTAAAGATATTGCCCTTCTCATAAGGGTTAACATGCATCTGATAGATAAATATCTCGCCATTATCAATCCTTACAAATGATTCCTTGATGGAGCATTGCCCCAGTCTCATGGACTTAACCTCTGTGCCGTGCAACTCTATACCAGCTTCATATTCCTCCTCAAGGAAGTACTCATGATAAGCCTTTTTATTGTTAGCAATTAGTTTTCTGCCTTCCTTATTCATTGATTCTCCTCATTAAAAACGTTGAAATTCCTTTAGTATAAAATCAATAGTACGTGCTTGTTCATCCACTGAATCAAGTATTACAGTAACTGGCTGTCCCAGCTTAAAAGTACGTCCCGAATGCTCACCTACTAGAGTGAAATTCTCTTCTATAAAATCATAGTGATCATCATATAATGTAGAAACATGTACTAAACCTTCAACAGTATTCTCAAGTTCCACGTACATGCCCCAACCAGTAATAGAGGAAACACTTGCCTCGAATTCTTCTCCAATGAATTCCTTCATGAACTGAACCATCTTGAGCTTATCAACCTCACGCTCGCACTCTTCAGCTCTGCGCTCCAGCTTGCTAGTGTCAAGAGCCACCTGTGGAAGTATAGATTCATAATGGGATACTTTCCTATCATTCATCCTGCCTCTCAAATGATCCTTAATAATACGATGTATCTGTAAATCAGGATATCTTCTAATAGGTGAAGTGAAATGGCAATAGTACTCTGCTGCCAGTCCGAAATGACCCTTACATTCCGTGTCATACCTAGCCTGTTGCATACTTCTAAGGGTCATCTTAGTGATTACAGCCTCATCCTCATGCCCAGCTAGTGACTCGAGCATCTTCTGTATCTCCTTAGGATGAATGCTATCCTTATTACCCTTAAGTGAGTATCCACAAGCTCCTAAGAAATGACTCAAGCTCTGTATCTTCTCTGGATCTGGTGCGCCGTGCACACGATATACAAATGGCGATTCCATTAGATTGAAATGTTCTGCAACTGTTTCATTAGCCGCCAGCATAAAATCCTCAATCAACTTATGAGCGTCATTCCTCTCGTATGGAGCAAGTCCTATCACCTTGCCAGACTCATCTAAGAGTATATGAGTCTCAGGGAAATCGAAATCAATGGCACCGCGTTTCTTTCTCTTGGCTCTAAGAATCTTAGAGAGCTCATACATAGAATCAATCATAGATGCCACATCACTATACTTGTCTCGTAACTTTTCATCCCCAGTCATGATTCCATATACCTCAGTATAGGTCATCCTATGATTACTATTAATAACTGACTCACATATCTCATGGTCAATCAGCTCTCCTTTAGAGTTAAAAGTCATGATGCATGACAATGCAAGCCTAACTTCACCCTCATTTAAAGAACACATACCATTGGAAAGTGTATGTGGAAGCATAGGAATAACTCTATCAGCAAGATATACTGAAGTACCGCGCTTAAGAGCCTCCACATCAAGAGCGGATGATTCCTGCACATAATTGGTTACATCTGCAATATGGACACCCAGTACATAATTATCTCCATCCATCTCAAGAGATACTCCATCGTCAATATCCTTAGTATCCTCGCCATCTATAGTAACTATAGTAAGATTCCTGAGGTCATTACGTCCAGCCATATCAGCCTCTGATACAGGCTTGGCTACATTAGTAGCTTGCTTAAGCACCTTGTCAGAAAATTCCGTATCTATGCCAAAGCTCTTAACGATGGATAGAATATCGACTCCAGGATCATTCTTATGCCCTAGTATCTCTGTAATAACACCCTCAGGCTTGTGACTATCATCACCATAATCGTCGATATGACATACTACCTTATGACCTGATACAGCCCCCATATCCTTGCCTGCAGGAATAAAAATATCTCTGTCTAGTTTCTTACTGTCTGCTACCACGAAACCAAAACCAGAATTCTTCTCATAAGTACCAACCACTTCTGAAAAACCATGAGTGATAATTCGAATTACCCTAGCCTCCTGGCGCTTACCAGGAGCACCAAAAGTAAGTACAGCTGCAACTGTATCATCCTGCATGGCAAAGCCTGTATTATCTCTACCAACAAAATAATCTTCGTCACTGCCCTCTACCTCTATGAAACCATAGCCATCCTTATGAGAAATAAAACGACCAATAATATCTGGCTCGATGTCCTTATCCTTAGGACGATTAGCATTCTTAGCCACCTGATTAAGTGACTGTTTCTTAGAAGCGGTCTCGGCCTTAGAATTCTTTTTAGATTTATGATCCTTAAGCTTAATAAACTTCGGTCTATTCTCAGGTATCTGATACTTACCTCTCTTAGTAATCTCAACCTGTCCTTCATCCACAAGTTCCTGTAAGACCGCAGTAAACTCTGCCTTTTCATCTTTTTCAACATCAAGTAATATCTCTAGATCTTTCTTCTTCATAGGGATATAAGCCTGACTTTTAAAAACATCCATTAAAAAATGCTTTTGTTTATCGAATTCTTTCATAAGCCTCCTAAAAAATAAATGCCACCCCTAAGGGTGGCTAATTCAAAATCATCATTAAAAACTTCCAATATTAAGAACAGCTGAAAGTACAAAGAATAAAATAACGCATACACTAGTAAGCTTAACTAATAAGCCCTCTCTAGAGCGTCCCTTGTTACGGCTCCAATATGAGTCAAACTGCTGACCTGATAAAGAACCTAATCCATTCTGCTTTCCTTCCTGGAAAAGAATAATAACTGTAAGTGCCACACAAATAGCAATTAATAATACTATAAGAACTATCTTTAATGTTTGCATAATGCCTCCCATTTATAGGCTAAATTATTATAATACCGTCACGAGTATTCGCAACATTTGAAGTATATCATAGCATTTCTATCATTTCAAGCATATTACAGCATTATAATTAAACTCCTGCATTAAAATTCATGCCAGTGAGCAAAGAGGCATCCGCAGCCTTTCTATTATTCTGATATGGATTATCCTCATTAGGATATTTAATCTGTGTAGTTGTAGTACCTCCTGATACATATGTCTTACCACATTCAGGACATATAGCAGTGTGGATAGCGACAGAGGCATTAAGTACTTTGCCGCCATCTTCTTTGGCTTTATCATATGCATTTGATACATGCTCCTGCTCATGGCCACGAACTCTAGCTGCAGCCGCTTCAGGCGCTACATGCTGGGCCGACTTAAAAGATACCTGCTCATCACTGCCGTCCTGATACTTCCTATTAGCACAGGTCTCACACTCGATCACACCAGCTCTCTTAGCAGCCTTCTCGGTAGTAAAGCCAGCAGCCCTTGATACATTGCCGCCCTCAGCTTTAATAGCCTCGGCCACCTTCTCAGTACCAGGGTTCGTATAAGAGTTAACACTACCGTAACTACCATATCCAATTGACAATGAATTAATTCCTATCATAACTATACCTCTCTAGATAGTTGTCAATTATATTTTATTGTATCATTTTATTAAGAAAAATATATGAACTATAACCTTTAATTTTAATAATAGTTTCACTATACTATTTTATAAGGTTATAGATT
>JAILNO010000099.1 GCA_024691465.1 Pseudobutyrivibrio sp. | reverse complement strand
CCCTCTGCATCAATTACCGTATCAGAAGAAACGGGAACAATTCCAGCTGCAACTGCTGAAATAATGTTCCCGTCTATCTTAACATCCAATATTTCATTCGTATCTGTAGGTGGATTAAGCACCCTTCCGTTTTTAATAATTAAACTCATAGCGTCCGCCTTTCTAAACTTACAACAGTATAGCATAAGTAAAATCAGTAGCAAACAATTAAATTCATAAAAAAAGCCTGACCAAATTAATGGTCAGGCTAGGTTGTTATTGTCCAATGGCCGCAGCGATTGATACCCCTATCTGTTCATTGTAAGGAATCATGGTAGCCTGGAGTGCATGGTATATATCTGACTTGCCTGGCCATACTGTGTTAAGCAGCTCATTGTGACTGTCTAACTGATGGAACCAAGAGCCATTCTTATGATCCAGGACACAGTTATCTAAGTATTCCATGAACAATGCATAGTCCTTTTTATATTTATCATCCTCTGTGACTCTGTATAGGACAGCTGATGTATTGATAGCCTCAGCCAGTGTCCAATGCATCCTGTCATGAACTATAGGCTGCCCCTCCCAATCGGTGGTGTAGCAGATACCAGGTGCCCCGTCCACATCCCAGGCATCCTCAATAGCTCTATTGTATAGCTTGCAAGCTACTGCGATATAATCATCAGCATTATCACTGCCCTCTCCATAGGTAGCGATGGCCCACTGCACTATGAGTCTGGCCCACTCTATACCGTGACCTGGAGTGGCCCCATAGGGCTTAAATGGATCGTCCTTTTTCTCTATATTCTTATCTAAGTCCACCTGCCAACTGCTGGTGAAATGCTCAGGAATCCTCCAGGAATTCTCCTTAGCCCATCCTATTACATGGGTGATAATCCTGCCTGCTCTCACCCTATAATTCTCATTAGATAAGGCATCAGCTGCAGCTAAGAAAGCCTCCACCGTGTGCATATTAGCATTGATCCCTCTGTAAGGATCCAGCTGAGTAAACTCTGTATTATAAGTATCTACCGAGAGTCCCTCATCCTCCTTCCAGAAGAACTTATCATATATGCTAAGGGCATCCTTAAGTAGCGGCTTAGCATCGGGACGTCCTGCCAATAGAGCTGATGTGGCTGCCAGTATTACGAAGGCATGGGCGTAGCACTGCTTAGTAGGAAGGATGTCTCCATCCGCAGTAAGCCCCGCATACCATCCACCGTGCTCATCATCATGTAGCTCTCCCATAAGTCCCTTGAGAGCTGCATCCGCAAGAGCCTCACTGCCCTCATGGCCCAGCATAGCCCCCAGAGAGTACACATGGCACATCCTGCTGGTAATCCAGGTCTCACGAGGCCTATCCTTCCATGGAGTGCCATCATCCCCCAGATAATACGAGCCTCCACCTGGCGATGGGAACCTATGGCCGAACTCAAGTAGATTATTTCTGATTTCCCTGATAAAAGCCTTGTTCTCCGCTGTGTCTAATTGGTATTTCTGCATAAATTTACCCCCTTTTATGCTTTAGCAAATACATTAATAATCTTGTATAACTTTTATCTTCTTTCTATATATAAAGGTAGCATTCTTAAATTCCCTCATCAACTGTTTTTGAAAAAATAACTCTAGATTTTACTTTAGCGATTTAACGCTTTAATACATCAAATTGCAAACACTTTAAAGTGAATATATAATAGTGACATTGCGATTAAATTTTTAAAGGAGAAATGTTATGAACGAAGAATTCAAACCTTATGTTCCTGCTGACAAAGTTACTCCTGAGATGACACCTACTTCTATTATTATGGGTCTTCTCTTAGCAGTAATCTTCGGTGCAGCAAATGCATACCTTGGATTGAAGGTAGGTATGACAGTATCTGCTTCAATCCCAGCAGCTGTTATTTCAATGGCTGTTATCCGCGTAATTATGAGAAAGGATTCAATCCTTGAAAGCAACATTGTACAGACAATCGGTTCTGCAGGTGAATCACTTGCAGCTGGTGCAATCTTTACAATGCCTGCTCTTTTCCTCTGGGCTTCAGAGGGTGTAATGGAGACTCCATCACTTATCTCTATTACAATCATCGCACTCTTCGGTGGTTTACTTGGTGTATTTTTCATGGTACCACTTCGTAGTGCACTTATTGTTCAGGAGCACGGTGTGCTTCCATATCCAGAGGGAACTGCTTGTGCGGAAGTACTTCTCGCTGGTGAGGAGGGCGGCTCTTCAGCTAAGTCTGTATTCCTTGGAATGGGACTGGGCGCTTTAGTTAAGTTCATCGTTGATGGTATCGGCGCTATTCAGGGCGTAGTTACAATCAAGCTCGATGCTCTTAAGACTGAGCTTTCTGCTGAAGTATATCCAGCTCTTGTATCTGTTGGTTATATCTGCGGACCTCGTATCTCTGCATACATGTTTGCCGGTGGTGTAATCGGTTGGTTCGTACTTATTCCAGCCATCGTTACTTTCGGTGGAGATATTGTTATGTACCCAGCTTCTGTTTCAGTTGCAGAGCTCTATGCTACAGGCGGTGCTTCTGCTATCTGGGCTAGCTACATCAAGTACATCGGTGCTGGTGCCGTTGCTGCAGCTGGTATCATCAGTCTTATTAAGACTCTTCCACTTATCGCTAGAACATTCATGGACTCAATCAAGAGCATCAAGAGTGCTGGTTCTTCATCAAGCGAGCGTACAGCCCTTGATATGGATATCAGATTTGTACTTGCTGCAATTGTAGTTCTTATTCTGTTAATCTGGATCGTACCTGTTGTACCTGTTTCATTACTCGGTGCAATCATCATCGTAGTATTCGGTTTCTTCTTCAGTGCCGTTAGCTCACGTATGGTTGGTCTCGTAGGTAGCTCTAACAACCCAGTATCTGGTATGACTATTGCTACAATCCTTATCGCTACTATCTGCCTTAAGGTTGCTGGCGATACAGGCGTACACGGTATGCAGGGTGCTATCGCAATCGGTTCTATCATCTGTATCGCAGCTTGCATGGCTGGTGATACATCACAGGATCTTAAGACAGGTTACATCCTAGGTGCTACACCTAAGAAGCAGCAGATCGGTGAGATCATGGGTACAATTGCTGCTGCACTTGCAATCGGTGGTGTTATGATTCTTCTTAACACAGCTTACGGATTCGGTACAGATCAGCTCGCTGCTCCACAGGCAACTATGATGAAGATGATCATCGAGGGTGTTATGAGTGGTAATCTTCCATGGGCTCTTATCTTTATCGGTGCATTCATCGCTATTGCAATCGAGATCCTTGGTATTGGTGCTCTTCCAGTTGCTATCGGTCTCTATCTTCCACTTGAGCTTTCTGCTACAATCATGCTTGGTGGTCTCATCAGACATTTCGCAGATAAGAAGTTCGGTGCTGAGAAGGACGAAGCAGGTAAGGGTATCCTCTTCTGCTCAGGACTCATCGCTGGTGAGGGTATCGTTGGTGTATTAATTGCTATCCTTGCTGTAGTTGGTATCCTTGACAAGATTAACCTTTCAAGTGTAATTCCTACTAACAATGTGGTAGCATTCATCTTACTTGCAATCGTTGTTGCAGTAGTTTGGACAGCTGCTATGGGAAAGAAGAATGAAAAGAACTAGTGAGAACTATTTAGATTATATTTTTAAAATTAGTGATGGCCTAATCTGGACTCTCAATGAGTCCGGAGAGGTTGTTGTAGAGATGGAGAATAAGGGTTTTACTAATCGCTTAGCCCAGAAGTTCTTCAAGAGACCAGCTGTATCTCATATCCATCTAGAGGGCATGGGAAGCTTCATCTTCACTTGTATCGATGGCAACAGATCAGTCCATGAGATTGGTCAGATGGTTCATGACAAGTATGGTGATGAGGCCGAGCCCCTGTATGAGCGCTTAAGCGTATATATGAAGCAGCTTGAGAATCTCAACTACACCACTAGAGTTAATTAATTCTTACAAAATAAGGACCTGTAGATATATCTACAGGTCCTTTTAATATGCTTGATTTACTACTATGCCATAAGCATGCGGAACATCGCAATTACCTGCTCCTTAGTAGCCTCACGTGGGTTACCAGGATAGCATGCATCATTAAGTGCATCTGTTGCAAGAGTATCGAGATCCTCTTCCTTAATCTTCTCAAGTGTCTTAGGAATACCTACATCCTCTGAGAGCTTCTTAACAGCTGCAATAGCTGCATCTCTGTACTCTTCCTGTGACATCTCATCTACACCCTTTACACCCATAGCTCTAGCGACCTCACGGAGTCTCTCCCCAGTATACTCACGATTGAATTCCATAGAGATAGGAAGGAACATAGCACATGCTACACCATGTGGAGTATCGTAATGTGCTGAAAGTGTGTGAGCCATTGCATGATCGATACCGAGACCTACATTAGAGAATCCCATACCTGCGATGTACTGTCCAAGAGCCATGCCCTCGCGGCCTGACTTCTTATTCTCAACTGCATCTCTAAGGTTCTCAGAGATAAGTCTGATAGCCTCTAGATGGAACATATCTGTCATCTCCCAAGCTGCCTTAGTAGTATAACCCTCGATAGCATGTGTAAGAGCATCCATACCTGTAGCTGCTGTAAGACCCTTAGGCATAGATGACATCATCTCAGGATCTACGATAGCTACGATAGGCATATCGTGTGTATCTACACACACGAACTTGCGCTCCTTCTCCACATCTGTGATTACATAGTTGATAGTAACCTCAGCAGCTGTACCAGCTGTAGTTGGAACTGCGATGATAGGTACACAAGGATTCTTAGTAGGAGCCACGCCCTCAAGTGAACGTACATCAGCGAACTCTGGATTAGTAATGATGATACCAATAGCCTTAGATGTATCCATAGATGAACCACCACCGATTGCTACGATACAATCAGCACCTGACTTCTTAAATGCCTCTACACCACTCTTAACATTCTCGATGGTTGGGTTAGGCTTAATATTAGAATAAAGCTCAAAAGGAATTCCTGCCTTATCAAGCAGATCTGTGACCTTAGCTGTAACGCCGAACTTAACTAAGTCTGGATCTGAAGCAACGAATGCCTTCTTGAAACCATTGTTATTAATTTCTGTAACTACTTCTGAGATTGCGCCAGCACCATGATATGATGTGGCATTAAGTGAAATTCTGTTTGCCATAATACACTACTCTCCTTCTTATATTCTACATTGTGTTAATTATTTAACACGCCCTACATGAAATATTTTATCATCCCATGCCATGCAAATATAAGTTACAGATGTAGTTTTGTGTAACACAAACAGTGTAATTGCTATAGCAATTCTATCTTAGTAAAGAGCTCACATAAGGCAGGAGGCATAGCATCAATCATAAGATCTGCCAAATCCTCCTCAGACTCTCTCATACCCTTCATAAGCCACTGAACAGTCATATATATAGAAGACCAGCAATACATCTCTAAGAGCTTGCGTGTCTTATGGTCAGGTGGATTCCCTGTCTTATCTCTAATGAGAGCACAGTAGAACTCATATATCATAATGAAATCATGCTCCTTGAGATTGTTCTGTTCATCTCCCTTGAACCCCGCAGTGAAAAAGAGACGCTCCTCCTTAATGTACTGGAACTTC
>JAILNO010000094.1 GCA_024691465.1 Pseudobutyrivibrio sp. | reverse complement strand
ATTATATCATTAACTCTGAATGATACCTCGCGGCCTGTTACGATGAATACATCTGAAGCCCTATATTTCTTAACTGCATCTGTTAAGTAACTAACTATATTGACACTCATAATAACCTCCCATTAGTCCTCTAGAGTAATCACTGGCTGTGTGCTGTCTGCCTCCCATCCTGATACATTCTGCACTTGCCAACTGGATATCTCTCCAGAAACCACCTCTACATTTAATACCTGATTCTCATTAATATCAACAGTAAATTCCTGATCTGCCCAATCTGAAGCTGCGATACGCTCGTAAGCCTCATTGGAAGCAGCATAATACTCGTCTGTGTGATCCCTAAGCTTGGTGCTCAAGTTGTAATTATTGTGACTGGATGAAATAGCCAGAGCTGCAATTACTGCAAAGGCCATACCCGTCAGAATAACTACCATTAGGGAGGTTCCTATATTAATAATTGTACGATTCTCTTTCTTATTATGTTCCATAGCCTCTCCTTAAAGGGCCTTCTCTACCTTAAGACTGTATATCTCCTCATCTGTAATGGTGGATACCACCACATGCATCATCTGGCACTCACCCTCTGCCTCTGGCTCAATCACCAGGCTGGTTACCTTATAGGCTGCGTCCTGATCGTCAGTGCCATGCCACTTGCTGTCATAGTAATCGGTGAAGCCACTGTAGTCATCATCAGCAAGATAGGACTCTGCTGCATTGCTGGCCAGATTGACTGCCTGGGTCATCTCCTTAGCCTCTCTGCTCTTATGGAAGCTGCCAGCGAAGCACTGGACACATATGGCAGAGATAACTATAAAGAATAATATTGAAAACATCAGCTCAGTCATGAATATTCTGGAACCGTTATTCCTATTCTTCATTAGATCCCACCTCCATTGACTTGATGCCGATTGTAACAAGCTGCTCCTCACCTAGGGAATCAACCACCTGAACACTGATGGTGTTAGGAGTGTCACCCTGGGCGAACTTAAGACTATTCACCTGAAGAATCTTGTTGCCGAAATCTGCTGTGGCACCCGAATCATCCTTGGTCTCAAGCTCCATAAGATAGCCATCGTACTCATAGATGTAGAGGCTATATTCCTCGCCCTCACTCATGCGGATACAATCTATGCCATCGAATGTATCTAGAGTAACTGCACCCTCAGCATCATGCTGGCGCACCTGCTCTCTGATGTAGGCGCTGGCAGTCCTGGCACTGGAATTGGCCTCGTTGGCAAGGACTACTGACCTGTAGGAATTAACAGCCATCAAAAGAACACTCACCGCAGAAAAGGTGAATATCAAAAACAAGACCATTAAAAACATGATGTCTATATTATGTTTTCCATGTCGTCTCTTTTTCAAAACTAGTCCTCCAGATTAATGATAGTAATATCTGGTCTCATATTAGAACCATAAATCACATAATCAACTCTAAACTTATCCTCGTCGTATATGATGCCGTAGTTATCCTTGAGATACTCGAAGCTCTCTGGATATCTGCCCTCAGTGACGTAGCACTGAATCACAGCCCTGTCTATGGCATCGGTAAGACTCTGCCTCTGCTCATTGACTGAGCCTGCAGTGGTCTTAGAAACTGCGAATAGAAAAACTATAAATATGAGAATGAACAGGCCCGCTGAAATCATAGTGGAGCCCACCACATTCTTTTTCTGAATCTGATGAATGCCATCTAGGCTACCGAATCTGGTCTTAGACATACTAAATCATCCCCGACATAATGTTCAAAAGTGGCAACATAACTGAAAGTAGGATAATACCTACGATTACTGAAAGCACGATAACAAGTGTAGGCTCAACTACTGCGATTAAGTCGTTGATCTCCTCATCGGCCTCCTCCTGATATGTAGAAGCTACCTTCTCAAGCACATTCTCCATATTACCTGTCTTAGCACCCAGGATTGCCATACGTCCGTACAATCCTCCGAAGATACCAGAGAGGGAGAAAGCCTTGCCTATATCCATGGTCTCGGCAAAGGAATCCTTGCACTTCTCTACCTTGGTCTCGAACTCAGGAGCATCTACGATATGTCCGCTGACATCAAGAGCCTGCATTACATCCATACCACTAGAGAGTGTCATAGCCATGGCTGATGCGAAACGGCTGGTGGCAATCTTAGAATGGATTGACTTGAAGCGACGGCTCTTATAGAGGATGCCGTTGCGATGATTCTTGCCCCAGTTAGTCTTGTTAAGTACGATTACATACACTACAAGAGCTAAGAGTATCAATAGTAAGATGATGCCGTGATCTTTCATAAAAGTACCCACTGCAAGGAAACCACCTGACAGACCGTCCATGGTGCCACCTAACTGCTTAAATACT
>JAILNO010000038.1 GCA_024691465.1 Pseudobutyrivibrio sp. | reverse complement strand
TAAGTATTATTAGAGGTAGACATGGCAAAAGTAATAATGATTCAAGGAACAATGTCCAATGTGGGCAAGAGCTTAATAGTGGGAGGTCTTTGCCGTGTGTTTGCACAGGATGGTCTCAAGGTAGCTCCTTTTAAATCCCAGAATATGGCTTTGAATTCTTTTGTAACAGAAGATGGACTTGAAATGGGCAGAGCACAGGTGATGCAGGCTGAGTGTGCAGGGGTTAAGCCTTCTGTATATATGAATCCCATACTGCTTAAGCCTACCAATGATGTGGGCTCTCAGGTGATAGTTAATGGTGAAGTAGTTGGCAATATGTCTGCCCGCGATTACTTCAAATACAAGAAGAAGCTTATACCTGATATTAAGGCAGCTTATGATGAACTGGCATCCTGGGCTGATGTTATCGTAATAGAGGGGGCTGGCTCCCCAGCTGAGATCAATCTCAAGTCAGATGATATAGTCAATATGGGTATGGCAAGCCTGGTGGATGCTCCTGTACTTCTGGTGGGAGATATAGATAGAGGCGGAGTGTTTGCTCAGCTCCTAGGTACCTTGGAACTCTTAGAAAGTGACGAGAGAGCCAGGGTAAAGGGCCTCATAATTAACAAGTTCAGGGGGGATAAGAGCTTACTTGATTCTGGAATAGATATGCTTGAGGAGAGAGGTCATGTACCTGTAGTTGGTACTGTTCCTTACGCTCGTCTTATGATAGATGATGAAGATAGTTTAAGCGAGAGATTAGATAGAGATAGGGTATCTGCTGAGGAGGTACCTATCGTTACCGTTGCAGTTATCAGACTGCCTAGGATTTCTAATTTTACTGATGTGGCACCATTTGAGAGTATCGATGGGGTGGAAGTGGAATTCGTTACCAATCCAAGGGATATTGCTGATGCTGACATAGTTATCATTCCTGGCAGCAAGAATACTATATCAGATATGCTATGGCTCAGAGAATCAGGCATGGAAGCAGCTATTAAGAAATATTCTAATTCTGGACCTGTCATAGGAATCTGTGGTGGATTCCAGATGATGGGAGAGGTAATCACTGATGAGGATGGTGTTGAAAGTGAGGGATTGGACTCTATCTTAGGATTGGGATTACTTCCAACTATAACCAGGCTTAAGCCTGCTAAGCACCGCAGTCAGACTGAGGATTGCTTCGATGATATGACTGGATTATATAGCTGTCTGTCAGGTGAGGAGTTCACAGGTTATGAAATTCACAATGGTATCACTGATATTAATTATGATAGTAATGTGACACTAGATGTAATTGAGCACGATGACAATGGAGATATTATCCTAATACAGTCTGGCAATATACTAGGAACCTATGTCCATGGAATATTCGATAGTAGTGACCTGGCTCTTAGGCTAACTAGTGCTATAGCTGAGAGCAAGGGATTTAAGCTGGAGTCTGCTATGGATTATCAGGAGTTCAAGGACAGAGAGTACGATAAGCTTGCAGATATAATCAGAGAGAATCTAGATATGGAATACATCTATTCTCTTATTAAGTAAGATTGAGAGAGTGTAATGAATATAGAATTCGTATTACCTAATGAAATAGAGAAGCGTAGCTTTGAGATTATTGGTGAAGAGCTTACTAATATGGGGATTACCCTTGATAAAGAGCAGGAACCTATTACTAAAAGAGTCATTCACACCAGTGCTGACTTTGATTATGCTCACACCATGAGGTATTCAGATGGTGCAATTAAATTAGCGAAGGACTTAATTAGAAGCGGCGCACATATTGTTACCGACACTAATATGGCCCTGTCTGGAATCAATAAGAAGCGCTTATCCCAGTATGGTGGAGCAGTGCATTGCTTCATGGCAGATGAGGATGTGGCAAGTGAGGCTAAGAGCCGTCAGGTAACTAGAGCTACTGTTTCCATGGAGAGAGCTGCAGCATTAGATATGCCAGTAATCTTTGCAATAGGCAATGCCCCTACAGCACTTATATCTCTATATGAGATGATGGAAAAGGGAGAGTACACACCAGACTTTGTTATAGGTGTGCCGGTAGGTTTCGTCAATGTGGTGGCGGCCAAGGAACTATTCTTACAATCTAAGGTGCCATACATTATCAACGAGGGTAGAAAGGGCGGCAGCAATATAGCAGCTGCTATCGTAAATGCGTTACTCTATAACTTAGATTCTTGAGGTGAATATGCGTAGAGGATTTACTACAGGAAGCTGTGCAGCGGCAGCAGCCAAGGCTGGCACATATATGCTTTTAGCAGGAGTGGAGAAACTTAATATTGAAATAGAAACACCTGCAGGCGTAACTTTTTGCGCAGATATAGTTGATATCCATAGAACAGAGAATCAGGTTACCTGTGGAGTGATTAAGGACGGAGGAGATGATCCTGATGTAACCACTGGAAGTCATGTAATGGCTACAGTATCAATTATTGATATGGGAGATGAATCCGCCATTAGCGACAATGGACTACAGATAGATATAGATGGTGGAGAAGGCATCGGGCGAGTGACACTGCCAGGGCTTGATCAGCCAGTGGGTAATGCAGCCATTAATCATGTGCCTAGAGAGATGATTACCAAGGAAGTTACAGAGGTATGTAACCTGCTAGACTTCAGAGGTAGGCTTCAGGTTATGATATCAGTACCTGAGGGCAGGCAGCTAGCTGGCAAGACCTTCAATCCTAGGCTTGGAATAGTGGATGGTATATCCATACTTGGCACCACTGGCATAGTGGAGCCTATGAGCTCTAAGGCTCTATTGGATTCAATCAGAGTAGAGCTTAATCAGAAAAAGGAACTAGGAGAGGATATCGCCATAGTCTCTCCAGGCAATTATGGACTCAAGTTCATGAGGGATACCTACAATTATGATTTAGACAAGAGCGTCAAATGCTCTAATTATATAGGCGAGACTGTTGATATGGTATGTGATTTAGGATTTAAAGGGATGCTTATCACAGGTCATATAGGCAAGCTTATTAAGGTGGCTGGAGGTATTATGAATACCCATTCTCATGAGGCAGACTGTAGGATGGAGATACTATCAAGCTGCATACTTAGAGCAGGCGGTGATGACGAGCTATGCAGGCGCGTATTAGATTGTCTCAATACAGAGGATGCTCTTAAGCTTATTGAGGAAGCGGGTCTACTTAAGGAAACTATGGGAATCGCTCTTGAGAAGATATTATTCTATCTGGACTTTAGGGCTCAGGGAAGGGTTAGCATAGACTGTATCCTATATTCTAATGACTTCGGCCTGCTTGCCAAGTCAGATAGAGCGGAGAGTATTCTTAGAGGATAGGAAGGGATTAGTGGAATGGTATATTTCGTAGGTGCTGGATGTGGAGCTGCAGATCTGATTACTGTTAGAGGCATGAGACTCTTGCAGGAAGCTGATGTAATTATCTATGCAGGTTCACTGGTGAACCCAGAGTTACTTTCATATAGCAAGGATGACTGTGAGATATTTAATAGTGCCACCATGACATTAGATGAGGTCATGGAGGTGATGATTTCTGGCGCTTCAAGTGGTAAGCAGGTGGTTAGACTGCACACAGGCGAGCCTAGTATATATGGAGCTGTTCAAGAGCAGATGCATATACTGGATGAGGCAGGTATTTCATATGAGAGTTGCCCAGGGGTGAGTGCATGCTTTGGAGCAGCAGCGTCACTTAATCTGGAATACACACTTCCAGAGGTGAGTCAGTCACTTATTATTACCAGAATGGAAGGCAGAACTAAGGTACCTGAGAAGGAATCTATCCAAAGCTTCGCAGCACATAATGCATCCATGGCTATATATCTAAGTAGTGGTATGCTGGAGGAATTGCAGAACAGACTAATAGATGGTGGATACTCTAAGGATACTAAGGCTGCAATAGTTTATAAAGCTACTTGGCCAGATGAGCAGAAGTACATCTGTACAGTTGGAACTCTGGCTGAGACAGGAAAGGCTCACGATATTAAGAACCTGGCAGTTATATTGGTAGGAGATGTAATTGCTAAATCCAATTATACTCTTTCTAAACTGTATTCAGCGGATTTTGAAACTGGCTTCAGACCAGCGAGGTAAGCATGTTAGGTAAAAGGTTACTAAGAACAGTATATTTCAGCGATAGGGGTCAGGAGCTGGCTACTAAACTATCTAATTCAGATGGTGGTTTCATTGTTGACTTATATGATAGAGATATTTCCATAGATGATTGGATTAGGGATTCCTTTGATAAGAGACTTCCTATTCTTTTCATAGGAGCTACTGGTATAGCAGTGAGACTCATTGCGCCATTCATCCATAGCAAGCTTACGGATAGTCCAGTGATAGTGTGTGATGAGCTGGGAGAGCATGTGATACCTATACTATCAGGTCACTTCGGTGGAGCTAATGAGATAGCTACTGAGATTGCAGATATTCTCAACTCTACAGCTGTTATTACTACAGCTACTGATATTAATGGCGTGTTTGCAATAGATACCTTTGCAAGGATTAATGGACTTAAGATTAATAATAAGAGTGGTATTAAACATATATCATCTAAGCTCTTAGCAGGTGAGGATATAACAATTAGATGTGATATCCCATGTAATTTCATAGGGAATACACCAGAACATGTTACTGTTATAGATAGCGGAGTAGCTGATGTGGTTATCTCAGAACATGATTCTGATGGATTTACATTAATACCTAAGAGACTGGTAATTGGCATGGGGTGCAAGAAGGGCAAATCCTTCGAGGACTTACATGATTTCGTATGTACTAAGTATGAAGAGGATTACCTTAGGGATAATCTGTATGGCTTTGCAACCATAGATGTTAAATCAGAGGAAAAGGGATTAATCACTCTGGCTCATTATTTCAATGCCAGATTTATGGTTTATACCGCGGAGGAATTATCATCACTTCCTGGAGAATATACAGATTCTTCATTTGTAAGGAACACAGTAGGAGTGTCTAATGTGTGTGAGAGAGCTGCAGTCTGTGGCGCAGCACTTAGCAGTAGGCAGCTGGTGCTTCCTAAAGAGGCGATGGATGGTATGACCATAGCGGTGGCTAGCAGGCAGCAGATAGATTTGAATTGGTAATAGATAATAGGAGGCGTGATGGCAGGTAATATATATATCATAGGAATGGGGCCAGGGGACAGGCAGATGATGACAGATGAGGCATATCATGCTATGGAAGTAGCTGATGTGATTGTAGGTTACACTGTATATGTGGATCTGGTTCGTAACCTTTTCCCATCTAAGGAATTCTTTACCACTCCCATGCGCAAGGAGATAGAGCGATGCAAGGCTTGTTATGATTACGCCCTGGAGGGTAAGGATGTAGCCTTCATCTGTAGCGGTGATGCGGGAGTGTACGGTATGGCGGCCCCTATGTATGAGTTGCTACCTGAATACGCATATACGGACATTTCTGAGTCTAATATAGTGGTTGTTCCTGGGATTACTGCAGCCATATCTGGTGCAGCAGTTCTTGGAGCACCTATTAATCATGATTTCTGTGTGATTTCATTAAGTGATCTGCTCACACCTTGGGAGGTTATCAAGAAGAGGCTGGTAGCTGCTATTTATGGAGATTTTGCCATAGCTATATATAACCCTTCTAGTAAGAAAAGATATGATTACCTTAAGAGGGCTTGCGCTATTATGATGGAGGCAGGTGCTGATGAAGACAGGGCCTGCGGGTATGTGGAGAATATTGGTAGAGAAGGAACTAAGTATAGAGTCTGCACTCTTAGAGAGCTTATGGATACTGAGGTCAATATGTTTACTACAGTATTCATCGGTAATAGCAAGAGTGAGATTATCAATGGTAAGCTAGTAACCAAAAGAGGATATCGAATTTGAAGAAAGTAATTATTTTCGGTGGAACTACAGAAGGCAGGCAGTTGGCCAATGCACTTGCAGCAGCCCATATCCCATGTATCTACAGTGTGGCTACAGAATATGGCAAGCAGCCAGTGGAGGATTCAGACTATGTAGAGGTAGTCTGCGGTCGTATGGATTCAGAGGCTATGTATGATTTCTTTATGCAGAGGGATCCTGCAGCTATTGTTGATGCCACCCATCCCTTCGCTGAGATTGTTAAACAGGAGATAGACAATGCAGTATTTAAATACATAGATGTACCTTTCTATAGGGTTAGTAGAGAGGAATCAGAGGTGGATTACAGTAACTGCCACTTCTTCGACTCTGCTGAAGAGTGCGCTAAGGCGCTTGCGGATACTAAGGGCAATATATTCCTTACTACAGGAAGCAAGGAATTGAAGATATTCTGCGCCAATGAACAGTTGAGAGAGCGTATTACAGCCAGAGTGATACCTAGCGAGGAGAGTCTTGCTATATGCAGGGATAATGGCCTGAAGGGCAGTCAGATAATTGCCATGCAGGGACCTTTTTCCGCAGGTATGAATTTGGCCTTTCTCAGAGAAATGGACGCAAGGATCCTGGTGCTTAAGGAGAGCGGTTCCACCAGTGGAGAGGCTGAGCGTATTATTGCAGCCAATAAAGCTAATGTGAGCTGTTATATAATCAGGCGACCTAAGAGCCCTAGTCAGGGTATGACCCTTATTCAGGTAAGAGAGAGACTATATGAATTATTTGACGTGGATAAGTCGTCACTTTTATCAGAGGTAGATGATGGCAGCAGATTCATAGTGACCCTGGCAGGCTTTGGCATGGGATTCGGCTCTATTACATCCGAGGTAGAGCAGGCCATACTTGAGGCAGATTATATATTCGGTGCCCCTAGGATGATAGTTGGAATCGATACAGATAGTAAGAAGTTTCCTTTGTATAAGGCCGACGACATCATGGATAAGCTAGAGGAACTGGCCCAGGAGAAGTCATTAGTTACAAGAAAGGCACTAGTACTTTTCTCAGGTGATACAGGATTCTACAGTGGAGCTAAGAAGCTCATAGCTGCTCTTAAGACTAGTATCAATTATCAGGTAAGGGTTCTTCCAGGTATCTCTACTGTAAGTGCTTTTGCAGCAGTCATAGAGGAGAGCTGGCAGGATAGTGTGCTTATGAGTAGCCATGGCATCAAGGAGGAAGTGTGGCTTCCTAAGCTTATTGCAGCAGTTAGCCACAATGAGAAGACCTATGTGCTCACGTCAGGTAGTAAGGATGTGAGATTAATAGGAGACACCCTTAAGGAACTGGAGATCTCTGGGCAGGGCAAGTATCAGGCCATAGCTGGCATGAATCTATACTCCCAGGAGAAGATCATAAGATTAACTATGGAAAGATGCTGTAATTTCAACGAGGATGGACTATGCATATTATTCATTAGGAATAAGTCAGTGATTCCTAAGAGGCTTACACCAGGATTGAGTGATGAAGCGTTCATCAGGGACAGGGTGCCTATGTCTAAGGAAGAGATTAGAGCACTATCTCTATGTAAGCTGGGAGTTACAAGTGATGCCATATGTTATGACATAGGCAGTGGCAGTGGCTCTGTAGCTACCGAGATGGGACTGCTTGATCCTACAGTGAGAGTATATGCAATTGAGCTTAAGCCTGACGCATGTGCTCTTACCCTTAAGAACACTGATAAATTCCACCTTAAGAATGTGACCCTCATAGAGGGGACAGCCCCTGAGGCCATGGAGAGCCTACCTACTCCTACCCATGTATTCATAGGTGGAAGCGGTGGCAGACTAGATGAGATAATAGCTAAGCTCATTAGCTATAAGAGTGATATCAGAGTGGTGGTTAATGCTGTCACTATAGAGACTATTGCAGAGATTAATACGGTTCTTAAGAAATACCAGATTACAGATGTGGATATGATACAGGTGGCTGTTAGCAAGGCCAAGAGAGCCGGTGACTATAACGTAATGCAGGGACACAATCCTGTATATATCGTAACTTTTAACATTACAGGTGAGTAGATGAATTGTCCTAGACTAATTATTGCTGCCACAGGAAGTGGAAGCGGCAAAACTACAATTACATGCGGAATACTATCAGCCCTTAAGACAAAGGGCCTTAAGCCCTGTAGCTACAAGTGCGGTCCTGATTACATAGACCCCATGTTTCATCGAAGGGCTCTGGGGATTACTTCAGGTAATCTAGATACCTTTTTTACGGATGAGGAGGATACTCTTAGATTATTCTTAGATGGATTCGCAGGGGATATAGCTGTGATTGAAGGCGTCATGGGACTCTATGATGGCGTAGGCGGAGTGGAGATGCGAGGCTCCACCTATGATCTGGCCTCTAGTCTGAGAGCCCCTATAGTTCTAGTCATAGATGCCAGGGGCAAGGGCAGATCGGTGTTGGCTGAGATTAAGGGATTCCTTGATTATGATATCAACCATCTCATATCAGGTGTGATACTTAATAAGACCTCAGCAATGTTTGCTGGTACTCTTGCAGGGCTTATAGAAGGAGAGCTTAATATCCCAGTGGTTGGATATGTCCCAACCAGCAAGGATGTGGCTTTAGACAGTAGGCACTTAGGGCTAGTGCTTCCTGAGGAGATAGATGATCTGAATCATATGCTTGATATTAATGAAGCACTTGTTAGTCAGGGAATCGATTTAGATAAGCTTATTTCCATAGCAGGTAAGGCATGTACTCTTGATATACCTAGGTCAAAAGTTACGAATAATATGGTGGATTCTAAGGATGTTAGGATTGCAGTGGCAAGGGATAGGGCCTTTTGTTTCTACTATAGAGAGAATCTTAAGATGCTAGAGGAAGCTGGTGTGGAGCTGGTTGAGTTCTCGCCACTGGAGGATGAGAGGCTTCCTGAGGGAGTATCTGGATTACTACTAGGTGGTGGTTATCCAGAGAATTACTTGGAGGAACTGTCAGCCAACACCTCTATGAAAGAGGATATTAGAAGAGCTATTAAGGGAGGTATGCCTACCCTGGCAGAGTGCGGAGGATTCATGTACCTGCTAGATAGCATCAAGGATAAAGATAATCGTATATACGATATGGTTGGCGCTATTGAAGGAGAGGCTTTCTGGACTGGCAAGTTAGTTAGATTCGGATATGTTACAATAGAAGGCGAAGGAGTTAGCATTAAGGGACATGAGTTCCATTACTACGATACTACTAATAATGGTGTGGATATGACAGCTGTCAAGCCTGCTACAGGCAGATCATATGAATGTATGCATGCCAATAACAATTCCTATATGGGATTTGCTCATCTATATTATCCATCATCACCTGAGTTTGTATTTAAATTTGTGGAGGCTATGAGAATTTATGGGGGACACTAGATTTTTATTTGACGACATACTTGAGAATAAGATTGAGCTGGAGCCTGTTTCAAAGGAAGCTATCGCTAGAGTTAAGGAGCAGTGGGACAGGGTCTCTAAGCCTATAGATAGCTTCGGGGTATTCGAGGATTTGCACTCTAAGATTGCAGCAATACAAGGATATGAAGCCCCGGACCTTAGCCATATGAGACTGATAGTTTGCTGTGGTGACCATGGTATAGTGGAGGAGGGAGTTACCCAGACTAAGCAGGATGTCACCCGTATATGTGCCACCAGCATAGGTCAGGGACTTACCACCACAGGTGTTATGGCAAGGAATCTAGGCATTGATATTATGGCTGTGGATGTGGGCATTAACTATGCCAAGGAAGTACCTTTTACCCTCAATAGAAGAGTTAAGTATGGTACCTGCAATTTCCTCAAGCAGCCAGCCATGTCGGTGGAGGAGTTCTCACGCGCTGTTCAGGTGGGCATGGACCTAGTCAAGGAGAGCGTGGAAGAGGGTTACTCCTGTCTCCTAGTTGGAGAGATGGGTATAGGCAATACTACCTCTGCTGCAGTTGTGGCAGGTTATCTGTTGGATCTGAATGCTGATGTGGTTACAGGCAGAGGCGCAGGTCTAGATGATGAGGGATTCAGTAAGAAGAGGGCCGTGGTATCCATGGCGCTTTCCATGTATAGTGGTCTCTCTCCAGTGGAGATATGTAGTAACTTCGGTGGTCTTGAGCTGGCTGCCATGACAGGAGTAGTACTAGGAGGTGCCTTATATAAGGTTCCGATTATTATAGATGGTATGCTTAGCATGGTGTCTGCTCTAGTGGCAGACAGGCTATTAGATAATACCAGGGATTATCTAATACCATCTCATATTAGTAAGGAACCAGTTACTCTTAAGCTTGCGAGCAAGCTTAACCTAGAGCCAGTGCTTGATGCTAAGATGGCTGTGGGAGAGGGAGCTGGAGCTGTTATGATGGTATCGAATCTTCGGATGACAGATATAGTATTTCACGATGCTCTCAAGTTCGGCGAATCAGGTGTCGAGCAGTATGAGAATTATTCAAAGGATATATGATTACATTAGTATACGGTGGAAGTAGCAGTGGTAAGTCAGGATTTGCTGAGGATTTAGTTTGTCACTCTACTAGTAAAAATAAATATTATCTAGCCACAATGGGAGTTAGGGACGAGGAGTCTGTAGCTCGCATAGAGAGGCATAGGCAGATTAGGGCAGGCAAGGGATTCGTCACTTTGGAACATGAAAGGGATGTATATAATGCAATTCCAGAGATTGAAAGCATTGATTTAGGCGATTTCTCCACTGACAGTGAGGCAGATGGGACTATAGTGCTACTAGAGTGTATGTCTAATCTGGTGGCCAATGAAATGTTCAGGGATGGAGAGATATATCCAGCCGAGCAGGTGGTTAATAAGATATTGGGAGATATTGAGGAGCTGGCAGAGTGTGTGTCATCTATGGTAATTGTAAGCAATAATGTATTCGAGGATGGCATAGATTATGACCCGGGCACGCAAGAGTATCTTAAGGCCTTAGGCATGATTAATAGAGCCATTGCCAAGCTCTCAGATGATGTGTATGAGGTAGTGGTTGGAATAGGAATTAAATTATGAGAATTTTGAAATCAATAGCTGTGGCATTTTCTATGTATTCACGCATACCTATGCCTAGATTTAATTGGGCCACAGAGGATATGAAGTATCATCTTATATTTTTCCCATGGATAGGTGGAGTAATAGGTGCTCTAGAGTATCTGTGGTGGCTGTTTATAATTAGCTATCATATTCCGAAGGTGGTATTTGTGGCCATAGCGCTAGCGATACCTCTTATAGTAACAGGAGGATTTCATCTGGATGGGTACATGGATACCAGCGATGCCCTTTCTTCATATCAGGACAAGGATAAGCGACTGGAGATTCTTAAGGATCCACATATAGGAGCTTTTGCAGTTATTAGATTATGCATATACGGATTAGTTATTTTCTCCGCACTGTATCTCATGGGACATGATGAGTTCTTAGCCTGGATATTTATGTTCTTTATGGCTAGAGCGGTCAGCGGTATATGTGTGGTGAGATATAAGAAGGCTAAGTCTACTGGTATATTAAATACTGAGGCCGAGACGGCAGACGATAAGGTAGTTATGTATACCCTGGCACTTCAGATCATTATTGTATCCATTGTGGCAGGAATACTATTTCAGTATACATGGACTGTATGTCTGGTAGCACTGGTTATCACTCTCATATATTACATATATATGGCATACTCTAAGTTTGGTGGAATCACAGGTGATCTGGCAGGATGGTTTGTATGTATAGCTGAATTGTGGTCGGCAGTATTGCTGTCAGTGTACACTGTGATTAGATAGGTGGATTATGATATTAGTAATAGGTGGAAGTTATCAAGGCAAAACAGAATATGCAACTGGCACGTTTCCAAGGGCTAAGTTTTTCAATCAGCTTCATCTTTTTATTAAGAAGAGGCTTGAGGAAGGCAAGTCTGAAGAGGAGATACTAACTGAAATACACTCCACCATCTCAGAGGGTGAGTGGGTTGTTATTGCCGATGAAGTAGGAAATGGAATCGTTCCTATAGATGACAGCAGTCGTATATACAGAGAGGTGGCAGGTCGAATCTTAATAGAGCTTGCAAGAGAGGCCACTGAGGTACATAGAGTAGTGCTTGGCATAGGAGTTAGGATTAAGTAATGGATAGGACGATTACACTTATTAGGCATGGAATCACAGCAGG
>JAILNO010000034.1 GCA_024691465.1 Pseudobutyrivibrio sp. | reverse complement strand
CATCGAGGTAATCGATTCTGGACCTGGATTTGATAAGGATGTGGATATACACCTACGCCAACAGATGGATTCTATCTTGGAAACCGGGGTACTTCCAAGTCTGAAGATTGAAGGCATGGGTATATTGAATATATTTATAAGATTATATTTGCTAGATGGTATTACGTTCCTATTTGATTTTGGTAACAATGTAGAAGGAGGGGCCTTTGTCAAAATTGGAAGAAGTATTGATAAGTCTACGGACAAATCATAACCAATTACTGACTGGGCAAATAATGTATGAAGGAGAAGGAGTTTTACAACGTACTACTAGTTGAGGACGAACATTTCCTTAGGGAGTCAATTGTTCGTACCATCAACGGGCTAGATGACATCTACAAGGTCACAGCCCAAGCTTCCAATGGCATGGAAGCCCTAGAATGCCTTAAAAAGGATGACATTCAAATCGTAATTACGGATATTCAGATGCCTGTTATGAACGGGCTAGAGCTTACCAAGCAGATTAACAATCAGTATCCAGATACTATCACTATTATTCTCACTGGATACGCTGATTTCCAATATGCGCAAGAAGCTCTCAGACAGAATGCCTTTGAGTATCTGCTTAAGCCGGTTAATCCAGAGGAGTTACACAAGTCTCTCAACAAGGCAGGGCTTAAGTTGGGGCAGATTGATTTAACATCGGAGAAAAGTACTCTGGCAGGATATGATGCCAAGGAACAAGTAGATTATGTCTACTACTATATTCAGGATCACTATATGGAATCAGTAGACATAGGTGAGTTGGCAGATGAACTAGGCTTCACATCTGCTTATCTATCTAAGATATATAAGAAATACACAGGTACTACACCTATTAAGATGCTCACAAGCATCCGTATACATAATGCCAAGAAATTACTACTTAATACCAATTACACTATTCAAGAGATTGGCAAGGAAGTGGGCTATCCAGATCAGTTCCATTTCAGCAAGACCTTCAGAAAGGTGGTTGGTATGAATCCTTCAGCTTACAGAGAGCTTGGTAAGGATGATATAGATAATGAAGAATTCGTTCTATACAATTAATTCTTCTGTAGATAATTATAATAGATAAAAGGGGCTCACCTAGGTGAGTCCCTTTTTATAAGAGGTATGAGTATAATTGGATAACAATCAGTTAACCACTACACCCTTTCTAAGAATGATATTAGCGTATATCGCTGTCTCTGTTGACATAATCACGCATGTAGATTTTTCTCTTGTCTGATCATAGAAATCCCACTTATTAATCTCTTTAAATGCATCCGCTCCTCTATTATCGTATTTACGAACTATATCCTTATATTCGTCCCAAATAGGGGTAGCAACTTTACCTACGTCATTAGGTTCAAGTGCCATTAGGGTGCAAGGTGGATCTTCCTCGCCTTGTGCATTTGGATAAGTGTCAAGAGGAAAAACCTGTAAGATGGCATCCAGAATCTCTGGTACCCCATGTCCATCCAATCTAATGACTGGCTTACCAAAGGAATGACCTGGGAAATTTCCGTCTGCGATAGTTATTTCATCTGTATGTCCCATCTCATCTAAAACCTTTAAAAGTTCTGGAGAGAGAATTGTTGGAATTCCTTTTAACATAGACGCCTCCTAGTCGTAGAGGTTTGGAGCAATGCTAGCATCTTCCATGTTGTCTGCATTGTACCAGTAACCATCTGTAGGAACATCTTCTACTGAATTACCAGCTGCTGCTTCGCAAAGTACGTCTACTGTTGTAATACCCATTGCAAGTGGAGACTGGGTAACTGCACCGTACATTGTACCGCTCTTAATAGCTGACTTAATAACTGAACCTGCATCGAAACCAGCTGCGAGAATCTTGTCACCTAATACACCGAGGTTCTCATTAGCTGTAAGGATACCCTCTGCAGCAACCTGATTAGAACCGAACATACCGATTGTATCAGCCTTGTTCATGATTGCAGCTGCCTCAGTAGCGCAAAGCTCAACTGTTGTCTGTGCTGGAACTGCTACTTCAATAACGATATCAGCATCTGCCTCTGCTACTGTCTCAGCCTTAGCATCGTTTACATACTTCTCGTTACCGATAACTGCTACTGTGTAACCATCAGCTGCAGCAAGTTCTGCAAACTTATCGATGAATCCAAGACCACGATTGATGATTGACTCTGATGTAGCTTCCTGGTTAACTTCACCAACTCTTACCTGACCGCTACCAAGCTGATCCTTAAGTGCTGGATAGAGGTTCTCAGCTGCTGTAGCACCTGCTGAATAGTTGTCTGTTGCAACTGTAGAAACTACAGATCCCTCTGGAGCGTTAGGAATACCTGAATCGAAACATACTACAGGGATACCAGCATCAAGTGCTGCCTGTAATGCATCAAGACATGCATCCTGATCGCATGCTGCAAGACCAATACCGTTTGGAGCATTGTTGATTGCTGAGTTAAGCATGTTAACCTGATCAGCAATATCAGACTCAGCATTAGGACCTGTACAGTTAACTGTAACACCCTTAGCCTCAGCCTCCTGCTCAATACCGGTAACAGCTGCCTGCCAATAAGATGACTGGTAGCTCTTTACAATGATTTCGAAGTGATAATCGCCACCAGCTGCTTCTGTTGTGCCAGCATCAGCAGACTCTGTTGTCTCAGCAGCGCCTGCATCTGTAGTAGCTGTCTCATCTGTAGCTGCTTCTCCACAGCCTACAAATAAGCTTGCTGCGAGTGCAGCTGTCATCATTGTAGCTAAGAATTTTTTTCTCATTTTGTAACCCTCCCATTTCTTAATTGAAAAGTTTGTATATAAATCCCTCCCCTAAGGGATATATATCTTATTTAGCCTGACGGCGTTTCTTAATAATATCAACCATAACAGCAGCGATGAGTACTAAGCCTGTAATAATCTGTTGCCAGTTAGCCTGTAGTCCTACGAAAGGAAGTCCTGTCTTAAGTAAGCAGATGACGAATACACCTATGAGTGTACCTCCTATACTTCCCGCTCCACCTGTAGCAGATACACCTCCGATAATTGCACCACCGATGGCCTCTAGCTCGAAGCCAGCACCTGTACCAGGCTGAACTGTGGCAAATACTGCAGAGTATGCAATTGAGGCAAGTCCTGCAAATAAACCAGAGATTGCATATGCCATGATATGATAAAACTTAACATTGATTCCTGATAGGATTGCAGCTTCTTTGTTACTGCCTATGGCGATTGTATATCTACCAATCTTAGTATGGTTTAATACAAAGGCCATAGCAGCAACGATAAGGAGAATCCAAAGAAATCCTAGTGGATACTTCGTATTTCCGATAGTGATTTTGAATACATTTCTAAACCAGCTACCATCTGTTCCTGCTGTTGGCCATGAAATACCAAAGCTCTTAGAGCAGATACTTCCGAGACCTCTTGTAATCATACAAGTACACAGTGTAGCCAAGAATGGTGGTAAATCCATAACTGCTATAAGCACACCATTGAGGCATCCAATTGCAATACCGAATAGTACACTGACAAGCATTCCAGCTACTGTTGGCCATCCACAGTGAACTACTAGATAACCTCCTGCCAGTGAATAACATATGAGTCCTGTACCAATGGAGAGATCAACTCCTCCAGTAATCAGTGGAAAAGTAACTCCGATTGCCATTAGTACGATATAGTATGAATAATCAAGAATACTAAGTACTGTTGTATACTTCCTGAAGTCCTCACTGGCAATTGAAAATATTGCAAATAATACAATTACTACTAGAAGAACGATGAATTTCTGTCCTCCTAGTCTTGCCAGGATGGATCTTTGTTTTACGTCTTTGTTGTTCATTACTCTCCCTCCATCTACTGAATATCTCTTGTTGCCATGTTCATAATCTTTTCCTGTGAAACCTCTTCAATTCCAATTTCACCAGTAACTTTTCCCTCGCACATAACAATGATTCTGTCACTCATACGAAGGATTTCAGTCATTTCGGAAGAAATCATGATAATTGATTTACCTTCAGCTGCAAGTCTATTCATGAGCTTATAAATCTCATTCTTAGCACCTACATCAATACCTCTGGTTGGTTCGTCGAAGATAAGGATCTCGCAATCCCTAACTAACCACTTGGCAATAACAACCTTCTGCTGATTACCACCTGATAAGTTAACTACCAACTGATCGATACTTGGAGTCTTAGTAGCAAGACTATCAACATACTTCTTGGTTACTTCGTTCTCTTTCTTTTTATCAATGAAGATTCCCTTCATATATCTGTCGAGAGAAGCAAGCGTTGAATTCTCTGCTATAGTCTTACGAACAACGATACCGAATCGTTTTCTATCCTCAGATAAGTATCCTATTCCGTTCTTAACTGCATCCTCTGGAGAATTGATATCAACCTTCTTACCATTGATATATATATCTCCACTTTCCTTTGGATCAGCACCGAATATCGCACGAGCAGTCTCTGTACGTCCAGCTCCCATAAGTCCAGAGAATCCTAAGATCTCACCCTTTCTTAACTCGAAGCTTACATCCTGTACCATCTTGCCTGCATTGAGATGCTCAACCTTCAGTACCACTGGTGCGTCATCTGGAACCAAGCTCTTAGTCTTAGGCTCCTCGTAGATAACACGACCAACCATCATATTGATGATGTCATCCTTAGTACAATCCTTAGTAATAAGGGTTCCTACATATCCACCATCACGCATTACAGTAACTCTATCTGTAATGACCTTAATCTCATCCATTCTGTGAGAGATATATACAATACCTAACTGCTGCTCTCTCAGGTCACGGATAATCTTAAATAACTCTTGAATCTCAGCTTCTGTAAGGGCTGCAGATGGCTCATCGAATACGATTACCTTAGCCTCATGAGAAATTGCCTTTGCAATCTCACACATCTGCTGCTTACCAACTGTAAGGTCTGACATAGTTGCTGTAGGATCGATATCAATATTTAATCTATCGAAGAGCTTCTTAGCTTCCTCATTCATCTTTTTATCATCAATCTTGATTCCCTTTTTGAACTCTCGACCGATGAAGATGTTCTGTGCAACTGTTAAATGACCTACCATGTTAAGCTCCTGATGTACGATTACAACACCAGCATCCTGAGCCTCTCTAGCATTGTGGAACTCCACTTCTTTGCCTTCATACATGATAGTTCCTGAATCTTTAGTATAGATACCAGTAAGTACCTTCATAAGTGTAGACTTACCAGCACCATTCTCTCCCATTAACGCATGTACCTCGCCACGGTTTACATCGAAATGTACGTGGTCAAGAGCATGTACACCTGGGAAAGATTTGTCAATGTCGTTCATTGAAAGTATATTTTCGCCCATCTTATTCTCCCTCCCAGTTAATTCTTACGACGTCTTGCAACAACGTCGGCATATACTGCTACGATAACGATAATACCTGTAATAATCAGCTGATAATCCTTGGTAAATCCAAGTGCTAAAATACCTTCCTGAAGTAGAGCTATGATAAATACACCTATTACAGTTCCGCTTATAGAAGCAAGTCCACCAGCCATTGATGTACCACCCATTACACAACCTGCAATTGCTTCGTTGTTGTACTGATCACCATATCCAGGCTGAACAGTTGTATAAGCACCTACGAAGAATATAGCGCCGATACCAACTAGGATTCCGCAAATTACATATGCAAGCATCTCCCACTTCTTGGTATTAACACCTGAGAGTCTAACTGCCTCGCGGTTACTTCCTAAGCAGAGGATGTATCTACCAGGCTTGGTCTTGTTAAGTAGGATTGCACATATAACTGCAGCTGCGATGAAAATGATTAAACCTGTAGGAACATTTCCTACCTTAACCAGCTTCCTGAACCAACCACCTGCTGCCGCCTGTGGCCATGATACTGACTGTGTCTTGGTAAATACTGAGGCAATACCTTTTGCAATATTCATACTTGCCATGGATACGATAAAAGGTGGAACTGACCAATAAGCTACCAGATATCCATTGAATACACCGAAGCAGAAGCCCACGAACACACTAATTACTAGTGCAAGTCCCATTGGCACTCCGTAGCTGGTCAGGCAATAGCCCGATATCAATGCTGAACAAAACATTACTGGTCCAATAGAAAAATCGATTCCTCCTGTGGCGATTACAAAGGTAACGCCTAAGGATAAAAATCCTAAGAAATATGCATAATTTAATGCACTAAGAATTCTTGGAAGTCCTGCAAATTTTCCTCCTGTTGATGCACAGAATAATACATACATGAGGATTAGGACGCATACTAAAACTATTCTATTAAATCCAATTTTCTTTACGATTGGATTCTGTTTAATCTTCTCCAATTTTTATTCCCCCATACCTTCTAGTTTTTAATAACTGCCTTGATTAAGCCTTGTTCTCACTGCCACAAACCCTAATCTTGTTTTTGACTAACTCTGTAACATTGGCCATACCAACTGCATCGTATTTCTTTGGATCGAAGGCATCTGGGTTCTCCTTCAGATAAGCCTTTATTCCATCGCTATATGCAATTCTTAGCTCTGTTGCAAAGTTAACCTTGCTTATACCCCTTTTAATACATTCTTTCACTGATTCATCAGGCACTCCGGATGCGCCATGTAGAACTAACGGAATGTGAACCACCTTTCTGATTTCTGATAATCTATCGAAATCTAATTTAGGCTCTCCCTTGTATATTCCGTGAGCAGTTCCAATTGCAACTGCCAGTGAACTAATGCCAGTTTCTTCTACGAACTTAACAGCATCCTTAGGATCAGTGTATCCAGGATCATTACACTCTGTGTCGTCCTCCTTGCCACCTACCTTGCCAAGCTCTGCTTCTACAGGCACCCCATTTGCCTTGCAAGCATCTGCTACTCTCTTAGATACTGCTATATTGTCTTCAAAAGAATCATGTGAACCATCAATCATGATTGATGTATACCCAGCTCTCAGTGCCTGCATAGCTAAATCGAAGCTGTTTCCATGATCTAGATGTAATGCGATTGGAACGCTAGCACGCTTAGCTGCTGCCGATACATTGGCGTAATACATATCAAGTCCTGCGTACTTTACCGTGGAAGGTGTAGTCTGTAGTATTGCTGGAGAATTAAGTTCCTCACAAGCCTTTATTACAGCCATAACCATCTCCATGTTCTCTACGTTAAAAGCTCCAACGGCATATCCATTTTCATCTGCTTTCTTAAGCATCTCTTCTGTGGTTACAAAAGCCATTTTATCCTCCCAAGCGAAACGGTTCGCTTTTTGTATACATAAATTATCTCATAGTTAAACTTTTATTCTAGGTAAATCAAGAAAAAAAGTATGACAATATTCACTTAATTATATTTTGAAATTATTTAGCGTCAGGGCAGTCAACTATAACTCCATCCTCATCCCATAAATCATGCCAATCAGTAGCTCCTGGCCATAGGAATACCTGTCCCTTTACCAATCTGTTGTTCTTTTCAAGAGTCTTAATAATTGCCATTTCTTCATCTGTAAGTGGCTCTGTCATAGTGCACTCTAGATTACTTACATAATTATGAATTGAGAATGGAATAGGTATCTGCCCCCTCTGAACAGCCCACTTCAATGCAATGATTGCAGGGTGTACACCATGAGCCTCTGCGATCTTCTTCATCTCAGGAAGCTGAAGGTCTGCTATATCATCTGGCTCCATATCTCTCTCAGGTCTCATAGGTGAGCCCATAGGCATGTAACCAACAGGCTGAATATCATGAGCTACCAGATAATCAAAGAGTTCCTGCTGCTGCATACATGGATGTAACTCAATCTCACATGCCACTGGCTTAATCTCAAACTTGTCAATTACCTGCTCAAGCTTAGGAATAGTCATGTTAGAAATACCTATATGTCTTATAAGTCCCTTCTTGACCATAGCCTCACACTGTCTGTATGTATCCATGAATTCTTCCACTGAAAATGGTTTAGAATCAGGATTCCTTGAGCTTACATCACAATGTGGTGCATGATAGTTAGGAAATGGCCAGTGAATATAGAATAGATCTATATAATCACACTGAAGATCTGCAATACTCTTCTTGCAGCTCTCCTCCACATGTCTGTGCATGTCATTCCATACCTTAGTCATGATGTAGAGCTCTTCTCTCTTACACTCACCTGCATCCAGTGCAGCCTTAATTACCTTTCCAATCTCAGCCTCGTTACCATAGCAAGCAGCGCAGTCTAACATTCTATATCCACATCTGATAGCTCCTGCCACCGCATTAGATACCTCATCTGCTGAGAATCTATCTGAGCCGAAGGTTCCTATTCCGATACAAGGGACCATATCCCCTGTATTAAGCCTAATCTGAGGCACCTTAGTTGCATCGATTTCCATTTCTTTTCCTCCCTTTTACGTAATTATTGTTCGCTATCTATTAGTATCTTTCCCTTAACCATTCCTGGTGTCTTATACATTTCAAATGCTGAAGCTATATCCTTAAGAGGAATCTTCTTGAAGATGAATGAGTCATCGTACTTAAGCTCTCCAGTCTTGAAGTAATGTGCTGTAAGAGTCCACTCATCTCCAGGGAATGGTGATGAATAACTCATCCAAGAGCCTGTAAGAGTGAATTCCTTACGATTCATCTGCTCCCACTCATCCACTGTGAAGCTTAATTCTCTGGTAGGAGTTCCGATGAAGCATACCCCTGCCTTGTTAGCAGCCAGCTTGAAGGCCATCTTCATGGTAATGGTATTACCCGCTGTCTCATATACATAGTCGAAACCTCTGCCCTCTGTAATTTTCTTCACCTCATCCATATAGCCATCCTTGCCTGAATTGACGCCATAGTCAGCACCAATTTTCTTAGCAAGCTCTAGGCGATCATCTAATATATCAAAGACGGTAACTGACTTAGCTCCAAAGATCTTAGCCCACTGCATTGTGAGAAGACCGATGGTTCCTCCACCTAAGATAGCTACATTCTTGCCGCCTACATATCCCACTCTTCTAAGTCCATGTAGGGCTATTGTGGCTGGCTCAAATAGCGCTGCCTTTTCAAAGCTCACTGAATCGTCAAACTTAAGTGCATTGAGTTCTGGAACTGATACATACTCTGCGAAGCTACCAAACTCTCTTGAGCCTATGAAACTATAGTGCTTACATAATGAATAATTACCCTTCTGACAATCCTCGCATTTCATACATGGCACCAGAGGAATACCTGCTACCTTGTCTCCCTTTTTTAGACGGGTAACTCCCTCTCCTACCTCATCAACTACACCTGAGAATTCATGACCTAATACATTAGGATAGTAATGGCATGCATCCCCATTTACTCTAGGCACATCAGAACCACATATTCCTGTGTACTTAACCTTAACAACTACCTTGCCTGGCTCAGCTTTAGGCTTATCAATCTCCTCAAACCTAATGTCATCCTTTGCATGAACCACTCCTGCTTTCATTTTATTCTCCTCCTAGTTCTAATACCTTTTGTACGTTTCTTTTAGATCCTTGTATAACTCCAAATATAGATCCATGGATTTCTTATAAATCTCATGATTCTCCATATTCGGTTTATAGCTCTTTTTAATATCTATGGTGTATTCCACTGCTTCAGAGTATGAGCTGTATAGCCCACATCCTATACCCGCCAGAAGCACAGCTCCTAGAGTAGTTGCTGTATCAGATGCAGGCACATCTATTGGAAGACCTGTTACATCAGACTTAATCTGAGTCCAAAGCTTAGAATTGGCAGCTCCCCCCATGGCATTGAGGACTCCCACCTGAACTCCAGTCTCAGCAGCAACTCTCATATTGTGCTCTAATGAAAAAGCAACTCCTTCCAGCACTGCTCTGGTCATATGAGCCTTGGTCTTATCAAAGGAGAGTCCGTAGAACACTCCCTTGGAATCAGGATCCCATATAGGAGAACGCTCCCCTGCCATATATGGTAGGAATACTACTCCCTCTGAGCCAGCGGGTACCTTTTCCGCCTCCTTAGTAAGATCATCGAAGCTCTCATCCTGACCGAATTCCTGCTTAAACCATCTGAGGGCTCCGCCTCCTCCTACAGAACCTCCCTGAAGAAGCCACATACCAGTTACCACATGGGGACTTAGAATCAGTGATTTGTGGGCCAGTGCCTTATCGGTACATATGCTCATGCCACCAGCCTGGCCTCCTTGTTCCTGTGTCTGTCCTGCCTTATATACTCCGGCCCCCAGTGCTCCACAAGCTGCGTCTAATCCTCCAGCCACTACTGGAGTCCCTGCTGCAAGTCCTGTGAGCTTAGCTGCTTTTTCAGTAACCTGTCCTACTATCTCATCACACTCATATAGTGGAGGTACCAGATTAGTCGATAGGCCTAACTTCTCAGCCAGCTCGTT
>JAILNO010000017.1 GCA_024691465.1 Pseudobutyrivibrio sp. | reverse complement strand
CTTCAAGCCTATATTCACGCGGTTTTCGTCACTTTTTTCGTAAATGACTCAATAATCAACGAACATAGTTTTCCCCAAAAGTTATCCACATATGTACATAAGTTACAATTACAAAGAGAAAAATTATGAAGGATAAACAATTGGTTGAAAAAATACAATTTATAATAGATAATCAAGTGTAGAATAAATTTCGGTGAGGATAAGGTATGAATGACACCAAGAAAGTACTGAGCTTCGCAGTGGAGTTAGGAGACATCCTACTTAGAAACGGAGCCGAAGTCTATCGAGTAGAGGACAGCGTACTGGCTATACTCAATTCGTACGAGATCACAGACTGTGATGTGTATGTATTAAGCAATGGCATATTCGCCAGTGCAGAGGAAGTAACCGCCCATGGCACCTCCATGATTAGACATGTACCTATGTACCCTATGCAGCTGGGCAGAATCGCTGCGTTAAACAGCCTGTGCAGATCAGTCTGCGCTAAGGAGATTACTATTGAGGAAGCCTGGGTTAAGCTAGAGGAATGCAAGCACATTCCACCGTACAATATGCCTATATCAGTTATTGCTGCTGGCATCGGATGCGGAGGCTTCGCATATCTATTCGGTGGTACACCACTAGATGCAGCCATGGCTACTATAGTGGGAGTCATCCTGAAGCTCTTCCTATATCTTGAGAGCAGGATGCACAACTCTAAGACAGTTACTAATGTATTAGCAAGCATGGTAGTATCAATCATTGCTATACTTATGCACTTCTCTGGATTACCAGTGCACTATGATAAGATTATCATCGGAGGTATCATGCCTCTCGTCCCTGGTATTCCACTTACCAACAGTATCAGAGATTTCATCAACAGTGATTATCTCTCAGGCTCTATTCGTATGATAGATGCACTTCTTACAGCCTTCTGTATAGCTGTAGGCGTGGGAATCATCATTACTTTGGCTAATTTCGTAGGAGGTGCATATATATAATGATTGCTAATTTCATTGTGGAATTCATAGTGGCAACCATTGCTACTATTGCATTCGCCATACTATTCTCAGCTCCTAAGTCAGAGCTAATATATTGCGGCATCTCTGGAGCCATCGGCTGGATACTATACTCTATAGTAAGCACACTTATGGGAGCCCCTACACTAGGCAATGTGCTAGGTTCCTTCGTACTTACTCTATTCTCCAGATCACTGGCCGCTAGACGTAAGAATCCCGCCACCATATACCTGATTGCTGGGATATTCCCACTGGTACCTGGTGCCGGAATCTATTATACTTCGTACTATTTAATTATGAATGAGATGGATACCTTCAGCAGCTACGGTCTATCTACTATTAAGACAGCCGGAGCCATCGTAATGGGTATCATCTTCGGAATGGCCTTTCCACAGAGCTGGTTTAATAAAGCTTTTGCACCTTCCTGTCATAAGTCATGAGGCCATTGAGCTCATCTTCTATATCAGTAGCTTGAGTAAATACAGCGCCACTTAGTCCCTGGTCCTCCAGGGACTTTATTTTGCCCATTAATTCGTCGTAGGCGTCCTGCAAGTCCTTAGGCTGACTGTATTTCTTATAGCCGTATATTGCGTCTCTTTTTACATGATTGCCCACCTTGAGAGAGAAGCCACCATACTCTGATATTACGTATGGTCTAATGGATGGCTTCACCTTGAATTCCTCGAAGTATATATGCTCCGAGAACACGTCTCCACAATTCTCGTGGAACCAGCCTGAGGCTGCATCTATAGGTCTGGAATCATCGATATTCCTAGCGTACTCAAGGCATGTCCTGGAGTCGAACTGTCCCCAGCCCTCATTGAATAGACACCACTGGCCTATGCATGGAACCGAGATAAGCTGCTTCATAATCTCCTGGCACTCCTTGTACCACACTTCCTTGGACTTCTCAGTGGTCCTGCCTGTGAACCTGAGAAAGAGACGATTCTTATCCTTAGCATTGCCAAAAGGACGAACAACAGTCGGAACATTGCAGATCATATTCATATCGTACTTAGTACCGCCATTTACAATATCCTGCCATACTATCATGCCTATTCTGTCGCAATGGAAGTACCATCTCATAGGCTCCACCTTGCAGTGCTTGCGAATCATATTAAAGCCCAGCCCCTTGATCATCTCAATATCATGGACCATGGCCTGATCTGAAGGAGGTGTCATAAGGGACTCAGGATAGTAACCCTGATCCAGCACTCCATTCATGAAATAAGGCTTGTGGTTGAGAGTGAGCCTAGGAATCCCCTTGTCATCCTTGCCCACGCCGAAATGTCGCATGGCAAAGTATGTACAGAAACTATCCTTACCATATTCTACGTTAAGGAAATACAGTGTAGGCTTCTCAGGTGTCCACAGCTCATAATCATTAAGCTTAACTGTCACATACAGCTTGTCATCCTGTATTTTATCAACAGAATATTCGTTAATTAAATCTGGATTAGATGATTCAATACTAACCTGGCCCTTGAGTTCTGACACCTTGAGTATCATCTCTAGCTTGTCATGATCGATATCAGGCATAAGTCTAAGCTCCGTCACATAGGCCTTAGGTACCCACTCCATCCATACAGTCTGCCAGATACCGCTCTGGGCGCTGTACCACATGCCTGAAGGCTCTATGCACTGCTTACCCCTGGCATAGCCCACCTTATCTGTGTAATCTCGCACCTTGACCTTGAGCTCATTATCACCCTCCTGGACATAGTCACTTATATCGTAGGAGAAAGATGTGTATCCTCCCTCATGCATCCCTAGATTGATGCCATTAAGCCACACCTGTGACACCTGATCCACTGCTCCGAAATGTAAGATTAGGTGCTTGGTCTTCTTCACTTTATCGATGGTGAAGACCTTCGTATACTCAAGAGTCTCATCTGAAAGAAGCGTGTGTCCACTAGTGCCTGATAGCCTGGCTTCAGGTGAAAAAGGGACTACGATATCCCCCTGCTCACACTGCTTGCCCTTGCCATCTATAATCCTATAGTTCCAAGTACCATTCAGATTAATGTATGACTTGCGCTGCAATTGTGGACGTGGATATTCCTGTAGTCCCTCGAATTTATAATCTGTATTCAGTTCGTAAGTAGCCGCATCCTTATCCGGCTTACTAATAGCTGTAAAAATACCTTTCCAATCCATAATTCCCCTCCCAATATTAAGTTAAATCCTGATTGAAGAACTCTTACTCTTGACCCAATTACGGTATACAATGGCCAAACATATACTATGTACTGACAATGTGAGTAACCAGCTGCCTGGGTAAGAGAAAAATAACACTGCCTCAGTATGATGACTCTGGAAATAAGTTGCAATCCAGATCAATCTAGTGGCACAAGCACCTAGGAGCGACACTATCATAGGAAGTGTGGAACGCCCCAATCCTCTAAGGCCGCCGGTTAGTGTATCCATGATTCCACAAAGGAAATATGGGCAGCAAACCCAGAATAGACGCAGGGTGCCAGCTGCTATAGCATCAGCACTCTCGGTGTATATTCCGAGTAATGGCTCAGCGAAGAAGTAGGCCAGATTCCCCATTAATAGGCCTACGAACGTAACTATACCTAAGCTCTCGAATATAACTCTCTTAACTCGGCCCTCATCGCCTGCTCCGTAGTTCTGACCTACAAAGGTAACTGTGGTCTGAGATACTGAGTTCATAGATACATATACGAATCCCTCGATACTAGATGCTGCTGACGAACCAGCGATTACAGCAGTACCGAAAGAATTAATTGACGATTGAATAACTACATTCGATAGCGAGAATACAGTACCTTGCACTCCTGCAGGCAATCCTATCCTGACTATCTTCTTAAGAATCCTGCCATCTATCCTAATCTGGCTAGGATGCAGCCTAAGCACATCCTCCTGTCTCATAAAGAAGGTCACCAGCATACCGCAAGATATGTAATTAGAGGTAACTGTAGCAATTGCTACACCAGCCACTCCCATATCAAGTACTATTACAAGGAATAGATTCATAAGTACATTAACTACACCTGCAATAGTAAGGAATATAAGCGGATGTGTAGTATCCCCTGAAGCCCTCAAAATAGCCGCAAGGAAGTTGTATAGCATGATAGCTGGCATTGCTATAAAGTAAACACGTACATACAGCGCTGCAAGGCCTATAACGTCCTCAGGAGAGCCCATAAGCTCTAGCATAGGTCTAGCGCCGAATACTCCGATGAATATAAGTATAATACCGCATATAAGGGAAAAAGCTACGCTTGTATGAACTGTCTTCTTAACATCCTCCTCATGGCCTGCACCGAAGAACTGTGCGGCGCATACATTAGCACCTACAGAGACTCCTATGAATAAGTTAGTCATGAGATTAATAAGGGATGATGTGGAACCAACCGCTGCAAGGGATGCCTCTCCTGCGAAACGACCCACCACAATTACATCAGCTGCATTAAATAAGAGTTGGAGAACACCTGATGCGATGATTGGAAGTGTAAAAATAATAAGTTTGCCCAAGAGCGGGCCATGTGTCATGTCTATTTTGTTTGAATTATTCATAGGATGATTCTATCACTTTTCCTGTATAAATCAAATACAACTTAAATTTACAAATGCTAAGGGCGAGCCCCGCAGGACTCGCCCTTATAAAAAATTAAAGAAAGAAATTATAGGAAAAATCTAAACTTATGAAAGTATAGATATTGCCTTAAATGTGATAATACATCAGCTCTTACTTGTTAGCTAACTCAGCCTTAAGAGCCTCTGTAAGTGCAGGAACGATCTTATTAAGATCTCCAACGATACCGTAATCAGCTACATCAAAGATAGGAGCTGTCTCATCCTTGTTGATAGCGATGATGATATCTGACTCTTCCATACCTGCTGTATGCTGGATTGCTCCAGAAATACCGATAGCAAAGTATACGTTAGGACGAACAGTCTTACCTGTCTGACCTACCTGAAGATCCTTTGGCTTCCAACCAGCATCTACTACTGCACGTGAGCAAGATACTGTACCACCAAGTACCTCTGCAAGATCATCGAGAAGCTTGAAGTTCTCAGGTGTTCCAACACCACGACCACCAGAAACGAGGATCTTAGCATCCATGATATCTACTGCTGTAGATACATTCTTAACGATGTTAAGGATCTCAACGAACTTGTTGTTCTCCTTGATCTCTGGATTGTAGTTAATAACTTCTGCCTTGCGGCCAGCCTGCTTCTCAAGCTTCTGCATAACACCAGGACGAACTGTAGCCATCTGTGGACGGTTGTCTGGGCATGCGATTGTAGCGATTGTGTTACCACCGAATGCTGGACGAGTCATAAGAAGCTGATTATGCTTCTGCTCCTGACCCTCTCTAGCTACGAGTGGGAAATCACCAATCTCAAGTGATGTACAGTCAGCTGTAAGACCTGTTGCTACTCTAGCTGAAACTGTAGGGCCGAGATCACGACCGATTGCTGTTGCACCAACAAGCATGATCTCTGGCTTGTACTCATTAATATAAGCTGCAAGAGCCTGTGCATATGGCTCTGTACGATATGTCTCAAGTGCTGGATCATCGATAACAACAACCTTATCTGCACCATACTCGCCAAGCTCATCTGCAAGATTTGCGATGCCCTTACCAAGTACTACTGCTGTTACGTCTGTTCCTAAATCTGCTGCAAGCTCATGTGCCTTGCCGATAAGTTCGAAGGCAATTGAGCTAAGTTTATTATCAACCTGCTGAGCGAATATAGCTACGCCCTTATATTCTTCTAATGACATTCTTTTTGCCTCCTTATTAAATTACATGCTTTTCTTTAAGCTTGCCAACGATGTAGTCTACTGACTCCTTAGGGTCAAGAGCTACCTTCTCGCCAGCGCCCTTACGTACTTTGTCTGATGCCTTAGCGATCTTTGTTGGAGAACCAGCAAGACCGATGTTAGCGTCATCAAGATCCTTAAGATCATCTCTACCCCAAACTGTAACTTCCTTATCGAAAGCATCGAAGATTCCGCCTGGAGTCATATAACGAGCTTCATTTAACTCAGCAAGTGCTGTGATAAGACATGGCATCTGAGCCTTGATCTCGTGATATCTATCCTCGTACTGTCTCTGTACGATTACGTTGTTTCCTTCTACCTTAATGTCCTCAGCGTATGAAATAACTGGAAGACCAAGGTGCTCAGCGATCTGTGGACCAACCTGAGCTGTATCGCCATCGATAGCCTGACGACCTGTGATTACTAAATCGTAATCAAGGTTTCTAAGACCTGCAGCGATTGTTGATGATGTTGCCCATGTGTCAGCACCACCAAGTCTTCTATCTGTGATAAGGATGGCCTCATCTGCTCCCATTGCAAGAGCTTCACGAAGCATATCATCAGCCTTTGGAAGACCCATTGTTACTACTGTTACCTTTGCACCATTTGCATCCTTGATACGAAGAGCAGCCTCAAGACCTGCCTTGTCATCTGGATTCATAATTGCAAGCATTGCTGCTCTATCAAGAGTTCCATCTGGGTTAAACTTTACGCCACCCTTTGTATCAGGAACCTGTTTAATACATACTACGATATTCATGTATTTAATCTCCTTTTATATGCTACTAAATATTATTATCTGAGCATTGATCCAGAGATAACCATTCTCTGAACCTCTGATGTTCCTTCGTAAATCTCTGTGATCTTTGCGTCACGCATCATACGCTCAACGTCGTACTCTCTTGTATAACCATAACCACCGTGAAGCTGAACAGCCTTTGTAGTTACAGCCATAGCAGCCTCTGCAGCGAATAACTTAGCTTCAGCAGCCTCTACAGAGTAGCTTGTCTTGTGATCAATGTAGTACTGATCCTTTGTGCAAGCAGCCTTGTAAACAAGGTACTTAGCAGCATCCATGCGAGCCTTCATATCAGCAAGCTGGAATGATGTATTCTGGAATGCAGCGATTGGACGACCAAACTGCTTTCTTTCCTTTACGAAATCGATTGTTGCATCGATTGAACCCTCGCCAATACCAAGAGCCTGAGCAGCGATACCAATACGTCCACCATCAAGTGTGTGCATAGCGATACCAAAGCCCTTGCCTCTTGCTCCAAGGAGGTTCTCCTTTGGAATACGGCAATCCTGGAAGATAAGCTCGTATGTAGAAGAAGCACGGATACCCATCTTCTTCTCCTTTGTACCGAATGTAAATCCAGGTGTATCCTTCTCTACGATGAATGCTGAGAACTTCTTAGACTTACGTCCCTTAGCATCCTCAACGATATCTGTAACAGCAAATACGATGTAAATATCTGCCTCTTTACCGTTTGTGATGAAGCACTTTGATCCATTAAGTACCCAAGAATCACCATCTTCAACAGCCTTTGTCTGAGCGCCCTGTGCATCTGTACCAGCACCTGGCTCTGTAAGTGCGAAAGCACCAAGCTTCTTGCCACTAGCAAGTGGAACTAAGAACTTCTGCTTCTGCTCTTCTGTACCATATGTAAGAATAGGATCGCAGCAAAGTGATGTATGTGCTGAAACAATAACACCTGTTGTACCGCAAACCTTTGAAAGTTCCTCTACGCACATGATGTATGTAAGAACATCACATCCCTGTCCGCCGTACTCCTTTGGTACTGGAATACCCATGAAACCGTACTTCATCATTTTCTCTACGTTCTCACGTGGGAACTGCTCTGTCTCATCAATTTCCTGAGCCATTGGCTTAACTTCGTTCTGAGCGAATTCTCTGAACAGCTGTCTAGCCATCTCATGCTTCTTATCTAATGTAAAATCCATGATCTGAATCTCCTTAATTTATTTATGCCACATTGCCCGCTAAACTTTCATGCTCCCGCAGGGCACCCTCCGCACTTTCGCGTGGGTCGTCTCCGTTTCCACTTCGGTCGGTGCTTAACAAAGGTCCACTGGACCTTTAGCACCCCGCCGGCGTAGGTCCTCCCACGCTCGGCACGGTATCCCCTGCTCGCGCCTGCCTAGAATATGAACAATGTGACTTTATAATTTACATAAAGCCTTATCTGGCTTGGTTACGTAACGAATTACTGTGCATCTACTGCTGTCTTTGTACGATCTGCGTTGTATACGTAGAATCCCTTACCAGACTTAACACCAAGGTTACCACCACGAACCATCTTTCTAAGAAGTGGGCAAGCACGATACTTGCTGTCACCTGTCTCATTGTAAAGAACGTCCATGATTGCAAGGCAGATATCAAGACCGATGAAATCTCCGAGCTCAAGTGGTCCCATTGGGTGGTTAGCACCAAGCTTCATTGCAGCATCGATACCAGCGATATCAGAAACACCTTCCATCTTGATGAAAGCAGCTTCGTTGATCATTGGGATAAGGATACGGTTTACTACGAAACCAGCAGCCTCGTTAACCTGTACAGGAGTCTTGCCGATTTCCTCAGAAATCTTCTTGATGCAATCAACAGTCTCAGCAGGTGTGTTAACACCAGCGATAACCTCAACAAGCTTCATTCTGTCAGCAGGATTGAAGAAGTGCATACCAATCATTGGACGGTTAAGACCATTTCCAATCTCTGTGATTGAAAGTGAAGATGTATTTGAAGCGAAGATGCACTCAGGCTTAGCGATTTCGTCAAGCTCCTTGAATGTTGTCTTCTTAACTTCCATATTTTCGAAAGCAGCCTCAACGATGAGGTCACAATCTTTGCAAAGGTCTTCCTTAAGACCTGGTGTGATTTTAGCAAGGATAGCATCTACTGCTGCCTGATCCATCTTACCTTTTTCAACAAGTCTTGCATAACCCTTAGCAATCTTGTCCTTACCGCCTTCAGCCCACTCCTGCTTAATATCGCAAAGAGCTACTTCATAGCCGTCAACCTGAGCGAATGCCTTAGCAATGCCCTGGCCCATTGTACCTGCGCCAATTACGCCTACCTTCATTTTAATATCCTCCTAGAATTTTTAATCCGCTCCAGCTCCTTAGATGTACTCCCGTCTGTTACTTAAACAAGCCTAATGATTTCTACGCTTCGCATAAAAAGCTCCGCTTAAGAAATATTAGAGCTTGTTTACTACAGACTACCTTCACCTTAATTGAGCTGTCGCTCACTTAATAATTTTATATGTAGAATTATAAAAACCTAAATGTTTGCTTATCGTCTTAACGAAAACGATTAGCCTTCATATTTCTCAACGATAGTAGCGCAACCCATACCGCCACCGATGCAAAGAGTAGCAAGACCCTTCTTGTACTCTGGGTTGTGAATCATATCATAGATAAGAGTTACAAGGATACGAGCACCTGAAGCTCCTACTGGATGTCCAAGGGCGATAGCACCACCGTTTGGATTGAGCTTGTTAAGGTCGAAGCCAAGCTCCTTACCAACTGCTACAGACTGTGCAGCAAATGCTTCGTTTGCTTCGTAAACATCAAGATCATCAATTGTAAGACCAGCCTTAGCAAGAGCCTTCTTTGTTGCAGGAACTGGACCAACACCCATGATTTCTGGAGCGCATCCGCCAAGTGCACCAGCTACGAATGTAACGAGTGGCTTAACACCAAGTTCCTTAGCCTTCTCTTCAGACATAACTACAAGTGCTGCAGCACCATCGTTGATACCTGAAGCATTACCAGCTGTAACAACACCGTTTGGATAAAGAGCCTTAAGCTTAGCAAGACCTTCCATTGTTGTACCAGGTCTTGGACCTTCATCTGTATCGAAAAGGATTGTCTCCTTCTTCTTCTTGATTTCTACAGGAACGATTTCATCCTTGAATGCACCAGATTCCTGAGCTGCAACTGCCTTGTTCTGAGAGTTAACAGCAAACTCATCAAGCTCTTCTCTTGTAAGCTTCCACTGCTCAGCTACATTATCTGCAGTCTTGATCATGTGGTAGTCATTGTATGCATCCCAAAGAGCATCCTTAACCATTGTATCTACTAAAGCGCCCTGGCTGTTTGATGGCCAAGTCATTCTATAACCAAAACGTGCATTTGGAAGTGCGAATGGAGCGAGTGACATGTTCTCCATACCACCTGCTACTACTACATCAGCATCACCTGCGATAATCATCTGTGCTGCCTGGTTAACACAGTTAAGACCAGAACCACAAACAACGTTTGTTGTAACTGCTGTTGTCTCGTTTGGAAGACCAGCCTTGATAGCTGCCTGACGAGCAACGTTCTGTCCTAAACCTGCCTGGATAACGCATCCCATATATACGTGCTCTACGTCCTCTGGCTTGATTCCAGCTCTCTTAACTGCTTCCTTGATTACGATAGCACCTAAGTCTGCTGCTGGAGTGTTGCTAAGTGATCCGCCCATTGTACCAATGGCTGTTCTACATGCGCTAGCAATAACTACTTTTTTTCCCATGTTTTCTTTCTCCTTTTTAAGAAATACTTTTTTATTTTGGCTTGTTGAACTCTTTTTTGATGTTTCGTCAAAATCAACAAATTTGAATGTTCACATCTGTTAATTTTTTAACGAGCAACCTCAAAAAAAAAGACCTCACCGCGCCGCTGATGTAGAAATGTTAGCACAGTTTCACAGAAAATTCAAATAAAGATTTTGTCATATATTAGCACTATATTCTAGTTTTCAGAATTTTCATCTTTCTTGTGACCAATTCTCTTACTCCGCTCGTTAAATAATTATCAAAAAACCTTGATTTTTCGTTCCCGTGGAAACTAGTTTTATTAATAGCAGTTCCCGAATTGTGTCTTTTTATATGACAATTTGCATAAAATTCGCAAACTAAAAAAAGAGCCTAGTTAAGTTAACTAGGCTCAAGTCTTTTAATCAAGCAAAGACAGTAGTAGAAATGTAATTATAATGCGATAGCTGTCTCAAGAGCTAGCTTCATCATTTCCTTAAATGACTTCTGTCTATCCTCAGCTGGGATTTCCTCTGATGTTACAAATGAATCAGAAATTGTAAGCATACATGTTGCATTCTTACCAAGCATGTTTGCATTATTAAATAAAGCAAAGCTTTCCATCTCAACACAATCGCAGTGGCAGCGCTCCTTAACAGCCTTCCAGCCGCCCATTTCAGGTGCTGTGTAGAACTGGTCAGCTGAGTGTACCTTTGCTAATTTAGCATTGATACCAAGCTCCTTAGCCTTAGCAATAGCGATATCATTAATCTTCTTGCTTGGATATAAAGTCTTATCCTCTACTCCATTTGTATACTTAGCAAATGTACTCTCAGAGAATGCGCTCTCTGAAATAACTACATCAAGAACGTTAAGGTCAGCTGTGTAGCTACCTGCAGAACCGATACGGATAATGTTCTCTACATCGTAGAATGCGTAAAGCTCATATGAGTAAATACCAATTGAAGGCATACCCATACCACTTGCCATTACTGATACAGGTACACCCTTGTATGTACCAGTAAATCCTAAACAGTTACGTACTGTGTTTACACATTTTACATCTTCTAGAAAGTTATCTGCCACGAACTTTGCGCGTAATGGATCGCCTGGCATAAGAACTGTTTTTGCGAAATCTCCTAAGTTTGCTTCATTATGTGGTGTTGCCATATTGTCACCCTCCTTTAATTATAATTATAGAAATAATGGGCATTGATTACAGTACCCGATGTTCTATCCAAAAATCCTGATTGCCCAGCAGCCACCTGTGATTCATGTAGTGCCTGAGCATATGAATATGTACAGAAGAATAATGCATCTGTATTTGTATTACCTGCTATAGCCTGAGCTGCAGCATACTGGCATGCGCTATTTGGTCCTTGTGCAAGAATAACTGCCACACGACCTGATGTTACAGGCGCAAATTGTCCCGAAGCATAAATAACTCCAGAAACAGTATTAGGGAATCTTCCACTGGCCACACGGTTCATTACAACCGAACCAACAGCCAGACGACCTGCGTCACCTTGGTTTGCAGCTTCCGCCTGTATCAGGGCAGCAAGTACAAGTGTCTCTTCGTCCGTCGTGCTATATCCACCTGTATATCCGCCATGCTCACCAGCAAGCCTTTGAGCCAGTGCAACCTGAGCATCCTGATACTGCTTTTGGATTCTCTTTTCGTATGCCTTTGCTTCCTCAAGCTGCTGTTCTAGCTGTGCAATAGCAGCCTTAGTGTCTTCGATTTGAGAGTTTGTTGTATTTAAGGCAGTTGTGGTACTACCAACTAACACACCAAGCTGACTTTTCTTGGACGTCAAGGTATCCTGATAATCCGAAAGTTCCTGCTGCTTTTCTTCAATAGCAGCTTTTGTTTCTTCTAGTTGCTTTTGTGTCTCCTCAAACTTAGCTATGGCCCCTTGGTCATAGGATGTGATTTGGGACATATATTCTAAGCGTTGAAGGAATGAGGAAATCGATCCACTTTCCAAAAAGTTTACAATAGTATTTGTAGTTTTGTTTTCATACATGTACTGAATACGCAACTTCATGGATTCCTTTTGTGAATCCAATGATTTTTGAGTAGTATCCAATTGTTCATTCAGAACATCTATGTCAGCTTCTACCTCTGCAATATTTTCTTCCGTTTGAGATATTTCTCCAGTAACAGTAGAAATTTGATTGTTCAAACTGGTAATCTGACCTGACAGTGTATTTGCCTGACTTTCTAACTGTCCCTTAGCTTCTTCAACCTGTTTCTTAGTATCATTAATTTGATTTACTGCATTGGATGCTTTCTCAGATTCTTCTTTGAGTCTATCAACATCTGCCTGAGACGCTTGAGCATTGCTGCTACTCAAGCAAAGCATCAACATAAGGAGAATGGCAAGGCATCCTCTAAATTTCTTCATGATGTTCTCCTATCGACAAGAGCTGCTAATTGATTCCACTGCAACAGCGCCACCACGAGTCACCTCTATCTTCTTAAATCTAGATTTTAAAAGAGCGATAAGCTCATTATTTTTCCTCTCAGTCAAGGTGCATTCAAAGAGAACAGAATCACTTCCTATGTCAACTATTTTAACATTTCCACCCTGATTAAAGACCTGTGAGATTTGAAAAGCCTCTGTCTTCCCCTCTGCTGAAAGGCCAAAAACTTTGGCATACAATATCTCTTTCATATGTATAGGCAAGGTTGTAAGATCTATGACCTTAATTACCTCGACCATAGCATTTAACTGTTTCTTAATCTGCTCGAAAGTAGCATCATCAGCCATAACTGAGATGGTCATTCTCGAAACATCATCTCTTTCTGTTGTGCCAACAGTGAGAGTCTGTAGATTATATGATTTGGCAGAAAACAAACCTGAAACCTTTGCCAAAACACCAACTTGATTTTCTACATATAGTGCAATCCATCTGTTTTTCATTTTTCTACCTCAGAATCATTTCGCTAAGTGGTGTACCGCTTTTTACCATTGGAAGAACTAAATCGTCTGGTGAAACAGCAAAATCCAATACTGTAGGACCTGACTTATTTTCTTTGGCGGCCTTTAGTGCTGGAATAATGTCTTCTTTTTCAAGAATCCTAATTGCCTTACAGCTATAGCTCTCAGCCCACTTTAAAAAGTCAGGATAATAATTGCCATCCTCAGCAGTTAAATCTGTAATCTCATAGCGCTTGCCATAGAAAAGCTGCTGCATTTGACGAACCATACCTAAGTTTGAATTGTTAAATATACATATAACTATCTGAGTTTTAGCCGACATTGCAGTGGCCATTTCCTGCATATTCATCTGAAAACCACCATCGCCAGTAATTAATACAACTGGTTTCTTAGGCTTGCCAATTGCTGCACCAATAGCCGCTGGGAAACCAAATCCCATCGTCCCAAGACCACCGGAAGTAATAAACTCCTGACCTTTGTGCAAGCGAATAAACTGTGAGGCCCACATCTGATGCTGACCTACATCAGTTACAATATTTGCTGTTGGGAAGATTTCATTAATAGCTTCACAGATATCCTGAGGACACACGCCAATCTTTGTGTTTGGCATGGTAAGCGGATGCTCTGCTTCCCAATCCTTTATCTTTGTAAGCCACTTTTCAGTGTTAATCTTTTCAGCGTACTCAGCCAATCTCTCTAAAGCGATCTTAGCGTCAGCTGTAACAGGTACATCTACAGAAACATTTCTTGAAATAGATGCAGACGCAATATCTACATGGACTATCTTGGCCTTTGGGGCGAATTCATCTAATTCACCTGTTATTCTATCATTAAATCGTGTACCAATTGAGAATAAAACATCGCATTCAGTAACTGCTTTATTAGCAGCATAGCGACCATGCATACCGCAATTTCCCACAAACAAAGGATGGTCTTCAGGCATAACACCTTTACCCATAACAGTTGTAGTAACTGGTACATTCATCTTTGTTGCAAATTCTAAAAGCTTCGCCTCTGCCTTTGCAATCCTCACACCACCACCAGCTAGGATTAATGGGCGCTTTGCATTTTTTAATAGGCGATAAGCCTTTTTCAACTGTCCTATATGAACAGTCTCGTTTGGATGATATCCTCGGATATCAACATGCTTTGGATACTCTGGCTCACCAGAAATCACCTGGATATCCTTTGGAATATCAATGAGAACTGGGCCCGGCTTGCCTGTTGAGGCAATTTGGAATCCCATCTTTATGATTTTACCCATATCATCACGTTGGCGAACTGTAACGCCATATTTGGTGATAGAGCGAGTCATACCGACAATATCAACCTCTTGGAACGCATCATTTCCAATGAGGTGAAGAGGCACCTGACCTGTAAAAATAACCATAGGAATGCTGTCATAATATGCATCTGCAATACCAGTAATAGTGTTTGTTGCACCTGGGCCTGAAGTGACTAGCACAACCGCAGTCTTTCCCGTAGCCCTAGCGTAGCCCTCAGCTTCATGAACAAGAGCCTGCTCATGTCGTCCTAGGACAACATTTATCCCCTCTGTCTTATAAAGCTCATCAACAATATCTGTAATCATACCTCCAGGGTAGGCAAATATTGTATCTACGCCTTCCTCTTTTAATGCCTTAACAAACAACTTCCTTCCAGTAATATTTAATGCCATGATACATTCCTCTTACATGTGCTCGGTTAACGTGTGTAGGTTCTAAAGTAAAATTCTATATCATAATAGGTTTGTTCTTCGGATTCCTCCGCCAAATTCCATTCAGACTTTTCGTCGAGATTAGGGAAGTAGGTATCCGCATCGTATGCATAATCAACATACGTAACAAATGCCCTGTCACAATCATCTAGCAAAAGTCTATAAATGCTTTCTCCACCTATAACATATATATCATCTGAATCATATTTATTCAGTTCTTTATCCAATTCCTCCTTAGAGTGAACGATTACCGCTCCATCCACGGAATATTTTGGATCTCTGGTCAATACAATATTAACTCTATTTTTTAAGGGCTTACCATTAGGAAAGCTTTCTAAAGTCTTTCTTCCCATAACAACTACCTTGCCGGTAGTAGTCTCTCTAAAAAACTTCATATCATCAGGGATACTAACCAAAAGCTTATTATCCTTGCCAATAGCCCAGTTTTTATCTACTGCAACAATTAAATTCATCTAAACTCCTCTCATCGGCCCTCCAAGAATCTCAAGCTCCCGTAGGGCACCCTCCATACCTTCGCATGGGAGCCCTCCCGCCGGTGTAGGTCCTTCCCATGCTCGGCATGGCACTTCCCTACTCGCGCTTGCCCAGTCAACTAGGCCGATTATTTACCATATACGAATATTCAGGTGCCTTACGATTTAAACGGCTATAGGTATATTACGTATCTGCTCTCCTGCCTCGTAGCCTTCTACGATAAGGTCATCTGTGGTGAAGTCGTAGAAATTCTTCACATCTGGGTTGAGGCGAACCCTTGGAGCTGGAAGCTCTGGACGGCTAAGTAGCTCTTTGATTGCATCAACGTGTCTATCGTAAATATGTGCATCAGCAATTACATGTACAAGCTGACCTGGAATCATATCATTTACCTGAGCAACCATCATAAGAAGTATTGCATACTGGCAAACATTCCAGTTATTAGCAGCGAGGATGTCTTGTGAACGCTGATTCAAAACCATGTTAAGCACCAGCTTTCCAGACTCCTTATCCTTTGTAACATTATATGTAGCTGAGTAGCAGCATGGATCAAGATGTCCTGTAGCCAAATCATGGAACTGGTATAGATTTGTCATGATGCGGCGTGAGTATGGTGTTTCCTTTAACTGCTTGAGGACATAATCCATCTGGTCAATCATCTCACCTTGAAACTCAAACTTTTCTCCCACAACATATCCATATGCTGTTCCGATAGAGCCGTTTTCATCAGCCCACTCGTCCCAGATATGAGGCTTTAAATCCTTAATATTGTTTGACTTGCGCTGATAAATCCATAGGATTTCATCCATAGCAGACTTAAGAGCAGTCTTTCTAAGAGTGAGCGCTGGAAACTCCTCACGCAAATCATATTTATTAACTACGCCAAACTGTTTAATGGTATAGGCTTTTTCGCCAGTATCCTGCCAGATTGGGCGTACTTCTTCGTCACTTGTATCTGTGCCATTATCCAAAATATCCTGGCACATCTGTTTGAATATCACATCAGCTTTACTCATCCCTTAACTCCTTAGGCAAAACTACATAGACTTCATCTAGTCTACACTTGCTTTAAATTCTACCACAACATATTGGGGTTTGAATAGTTTTTTTCCATATTTTAGAGAATAATATTGACCTTGGTTTTCCTTGAAAAACAGTCATAAGTGAGTTACTATATTTTGTAGTTATTTATATCTAGGCCTCTCCTTCGGAAATATATAGGTCTAGTATTAGGAGAAGAAATGAGTCAACAGAAAGTAGATCAGAAAAAATACGATAAGACACACCGTAAATCACTTGTTAGAAAGAAGAAAATAGAAGAAACTTTAAGCATTGCATGTGTATGTGTTATTGCTTTATTTATTGTTAGTTGGATTGGTTATTCTATCTATAATAAAGCTGAAGCCGCAGCTGAGGCTAATGCAACCTACGACTATTATGAAATCACAACTGACGCAGTTCAGGACTATTTAACTACTTTGAACTAAATTTTTTTGTATACTTTTTTGGTTTTAAATCTTCATCATTTTATGGTGAAGATTTTTTTATATGGTAAAATAAAACAAAGGAGCTAATAACTATTATTTAATAGGAGGGTTTTTTATGAAATTTTACATTTGTGAATCATGTGGTAATTTCGTAGAAATGATTGCAGAATCTGGCGCACCAATGACATGCTGCGGCAAACCTATGAAAGAACTTATTCCAGGAACTTCCGACGGTGCAGCTGAAAAGCACGTTCCTACTTTTACTGTTGACGGCAATACCGTTACTGTACAGGTTGGTTCTGTTGAGCACCCAATGGCACCAGAGCATTTCATCGAATGGATTGCCATTGAAACAGCTAAAGGTTCTCAACGCAAAGCATTACACCCTGGTGAGAAACCATGTGCAAAATTTGAGTTAACTTCAGACGACTCACTTGTAGCCGTATATGCGTATTGCAACCTCCACGGCTTATGGAAAGCAGAATAAAATTCATCATGTAATTTAAAGAGGTCATCCAAATGGATGACCTCTTTTTAACGTCAAGTTACAGAATAATATTTACAGTACAGTTGTCTATTTCTTCCACAATTCGCTTTTCTATTTTCTCTTTTAATTGCTTAATTTCTGCAAATGTATAATCATCACGAAATCCAATTGCTAAATCTATAATCTTATTTTCCCCATAGATTCTGCTTTTAATATCGTATAACTCCTCATAGGAATCATAAAATTCACCAAGAACCTTTAGGATTTTTAATTGATTTTCCTCATCTAATGTTCTATCAATCAACTCACTGATAGATTCCTTCATATGCTCGATAACAATAAGCGCAAATGGAATTGCAATCAATATCGACACCACTGGAGGGAAAAGCTGAATCCATCTGTTATGGCCAAATACTATTACCATAATCAATGTAATTATAGATAGAAAATCAAACCCGAATTCTTTCACTGCGCTAATATAAGCAGTATGAAACATCCTATTGCTAACACCTTCCAATAACTTCTTTTGCTTAATTAAAATTACAGCATCTATAACAACACCAATGACACTGACAACTAAAGCAAAATTAAGATAAGAATGCTCCACTTGCGGCTTTAATATTCGCTTAACAGAAAAGAATACTACGCAAAACAATCCAACAATATCCAACACCTCACAGCAAAGTGCTGTAATTGCCTCTATTCTTCCTGTACCATAATTGAACTTAAATTTGAGATTATGCTCCAGCCGACTAGATAAAATAATAAGAAGCAAACCCGGAATGAGTATGCTGGCGCATTCAATAAACTCTAGCCATACAACCATCAGCTGACTAGTGGAAGCTGCAATAAATGATGTAACAAACTCCGGTATGCGCCAAAGTACTAGAAGCAAAGCAATCTTCTTTTGTTCCTTGAAATTTTTATTTTTCAACAACTCTCTCCTACTCCATCAATAGTTTTACTATTTCACTTCCACTATATCACTGATAGGAAAAATAAGCACCTATTCCAACTTCATTCTCAATTTCTTCTGCATCATAAAAAAGGACGCTAACATTTATTTTTTTGGTAAAATATAAAATGATTCAGACATCAATGAGATAGATATGTAAATATCTAGAATAATTAATTTTATGAGGTGCAATATGCAAATATATAAAGGACGACCAGAAAATACAAATGATAGACTAGAAAAAGAAATTCGTACATACGATTATCTAGATAAGCTCGGCATCGAATATGAGCGAGTAGATCACGAGGCTGCCGAAACCATGGAAGCATGTAATGCTGCAGATGAAGCCCTAGGGTTAGAGATGTGCAAGAATCTAATGCTATGCAATCGACAGAAAACTGCATTCTATTTACTGCTAATGCCAGGAGACAAGAAATTCAAAACAAAGGAACTCTCCTCTCAGATTAACTCTGCAAGACTATCATTTGCTGACGCAGATGATATGGTTAAGTATCTAGATATCACCCCAGGCTCTTTAAGCATCATGGGATTGATTAACGATAAAGAGAATGCAGTTAAACTCCTATTAGACGAAGATATTTTAAAGGACGAGTATATTGGCTGCCACCCTTGCATCAATACTTCAAGCCTAAAGATACTAACAAAAGATATCATTGAAACTTTTATTCCATCAACAAATCATGACTACACAATTGTTAATTTAAAAGGAGAAGACTGAGACTCGAATCGCATTCCTTATCTTAAAATGCTGATAGAAATAATGATTCTAATAGCTCTACATATTCTTTAAACTGTGCTCTTCCAAATTCAGTGATTATATAAATGGTTAGGGGTTTGTTGTTTACAAACGCTTTTTCAATTGTTAAAAAATCATTTTCAAGCGAATTTTTAAAAATTAAAAAACTACTGTCCACTTTTTCAACTTTAAATCGTATTATAAGTAGAAGGCCTTCTAGAATATGAAAAAGGGAGCAATATCACATGGATGAAAAAGAAGTAAGGCGAATTGTGGAAACTTATTCAGATATGATTCTTCGAATCAGCTACAACTATTTGCAGCATACCTTTGATGCGGAAGATATTTGCCAAACAGTTTTGTTGAAATTTATTACAAATGGCATAGCTTTCGAGACAAAGGAACATGAAAAATCATGGATTATAAGAACCACTATTAATGCATGCCACGATTTAAGAAGAAGTGCATTTTTCAAAAGAACTGTAGGTTTAGATGCGGTTGCTGAGAAAGAAGCTCCTGCGATGCCTACTTCTGAACTATTGGATGAAATAAAGAAACTACCTCTCAATTATAGAATAAGCATATACCTTCATTACTACGAAGGTTATTCAGTCAAAGAGATTTCAGCAGTTATGGGTAAGCCAATCTCTGCTGTCTCCAAATATCTTTCTAGAGGACGGCAAGAGCTAAAGAAATCTTTGACTCGGGATAATGCAATTAGTATTAAGGCAGGTGAACTTTATGAATAATGAAATAATTAAAGATTATAAAAAGTCCATGGATGAACTCCAGTTTTCAACAATTGAAAAAGAACATTTGATACATCAGATTAATAATGCAATTGGTGAAAAGAATGGAGGCCATATGAAATCACTATTTAATATAAAGAAAATAGCAACTGTAACAGCTGCTTGCTTAGTACTTGTTGGTGGTACTGCATTTGCTGCTGGTAAGGCTGCTAGTATAATAAGCCATAATGATTTATATTCTAAAACAACAAATTTTGATGATTTAGAAAAGCTTGAGGAGAAAACTAGTCTAGATATTGTTGCTATAGAGAATTTCACTAATGGATATTCTTTTTCATACATGGAAACAGAATCAAGTCGAATTGAAGATGAAGATAGTCACACCTTGCATGAGTACAAAGAAATATATCTTCAATATGAGAGGGATGGTTCACCATATATTTACATTTCAACTAGCCCTGTTATTTCAGAGGAACATATAACTAGAGAATCTGTTGATGCAACTAGAGCATTAGAAACTCGTACAGTTGATGGCGTAGATATTTATTACAGCGTAGATGAATATTTATTTTTACCTGTCGAAGAAGGCTCTGAACCTACTGAAGAAGAACGTGAACGCGAAGCAACAGATGACCATTACTTTATCAGTTATGGTTCAGATGAACGTGAAACAAGCTATGTTTCAAACGTAATATTTGAAATGGATAATGTTATCTATGACCTAGGAACCTTTGATAATGATATTTCAGCTGAAGAAATGCTAGATATGGCTGAAGAAATAGTAAGAGCGAAATAATGATTCGTTAGGATAATGTAGCATTGAATAAAAGAGGATTTGATGTTATATTATATATAAAGAAAGCACCCATTCCAAAGTGGATGCTCCTGAGAAAATAACTAGTTATGTTCTCAATGAGAACAACAGCCTCTCCCGTTGGCAGACAGGAGAGGCATTTTTATTTGCGCTTACTATTTCTCTTGTCGAGAAAGTTTAGCAACGCGAGGAGAAAACTACAAGCCGTGAAAGGCAATACCAGGATACCTAGCATTATCATTATGATTTCGTAATCGCTCACTAGCGCCACCTCCCTTCCGTTAGTATCCAATTGCTCAGATACCATATAGGCTCGGGAGTCTACCACCCTGTCATGGGTACTTTCAGTGCGGTAAACCGCATAAGTAATCTAGCACAAATGTTCTGTTTTTACAATCGTTCATGCCAAGTTTCTTCGTACTTTTATTCCCATAAGCTCTTCAATCATATAAATATTATCCCTTTGCATGAAATCTCCCGTGTATTTATTCAATATGATTCCTTTAATCTCAATACCCTCTGTTAAAATATAACTTACTGTAGTCACCACATCATTTATGGTTCCAAGACCTGCGTCCGCAACAATCAAAACTGATAATCCCAACATTTTAACAACATCCTTTAGAAGGACTTTTTCATTATCATATCTAATGGGACAAATAATACCGCCACTACAGATACTCATCCCCGCCTCTTTTGCGCTATGTATAGCCTGTAATTTATCTTCATAAGCCGCACACCTTCACAAACCTCATCAACCTCTTTATCATTCAATGCGCGACCCGAGGTAACAATCGAGTATCTAAGTACTCCTCTTTCAGCATTGTACTTAGTCTGCCATTACATCATCCCTCTTATATTCTTCAGCTTTATATTGTCAACCTCCAATTGTATAAAGGATGACAACTCCTTAATATAAATTTTTACTCTTTAGGTTATGAAAATTCCCCTCACGTAACCCTTGCAATAATCAGTGCTATATAGTTTACTAGGATAGTAAAACTAAAG
>JAILNO010000004.1 GCA_024691465.1 Pseudobutyrivibrio sp. | reverse complement strand
GACCCGTTTGCTAAGTAAAATTACGAAGCAGTTTATTTGTGAATGGGCACCGCCTTAAAAATCAGTCCGTTTCATTTTAAGGCTCGCTGCGCCGTCCATGGCTCCGCGTGCCCAGTTCACATTATAAACTGCTTCTATTTTTCTAAGCTCACTCGTACGGTCATGCAGTTGCTCCCATAAGTTCTTGTAGAAGCTTCTCTTGAATTTAATATAAGTGTCTGCCCCCATGCATACTATCCCGACAGAAGTGCAAAGAATTGAAAAAACGCCCACCATAATAAAAGCGACACTTGACCCTTAGAAAATCATAATCCGCAGACGATGCCAGCAAAAGAGTATGGCGGAGGCCAGCATAAGGGAGGGGTGCTTAGATGAAGTTCATGTGGTGGGTGAGGATTGCGGCTAGGATGCATAGGGGAGGCCTGGACAAAAAAGTGCCCCGAGGATGAGAGGTCCTCGGGGCGTTAGAGAATTGTATCGGATAGAGAATTAAGAAATAAGCAATTTAATAGTACATGTCACCTTCGTAGCCCATCTTCTGGTTGTACTCTCCGTAGGTCAGAATATCTGAGTCATCGAAGTAGTAGCCTTCATTGTATAGGGCCTGTAAGGTATTAGTACAGTCTTTGTTGAGCTGCGCATAGATGCTGCGACCATAGGTTGGGTCTGAGGCTCCGTAGTAGTCAGCTCCGTACTCCCAGTAATGCTCTTCATCTGAGAAGTACTCGGTGTTCTTGTTGGAAACATAGAAAGTGAAGTCATTGTATAAATCCTCACTGTTAGTTCCATAATTAGATCCGAAATCTGTCTTGAATATGTTGCCTTCATCGATATCCTTGAGGAAGGCCTCGTATACACGCTGGCACTTGGCAATCTGTTCCTTCTTGCTCATGTCGCCGAAGTCTACATATGATACTGTGAAGTCCTTAGCTGCTTCATCGTATCGATAGATAGAGAATGTTAATTCCTCTACGGTGCAATCATTCCATATGTTGCCAATGACGTGCTCCTTGATAATATCTGGTTTGTTTAAATAGTCCTCAATAGGTTGGGTAGCTGCAGTGTATTCTGCACTAACCTCTGTTGAGTCTGGGTCTACCACGTAGTATTCGCGGATAAGGTTCTTTCCATTCTTAAGCTTGTACTTGAAGGTGATGTAGCTGCCTGACACATCCTTGTACTTGATATTGGCATCTCGTACTATCTTCTTATTTTCTAAGAAGTTCCTTTGTAGGTCACAGATTGCTTTTATCTGGTCTTCCTGATGGAAAACCATGATATATTCGCAATTGACACCTACCCATTCAATGTCTGCTACATCAGGAACCTTGTTCTCGATATTGAAGACATCGAATCTAAGGCATAACATCGCTACAAGTGCAGCTAATGTATATACTCCGCATAGGCAGAAGTTCTTAAGCTTGAAGACTCTGACAGTCTTCTCAATCATCATCTTAGTAGCAAAGTATATGATGGCTCCTATTATCAGTGTGGAGATAATTGCTACTGTAAACATAGTAGAGTATGTAAGCGGCTTGCCTGCATTGACCATTCCAGCTACGAATGATCCAGCTACCATGGAAATGAAGAATGACATGCCCACTGTAAATACTGGCTTGAGGAATGGTACAGCAATGAAATCGTGTACAGTCTCTAGTTTCTTTTTCTTATAGATTAAGAATGTAATAATTATGATAATTATGGCTGCTGCAAAATATATTCCTAAGTACTTGCCACCTACCATCTCAATTGTAAATGACTTGAGGTTTCCATAATCGTCTTGTAACTCTATTACATTGATGCCACACTTGTCCTCGATAAAGATTGATGGAGTCAGAATATTAGTATTAATATAACCAGTAGCTCCACTTAGTCCGAATAATAACTGGCTAGCTGTAATTCTGAAGGCGAGCTCCATCAGAAATACCAGGAAATTAAATATGAAGTAGAAAATAACTCCTGTAATAATCTGACCTGATACCATCAGAGAGAACATCGAAATCGCTATAAATAATACTGTGGCAACTGATGCACCTAACGTCCAGTACCATACTCCATCGTAAGCGTGTGCTTTTGATGATAGGCATACAATAGTTGTGATTACTGCATTAAGTAAAAGTGGTAACAGAGCAACTAGTGTAGAAGATACAAGTCCTGTGAAATATAAACTCTTCCTGCTGACTGGATAGGCATGCATCATATAATTGTCGCGTCGGTTAAATAAAAAGTAGAAAGTAATGCCTGTCACTAATATGGCTACAACCATCGTAAATCCACCATTTGGCATATACGATAAGTTCCTGTACATTATCATTGTCTTAGTGTAACCTGCAGCGCTTTCCCATAAGTTTTCGAAATCAGATGTATTAATTACGAAACTAATAGGTACCGCAATCAGTAGAAGGATGAAATATAGCAATCCAACTATCCATGTCCTACTAATATTCTTTTTGAATAAGGCCATATTAAAAAATGAT
>JAILNO010000210.1 GCA_024691465.1 Pseudobutyrivibrio sp. | reverse complement strand
GAATATGTGGTTAGCTCTGTTCCAATTGAATCGCTATATGTATTAACCAGTTCTTGATGTAATGCTATCAGCGACTCTTCATCAGGCTGATATACATCACTTTCAGTAATATAATTCAAACTGAGCACATTACCTGTACTGTCATCGATAGTCATGTACAAATATTGAAAATCTGGTTCTCTTTTATCAATAGAAACCACCCAATAAGTTCCTGAATTGGCAGAGTCTGTACTGCTGTATTGACGATATGGATAATACTCCCTTACGGAACTATTGATTAACTCCTCAGAAATAAGCCCTTTTTCAACATAAGGAGCGATTGCAGCTTCAAACACTTCATCGAGATCTGCTAGTTTATAATTCATTTCCCCTTCAGTAGCATCGATAGAAATACCATTATGCATAAGATAAAGCATATCCGCACTACTAATATTGCTATCAAATTCAATTGCTTTAATAGCTGAATAATATACTTTGTCGTCTGTGGCCTTATCTACTACTCTAAGGACAATCGCTGGAATAAATGCACATAACACGAGAATGATTACCATAAAAACGGCAGTGCACGCATTAGATCTGTTCTTCATCATGCACCTCCTCTCGTAGCTCTCCGAAGAGTCGTACCACTACTTTACTACCCTTACCTGGCTTACTCTTAAATTCCATACTACCATTATGGACATCCACAATCCTATTACATAAGGTAAGTCCCAGTCCTACTCCACCTTGAGATCTCGAGCGAGACTTGTCTACACGGTAAAAGGCCTCTGTTATCTTCGACAATTCTTCCTGCTCCATGCCAAAGCCTGTATCAGTAACGGTGAACTCACAACCTCCTGGGATGTCCTTACCTGTAACTGTAACCACGCCTCCTTCTGGCGTAGCTTTCACTGCATTGTCTATGAGATTATACAGAAGTGACTTAACAAGATCTGGTTCTAAGATTACAGTAGCTTCATTACTGGCGGCCTTCAGCTCCACATGCTTGCGTTTAGCCAAAGGATATGTCGTAACAATTATCTGCTCAATTAAGGACCTGATATTAATCTCCTTCATGGAGAAAGCGTCCTTATCCATGAGTAATAAATCCAGAATCTTATGGGAGAGATTCTCTAAGCGCTGCCCCTCGGAATAGATATAATTAGCAGCAGTCATCCTCTCACTCTCCTCTAGATTGCACTGCCTGATGAGATCAGCGTAGCCAATAATAGAGGTAAGTGGAGTCTTCAGCTCATGGGCAACAGCTCCCATGAAGTTCTCCCTACGCTCTACATCCTCCTCAAGTCGATTAATAGTATCCTCAAGCTTATCTGCCATCAGATCGAAATCTCTAGAGAGCTGCTCGAATTCATCTCCAGTCCTAAGGCCTGTCCTAATGGACAGATTCCCCTCGGCAATCTCTCTGGATACCTCGTTAAGCTTATTCAATCGTTTAGTAAGTATATTGGCACATATCACAGCCACAAGTATACTTATGGCAACCACTAATATATAAATTATAAAAAACAGCCTCAGTTGCTCAAACCTGTGCTTATAAGCAGCGGAAATGTCAAATGACGCCGTTAAATACATGATGCCATCATCAGTATCAAGTTCACTATATAATAGCAATCTCCTCTTACCACCATCATTAATACGGGTGTACAGATAAGTATTCTCATATAATGACTTATTGTCATGTATGAGAAGACTCTGATCGCCTCTTTGTAAAATAACATCCTCAGATGTCTCTATTGAAATAGACTGCCAGTGTGCCATGTTGCGCTCAGACATCTGGTCTATTAACTCATTTATCTTGACATCCGAATCACTCTTACTGAAGTAGTTAACCATTATAAGATTGTTCTGAAGTGTCTCATACTCGTTAATAATGGCAGACTGTTCCTCTTGCAAGACAGAATAAAAAGATGATGCGATGAGAAGTGTCCCTCCCACACCAAATGAAACTGACATTAAAATTGCAAAAGATACAATTAGTCTTAAACGAAAATTCATTGATTCACCACCAATCGATATCCCACGGTATAGACCGGCTTAATCTTGTCCGACCAATCAAGCTTCTTCTTAAGTCTCTGAATGTGTAACTCAACAGTCCTAGTGCTCTCTGGATAGTCTCCACCCCAGACCTGCTCATAGATAGCCTGCTTATATAGGACAATACCAGGATTGCGTGCAAACATAAGCAATAGGTCATATTCCTTCTTAGTAAGAATAATCTCCTCACCATCGCGGGACACCGTCATGGCAGAAGTATTAATCTCCAGATCGTCTATTGTAATGACATCTAATAGCTTCCCGTGCCTGCGCAGGATTCCCTCCACTCTGGCAGCTACTTCGAGCATCTCAAAAGGCTTTACAATGTAATCCTCTGCCCCAAGATGAAGCCCCTTTAACTTATCATTTAAAGAAGTCTTGGCTGTTAAGAATACCACAGGAATATTGAGGTCCTTAATGTATTCCATCAGTTCAAAACCATCAATCTTAGGCATCATCACATCAAGTAGAATCAAGTCAAACTGCTGCCTTTCGATCTCTTCAAGGGCAGTGCTTCCATCATAGGCGCAGAAACAGTTATACCCTGCTTTGGTCATTCCCATTTTAAGAAGATCCGCTATTGGCTTCTCATCATCCGCAATTAGTATGTTAATCATCGTTTCTCCCTCTTTGATCAACTATCTTAACACTAATAATA
>JAILNO010000144.1 GCA_024691465.1 Pseudobutyrivibrio sp. | reverse complement strand
AATTAATTCCTATCATAACTATACCTCTCTAGATAGTTGTCAATTATATTTTATTGTATCATTTTATTAAGAAAAATATATGAACTATAACCTTTAATTTTAATAATAGTTTCACTATACTATTTTATAAGGTTATAGATTCTTGTTTTTCATCAGAAAAACAGGAATCGTATCTGACCAACTTTTACATGTAATGGAAAAGTTGTCCTGCGAAGCAGGATTCTTGCGGGAGTTTTCATTTTTTTCCCGCAAGAAGTCATAGATTCTGATATTACCAAAAGGGGGATTTATGATAAGTAAGTATTTCGTATATTTTATAATATATAGCTTCATAGGTTGGATATATGAGACAATCTACTGTACCATCAATGAAAAGTCATGGCAGAACAGAGGATTCCTCTACGGACCTTGCATTCCATTATACGGTGTAGGTGCTACTTTAGCACAGATATTATTTATTGATTTACCATTTGATGGACTAAGGAATGCGTCCTATATCACCATTTTCATAGGATGTGCTTTAGGATCATTTATCCTGGAATATTGCACTTCTTATGTATTAGAGAAGAGGTTCCACGCCAGATGGTGGGACTATTCCAATATGCCTCTTAATATTAACGGTCGTGTGTGTCTAATCTTTACTTTCTGCTTCGGAATAGCTGGTATAGTTGTAACACAATTTATTATTCCACCTATAATAGGTGTAATCAGCATAATACCAAGCGTCTTGATAGAATTATTGGCTCTGATATTTATGTTCCTCTTTGGCATGGATATGGCTCTGACTGTATCAGCTCTTACCAGCTTTGCTAAGGACTTCGAGAGGATTAATGATCAAATCAATGCACAGATGGCCGAGCGAGTCGAAACCATACAGACCAATCTATACGATGCTAAGATTGCCAGAATTGAAAAGGCTTACGAGCGTAAGGAAGCCGCCTTGGTTAAGAGAGAACTCACTGCAGAAAAAATTGAAGAAATCAAAGAGCAATTATCAACCGAGGCCGTTATGCAATGGATTAAAAATGCAACTGAGACTCAGAGAGGTCAGTTTAGACATATTGCTAAATTCACACATCCGGTAGCCTCAACCAAATCACTTCTCAATAAGAGTTCTCAATATATCAGATTAAAAAAGAAAAAATAGTAAAAAAAAGAAGTCCTTACGGACTTCTTTTAATTTGAACTATTTCTTCTCTACATCGCTTGTAGTAGACTTAACTGCATCCTCAGGCTTCTCTACCTGTGCAACAGCAGCCTTCTGCATAGGGATACGGCAGTTCTTATTGCTACCAAACTCAACGATAACTGTTGTATCATCTGGAATAGCGATAACTACGCCATAGAATCCACTAGTAGTAAGTACTGTGTCGCCAATTGCAAGAGATGACATCATAGCTGTCTTCTCTTTCTGCTCCTTCTGCTGTGGACGAATCATGAAAAAGTACATGAATACGAAAAGAACCACTACCCAAATAATTAAGCTAAGTGAGCTATTCATTGCGCTAGCCATTAAAATATTCATCGAATTATTCCTCCTAAATTATGACCTCATAGGTCAATCACTGAAAAATATTGTACATAAATAAGATAGTTCATGCAAGAAAAATAGACTATTTTATATAATTTTAATAATTATTCCTCTCCTGCTTCCATAGAGGCCAGCTTATTCTTCTTATATGTAGCAAACATGCCAGCATCAAGTGCATCTCTAATCTCTTCCATCATAGTATTGTAGAAATATAGATTATGAAGTACACAAAGTCTCATACCAAGCATCTCTTTCGCCTTGAGAAGATGACGAATATATGCTCTAGAATATGTTCGACAGGCAGGGCAATTACAGCCCTCTTCAATAGGTCTCATATCTTTCTCAAACTTCTGGTTGAATAGATTGAGCTTACCGTGATTAGTATATACATGACCATGTCTACCATTACGACTAGGGTATACACAGTCGAAGAAATCAACGCCACGCTCAACTGCCTCAAGTATATTGGCTGGAGTGCCAACACCCATAAGATATGTAGGCTTGTTCTGTGGAAGATATGGAACTACATGATCAAGCACATCATACATCTGCTCATGACTCTCTCCAACAGCAAGTCCACCTACAGCATATCCTGCTAAATCAAGCTCTGAAATAGCCTTGGCGTGCTCTATACGAATATCATTATAAATAGCTCCCTGATTAATACCAAACAGTAATTGCTCCTTGTTAATAGTATCATCAAGAGAATTAAGTCTAGCCATCTCATCCTTACATCTATATAACCATCTGGTAGTTCTGGCAACGGAATCCTCTACATACTTACGCTCTGCAAGAGCTGGTGGACACTCATCGAATGCCATAGCTATAGTTGAGCCCAGATTGGATTGAATCTGCATAGACTCCTCAGGTCCCATGAATATCTTGCGGCCATCGATATGGGAATTAAAAGTAACGCCCTCTTCCTTAATCTTCCTGATACCAGCAAGAGAAAATACCTGAAATCCACCTGAATCAGTAAGAATAGGCTTATCCCAAGCCATGAACTTGTGCAGGCCTCCAAGCTCCTTAATAAGCTTATCACCAGTACGTACATGTAGGTGATATGTATTAGATAATTCTACCTGAGTCTTAATCTGTCTAAGGTCATCAGTTGAAACTGCCCCCTTGATGGCAGCCACTGTTCCAACATTCATGAATACAGGTGTCTCTATCACACCATGAACAGTGTGAAAACGGCCTCTCTTAGCTCTACCCTCAGTCTTTAATAACTCGTACTTCAATTCTTATAAAACTCCTTAATATAATCCACTCTATCAGTCATATGACTAAGTAGAGCATCGCATATGGTAATTGCACACATAGCTTCTACAACAACCACAGCTCTAGGCACGATAACAGGATCGTGTCTACCATGTATCTCGATATCCAATTCCTCTAAATCCTCATTAACAGTCTCCTGAATCTGAGAGATAGAAGGAGTAGGCTTAATAGCACATCTGACTATAATATCATCACCATCGGATATGCCTCCTAATATACCGCCGCTATGATTAGAGGTCTTAACAACCTGACCATCCTTAATTCTAAAATTATCATTATTGATACTGCCCATGGTCTTGCTAGCAGCGAAGCCATCACCTATCTCTACACCCTTTACAGAGCCTATAGAAACAAGGGCTTGAGCAAGTCTGGCATCCAACTTATCAAATACAGGATCGCCTAATCCTGCTGGGGCGCCAGTAATGAGGCACTCAATAACACCACCAGCACTATCCTTATTAAGCATACAAGCTTCTAAATACTCCTCTGCTTTCTTAGCAGCAGCTGGATCTGGCATGCACAGAGGATTGTTATCTCGCTCTGACAAATCGAAATCAAATATCTTAATATCTCCGATAGACTTAGTATATGCACAGACTGTAATGCCAATCTCACTAAGCAGCTTAGCACATATAGCACCTGCAGCCACTCTGCCTATAGTCTCTCTTCCAGATGATCTGCCACCGCCACGATAGTCTCTTATACCATATTTCTCATAGAAACCATAGTCTGCATGTCCTGGTCTAAAAGAGTGAGCAATATTCCCATAATCTTTAGAATGCTGGTCCTTATTCTCAACCATAAGCGAAATAGGTGTACCCGTAGTAACTCCCTCAAACACACCTGAGAGAATCTTAACCTCATCTCCCTCAGCTCGGGCCGTGGTATATTTAGACTGACCGGGCTTCCTCCTATCTAAAAATGGCTGAATATCCTCTTCAGATAATGGAAGTCCAGCTGGGAATCCATCTATTACTACACCTAAAGCCTTACCATGTGATTCTCCCCAAGTAGTTATTGAAATCCTGTTGCCAAAACTAGAACCTGCCATACGTCCTCCCTAAAAAAAGGGGCTGCAGTCACAGCCCCTTAAAAAATGCTATTTAATCTTTACAACAACAATACTATTAGGCTTAGCAATTTTAATTGGTGCATTCTGCATCAATGAATGTCCTGCCTCTTTATCAATTGTAAAACTCCTAATCTCATTAGTATCATGATTAAGTGAAACGAAAAACTTATCCTTAGGTAAAATAGCAAAACTCTTAGGATAATCACCACTAATGAAACTGTGAGAGAAATACTCTATCTTGCCAGTCTTAGGATCTCTCTTATACATGCATACAGCATTAAGACCGTCCACACTAGCGTATACGAACTTATCATCCTCACCGAACTTAATATTAGTTCCTGTACTAATCTCTTCGTCCTCACCAACTAATAATGATGCAGTCTGGATATTCTCGAAATCAGGATGACCATCAATAATATGATAATCGTAAACTAATATCTCATTAGACATCTCAGTAATTACATAAGCATACTTGCCATCCTGTGAGAACTTCATCTTAAGTGGTGCAGAGCCCATAGTGCATCTGACAATATCTGCCAGACGAAGCTTGCCCATCTCGTAATCTATCTCATATATCTTAATCTGATGGAGACCATTCTCCACTGCACAAAGATACTGCTCATCAGGAGTAAGTACCACACATGTACAATGAGGATAAAGTGGACGCTCAGCTACAGACTTACCAATACCCTGGTGGAAAATACCATCTGCAATACCGCCAATGCTACCGTCTTCGTTAAGAGACATCATAGTTACACGTCCGTCATGATATCCTGCAACAAACAAATATCTATTCTGAGAATCAACACACAGGTTACAGCCTCTCATACCGCCGACCCATTCCTGATTCATCTTCTCTAAATCACCATTATCAAGAATCTTAAATGAGGCAACACCCTCATCAGCAATTGAATATAGGTATTTATTATCCTTTGAATTAATAATATCTGATGGATTATTTATAGGTGATACACTCTGCTGAACCATAACACCGGTATCAGGATTAACATCATACACATAAATACCAACACTAGTTTCGTGAGTGTAGGTGCCTACATAAGCTACATATTTGCTATCTGCCATTGTTATCTCCTCGTAATTAAAACTTATGCTTCTCTACGTCTAAGAATATCAAACTCATCAGGAGTGGTGCTAAGCTTAATAAACAGCTTCTGCTTAGGATGTGGACAGCTCTCCATATCCTCTCCTTCCTCATTCTTAATTCCTAGAACTTCTACCTCTATATTATTACCGTTTGGCTTCATAATTTCAATAGTTTCGCCCACTGAAAATTTATTGCGCTGCTCAATTTCAAAATATCCATCATCGGAAACCGCACCAGAGATTCCTAGATATGTATAACCTATATTGTAAGTATTATTATCGTATATCTGTGACTCATCTGAAGGCTTACCATAGAAAAATCCAGTAGTAAACTGACGATATGTGCATGCAGAAATCTGTTCTTTATACCAATCTAAATTAGCCAGGTATTTCTCCTCTGACTCCATACAATCATCAATAGCCTTCCTATATGTGCGAGCTACTGTAGCAACATAGAGTGCTGTCTTCATTCGACCTTCTATCTTGAAGCTATCTATACCAGAAGAAAGTAAATCAGGTACATGCTCTATCATACAGAGATCCTTAGAGTTAAAAATATACGTACCACGCTCATTCTCATATACAGGAAGATACTCGCCTGGTCTCTGCTCCTCTACAACAGAATACTTCCATCTGCATGGATGAGTACACTCCCCCTGATTAGCATCACGGCCAGTAAAATAATTAGAGAGAAGGCAACGACCTGAATATGAAATGCACATAGCACCATGGATAAAGGTCTCAATCTCAAGATCATCAGGGATATTAGCTCTGATTTCTTTAATCTCCTTTAATGAGAGCTCTCTAGCTGAAACTACGCGCTTAGCACCTAGACCATACCAGAAATTATATGTACCGTAATTAGTGTTATTAGCCTGTGTACTGACATGTCGCTCAATATCTGGACATATCTCCTTAGCAAGCATGAAAATTGCTGGATCAGCAATAATCAAAGCATCTGGCTTAATCTCATTAAGCTCTTTAAAATATTCCTTAACTCCTTCTAAGTCACCATTATGAGCAAGTATATTAGCTGTGACATATACCTTGACTCCGTGCTTATGAGCAAAAGCAATACCCTCTATCATATCTTCTTTAGAGAAGTTCTTAGCCTTAGCTCTAAGGCCATATACTTCTCCACCAATATAAACTGCATCAGCTCCATAGATAACAGCAACCTTAAGTACCTCTAGATTGCTGGCTGGAACTAGTAATTCTGTATCTCTCATTATATTCCTTTCACGCTAATACTAACGCCATCGCCTAAAGGCAATATAGTAGTATTAAATTCCTTATCATGAGTCAGCTCGAATAAATAGTCTCGCATCCTCTTGTGGATAGTCCTATTCCTCCGAGTAATAGCATACCTTGACTCGATAATATCGCCATCCTGAAGCACATTATCAGTGACGACAGTACCACCATCTCTAATAAGCCTCTTAATCTCTGGCCAGAAGTTAATGTACTGTCCCTTAGCCGCGTCCATAAAAATAAAATCATATGGCCCGTCTAAGGTAGGAAGAATATCCATTGCATCTCCCTCTAGAAGAGTAATCTGTCCCTCCTTGCCAGCTCGCTTGAAATTCTCCCTGGCAATAGGTATACGTGGCTCATAATTCTCAATAGTGGTAATAGTAACATCACCCCCCGCAAACTCTGCCATAAGGCTTGCAGAGAAACCTACAGCGGCCCCTACCTCTAGAATCTTACGTGGCTTATTCATAGAAATCAGAGTCTGTAGCAAATTAACAGTCTCAGGCCTGATAATTGGAACAAAAGCCTCCAACGCCTCTGTTCTAATAGCCTCAAGCTCTGGGCTAAGCTGTGGATATAAACTATTTAAGTAAGTAGTATATCTCTCATCAACAATCATTTTATACTTCCATAATAATTGGAATAATCATAGGACGTCTCTGGGTCTCATGCCATACGAAATCAGAGAGATTGTCTCTAATCTCAGACTTAATCTTATTCCAATCAGTAATATTCTTCTCCTCGAGAGACTCCATAGTCTCGCTTAATACAGCCCTAGCACTCTCCATAAGATCCTCAGAGTCTCTGACATATACGAAACCACGAGAAACGATATCAGGACCAGCAAGTACCTGTCCTGAACCGCCATCAAGAGTAAGTACTACTATAATGATTCCATCTTCAGCAAGCTTCTGTCTATCTCTAAGAACTATATTACCTACATCGCCTACGCCGATACCATCAACCATAATAGCACCAGTGTGGACATGACCTGTAACCTTAGAGTAATTCTCGCCTAGCTCAAGGACATCTCCAGAACGAATAATCTTAATATGATCGCTATCCCAACCAAGTGATTTAGCAATATTAGCCTGAGCTACCAGATGCTTATACTCGCCGTGCACAGGAATTGCAAACTGAGGTCTTACAAGAGAGTAAATAAGCTTAATCTCTTCTGCGCAAGCATGTCCAGAAACGTGCACATCCTGCATTACTATCTCAGCACCTCTCATGGTAAGGTCATTGATAACATTAGATACAGCCTTCTCATTACCAGGAATAGGATGAGAAGAAAATACGATTAAATCTCCCGGCTTAATCTGTACCTTCTTGTGTGTACCATTAGCCATTCTAGATAAAGCAGCCATAGACTCACCCTGAGAACCAGTAGTAACAAGTACTACCTTCTCATCTGGATATGACTTAAGGGAATCAATATCAATCAGTGTATTGTCTGGAATCTGAAGATATCCAAGCTTAGAAGCAGTCTCAATGGTATTAACCATAGATCTGCCCTCTACGCACACCTTCCTGCCGTACTTATCCGCAGAGTTAATAATCTGCTGTACTCTATCTACATTAGAAGCAAAAGTAGCAACTATAATTCTACTACTATCATTATCAGCAAAAATAGAATCAATTGTCTTACCAACTGTCTTCTCTGAAGCAGTAAATCCTGGGCGCTCAGCATTAGTAGAATCGCACATAAGGGCAAGTACACCCTTCTTACCAATCTCTCCTAATCTCTGTAGATCAATAGGATCACCATATACTGGTGTGTAATCCACCTTGAAATCGCCAGTATGCACAACAATACCTGCTGGAGAATAAATAGCAAGAGCAGCCGCATCCTGAATACTATGATTAGTACGAATGAACTCAACTCTAAAATCGCCAGCATTGATATGTGTACCATATTTAACTACCTTGCGCTTAACCTTTGTAAGCATCTTGTGTTCTTCCAGCTTATGCTCAATCAAGCCGTTTGTAAGCTTAGTTGAGTATATAGGACACACGTTAAGATCCTTAAATACATAAGGAATAGCACCTATATGATCCTCGTGACCATGGGTGATAAAAAAGCCTTTAAGCTTGTCTTGATTCTCCTTCAGATATGAAACATCTGGAATAACCAGATCTACGCCCAGCATATCGTCTTCAGGAAATGAAAGTCCGCAATCCACAACAATAATACTGTCTCCATATTCGAAAGCAGTAATATTCATGCCGATTTGCTCAAGACCTCCAAGTGGAATAATCTTTAGCCTTTCAGCTGTCTGTTCAGTTTTCTTCTTCAAAAAATAAACCTCCTAAAAAATCTTAATTAATACTCAATGTTAGCCTCGTCGCTAACTAATTCTTCAAATAATTTTGCTACTGCATCAAATTCAACCTCGTCCTCTACTATCTCGTAGATAACATCTGAATTATCTTCTTGAATCTCTTTAAGAATGAATGCGTTGCTATCTTCATCTTCATCCTGGTTATCGCAAACAAGTAAGTATTTGTTTCCTGAAAGCTGGGTCTCTTCAAGAATATATACTTTTAAATCTTCACCATCTACTCCGGATAAAATTATTGAATCCATAAATTACTCCTTATAATTATCTAGGTAATCCTGCAAAATAATTGCGGCTGCTATCTGATCAATGTATTTCTTGCGATCCTTCTTCGCAACATTAGATTCAGCTAGTATCTCATCCGCATATACGGTAGTCAATCTCTCATCGACTAACACAATAGGAATGTCTACTCTCTTTTCCAAGAGTGACTTAAATTTCAGTGTATCTTCGCAACGAAAACCCTCGCTATCATCCATATTCCTAGGGTATCCCAATACGATACGCTCTACCTCATATGTATCACATAGCTCCTTGATTCTGACCAAAGTATGCCTAAGAGCACTAGCTCTATCTCTAGTAATTGTCTCAAGCTCCTGTGCAGTCAAAAGTAAAGGGTCACTAACTGCGACCCCAACTGTCTTCGTTCCATAATCAAGACCAAGTATTCTGCCACTCATTACTTATTCCAGCTCTCGCTAATAATATATTCTTTGAGTAGCTCTTCAACTAATTCATCACGTTCAACCTTCATAATAAGGCTTCTAGCATTATTATGACTAGTTATATATGTAGGGTCTCCCGACATAATATAACCAACAATCTGATTAACTGGATTATAGCCTTTTTCTGACAAAGCTCCGTAAACCTGCTCTAATACGTCCTTAACGCCAACAGGATTCTCTTTTTGAACTTTAAAATATTGTGTGTTACTTAAATCTGCCATTTCAACCTCGTCTCTTAAAATGAAATAATCCTACAGCATGTTACCATTTAAATAATTTTAATATACAAATGGCTAAATTTCAACAAGCAAGTGCTCCCCATCTTCCATGAGAGCTACCCCCTTAGCCTTGATAATTGTGTTAGATAAGTCTCTTCCATCGCACTTAATTGCACACTTAATATACTCTTTAGAGAAACCTATAAAGTAATCAACACCATTAATAGTAGCTTGCTCTTCAAATAGAATATCAAGTGTCTTGCCTACGTGAGAATTGCGATATGCGTAAGTATTATCAATGCCCCTTGCTATAAGAAGAGCGCTTCTCTCTTTCTTAACAGCATTAATAATCTGATTAGGCATAGAAGCAGCCCTAGTACCAGCTCTCTTTGAATAGGCAAATACATGTAACTCTGCAAAAGCTATCTCATCCACATAATTAAGGGTTGTTTCAAACTCTTCTAGAGTCTCCCCTGGAAAACCTACGATGATATCAGTAGTAATTGCTGGCTCATCAAAATATTTTCTAAGAATATTAACTCCCTTAGTATACTCCTCAATTGTGTATTTTCTGTTCATTCTTTTAAGAACTGTATCGCAACCTGACTGAAGAGAAAGATGGAAATGAGGACACATCTTTTCAAGGGCAGAAACTCTCTTTGCAAAATCTTCTGTCACTATCTGTGGCTCAAGTGAACCCATGCGAATACGTTCAATTCCATCTATTGTATGAACAGCTTCAAGCAAATCAGCTAAGTCGTAATCCTTACCATTACCATAAGATGAAAGATGGATTCCTGTAATGACAACCTCTTTGTATCCAGCTTGTGCAAGGCCAGTAACTTCCTTGATTACATCATCAATATCTCTACTTCTAATACGACCTCTTGCAAAAGGAATAATGCAATAACTGCAGAATTGATTACAGCCGTCCTGAACCTTAACAAAAGCTCGTGTATGCTCAGAGTCCTTTTCGATAATCATATTTTCATATGCAACGTTCCCATCATTTATATCAACACATTCAAGAATTGGGCCTTCCAAAGAATCACGTTTCTCGAAGAATTCATGAACCTTTGCTACCAATTCATTCTTTTTATTGTTGCCAAGAATAATGTCTGCACCAAGCTCATCTGCAATATCTTTACCAAAATTCTGCACATAACAGCCGGCAGCCACAACGCATGCATCTGGATTTAACTTTTTACATTTATGAATCATCTGACGAGATTTTCTGTCAGCAATATTCGTTACGGAACATGTATTTATTACGTAAACATCGGCGCTCTCATCGAAGCCTACGATTGTAAAACCGTCTTTTTTGAGGAGCTCTTCCATCGCTTCAGTTTCATATGCATTAACCTTACAACCAAGGTTATGTAAAGCAGCTTTTTTCATTAGATTAAAAACCTTTCTATTTTTGTTAAAAGTGCAATACTTTATTGACTTTTAGGTACCATTGTTTTAGTATAAATTTATATTTTAAAACTATTAGAGGAGGCAAGCAGGATGAAAACAGTTCAAATTTCTCTTAACTCAATCGACAAGGTTAAGTCATTCGTTAATACTATTTCACAGTTTGACTATGATTTCGATCTTGTTAGCGGACGTTATGTAATCGACGCCAAGTCTATCATGGGTATTTTCTCCCTTGATTTATCTAAGCCAATCGACCTTACTGTA
>JAILNO010000141.1 GCA_024691465.1 Pseudobutyrivibrio sp. | reverse complement strand
AGCTATTGAGAATCAGACTAACAAGACATCTATCATTCAGGAGAGCATCCAGACAGTTGGTTCTGAGGCTAACACAATTGATGATGTATCTAGTCGAGTAGAGAATTCAGTTAATGAGGGCGTAGAGCTTATCAATCAGCTGAAGAGCCAGGCTGAGAAGGTTGCTAATATCAATATCGAGACTAGTGAGACTACACAGGCTCTTAATGAGAGTATTCAGGATATCCAAGGTATTACAGAGACTATCCTTGGTATTTCTAGCCAGACTAACTTACTTGCGCTTAATGCTTCAATCGAGGCTGCTCGTGCTGGTGAGGCAGGTAAGGGATTCGCAGTAGTTGCTGATGAAATCAGAGCACTATCTGAGAGTACACGTGAGGCTACTGAGGAGATTGCTAAGATTATCGAGAGACTTACATCAGATGCACGTTCTGCTGCTTCTGCTATGTCTAAGTCAGCTGAATATGCAAACAAGCAGAACGAGCTTATCTCTGAGACTGGTACTAAGTTGGATGCCATCAAGGATGAGACTGATGAGTTGCGTGAGGGCGTAGTTGGAGTTAAACAGTCAGTTGATAGCGTAATCTCAGCCAATTCTGAGATTATGGATAATATCACTAATCTATCAGCTACATCTGAGGAGGTGGCAGCAGCTACCGATACAGTTGGTTCTGTAAGTGATGACACTATGGATGTGCTTGCTAGTATGAATGATACACTCGAGACCATCAATAGAATTGCCAAGGAAATGGAAACTATGGCACTTAAATAATCTAATTTTGGAGACATAATTTATGAAGGCTTATTTTGCAGGCGGATGCTTCTGGTGTGTTACACCAATCTATAAGATATACGGAGTGGATCAGGTTACATGTGGTTACTCAGGCGGTGATGAAGTGAATCCTACCTATGAGGATGTGAAGGCACAGAGGACAGGTCATAGAGAGACTATTGAGCTCACCTATGACAGCAGTAATGTTACTTATGACAAGCTGCTTGATATCTATCTGGCTAATGTAGATCCTTTCGACGGAGAGGGACAGTTCATTGACAAGGGCTTCTCATATACCCTTGCTATCTATTATCAGACTGAGGAAGAGAAAGCCATGGCCATGGCCAAGATCAAGGAGCTAGAAGCTACTAGCGGCAAGGAAGCTAAGATAGCATTAGAGCCATTTAAGAGCTTCTATGAGGCAGAGGAGGAGCATCAGGACTACTACCTGAAGAATCCTGAGGCCTTTGAGCAAGAGATGCGAGAGAGTGGCAGAGTTAAGTAATATAAATAATCCCAAATCAGCATTAGCTGGTTTGGGATTTTGTTATTTACTGAGAAGTGATTGCACGTTTGCCTTATATTCGTTTATACGGTTGGACTTGCGTATCTTTTTAATATCCTTGTCATAGTCTGGGAATAGATTGCTCCAGTATCCCCAGAACTCCTTCATGCGATGTAGCACAGGCTTCTCTCCGGATAGCACTTCCCGATACTGTAAAAGTAACTCATTGTGAAAGGACTTGAAGACGGCATAGTCTGTGGAAAAATCAGCATCAGTCAGGCCATTCTTATAATTCATGGCAAGACCAGGATTAGAGATGAGTGCGCGGCCTATCATAATGGACGCTACAGTAGGATATCTATCCTCCAGCTCATGGATGGCTGCAATAGATGTCACATCGCCATTGAATACTAGTGGAGCCTTGTTATGGGTTATGGCATAGTCAAAGAACTCAGGGCGAATAGGCTGCCTGTAGAAGTCTGACTGAATCCTAGGATGAATGGTGAGTTCCGAGATAGGGTACTTGTTATAGATATTCAGTATCTCATAGAACTCCTCTGGGTCAGTTTTGCCGAGCCTGGTCTTAATAGATATATCAGGGACAGGCGTCCCTTTTTCCTGGCATACAGCAGGTAGGCCATCGAATATCTCATAGAGGGTCTCGTCTAATTCCTCAGGGTAGTACAGGAGGCCAGAGCCCTTGCGCTTAGCCACGACGGTACCGCTGGGGCATCCCAGGTTGAAATTAATCTCCCTAAAGCCTAATGCGGATATCTCAGCTGCGGCCCACAGGAAGTGCTCAGACTTGTTGGTGAGTAGCTGAGGAACGGTGTATGATATGTCATTCTTCTCAGGGTCTATATCCTTGTACTCTCTAGTGGTAAATTTAAAAGTTGAATTAGGGGAGATGAAGGGAGTGTAGACCTTATCAACTCCGCCATAGTATTTCATATAGGTGTTCCTATATATGCTGTCAGTTACGCCCTCCAAAGGGGCTAAGTATATTTTTCTCATAGTGGAATTATAGCAATTTTTATTGTTCTTATGTTAAAAAGATGGTAAAATCTCATTGCTGTTAAACGCTTATTCATTGTTATTTACTAGGAGGAGACCTATTAAGGCTTCTACCAAAAGGAGGAACAAATGCAAAGCAACAATTCAAAAACCTATGAGCTGGTTCTTACAGCTCTATTTGCAGCCATCATTTGTGTTATGGCTGTCACACCACTCGGGTTTATTCCCCTCGTAGTTATTAATGCAACCACAATTCATATTCCAGTTATCTTAGGATCTCTATTCTTAGGACCTAAGAGAGGAGCTTTTCTTGGTGGCGTATTCGGACTTACCAGTTTCCTGAAGAGTACTATTGCACCTACATCTCTTTCTGCTTTCGTATTCTCACCTGTTATTGCAGTGAGCACACTTAGCCCAGAGGGAGCTGCAGCTACAGCAGCACTTATCTTCAAGAGTTTGTTTATAGCTTTCGTGCCAAGAATTCTTATTGGCGTGGTGCCTTATTTCGTATATATTGGAATCAAGAAGGCAATTGCATCTGACAAGAAGGTAATCTACGGTTCAATTATTAATGCAGTAGCATCATTCATTATTGGCTTTGGCGTGTATGCTTTTACTAATAAGATGGTTGAGACTATGGCATTTACAGGCAAGGTAGCACTTGGTGTTATAATTGGTGTAGTAGCCTTTGTAATCATTGAGTATCTATTCATGAACAAGGATGCTAAGGCCCTTGGATTTATCACAGCAGGTATCTGCGGAGCCATGACTAATACTATACTTGTAATGGGCGGTATCTACGTGCTTTACAAGGAACCATATGCTGAGGCAGTAGGAGTAGCAGCTGATGCACTCCTTGCAATGATTGGCGGAGTTATTAGTTTCAATGGTGTTATCGAGGCCATTGTAGGCGGAATCATCGTATACCTGGTAGGTATCGTACTTGATAAGATTAAACCAGCTGGCTCATATGCCAACTAATCAATTAGCTTTATTTAAATAGCAAAGCTAGCGTAACAGCAATTAGTGAGTTATAGAATTTCGGAGGCGATTATGTTAAAGGATAAATGTGTAGTGCTGGGAGTAACGGGATCCATAGCAGCATATAAGATAGCTAGTCTGGCATCAGCTCTGGTTAAGCTAGGGGCAGATGTCCATGTGATTATGACTAAGAATGCTACCAATTTCATTAACCCAATTACCTTTGAGACTCTTACATCTAATAAATGTCTAGTGGACACTTTTGATAGGAATTTCCAGTTCAACGTGGAGCATGTGGCTCTTGCCAAGCGTGCAGATATATTTATGGTGGCTCCTGCCAGTGCCAATGTAATTGGCAAGATGGCCCATGGTATAGCAGACGATATGCTTACCACCACCATACTTGCAGCTAAGTGCAAGAAGCTGATTAGTCCAGCGATGAATACCAATATGTTCACTAATCCAATAGTGCAGGATAATCTTGAGATACTTCGTGGATACGGATTCGAGATAATTGATCCTGCCAGCGGATATCTGGCCTGTGGTGATACAGGTGCGGGCAAGATGCCAGAGCCAGAGGTGCTCTTGCAGTACATCCTTAGGGAGCTTGCCCATGAGAAGGATTTGGTCGGCAAGAAGGTGCTTGTTACAGCAGGACCTACTGAGGAGGCCATAGACCCAGTGCGTTACATTACTAATCACAGCACGGGCAAGATGGGATACGCTATTGCTAAGGCGGCCATGGAGCGTGGGGCGGAAGTTACTTTAGTCTCTGGTCCAGTTTCAATAGAGCCACCTATGTTTGTAGAGGTAGTAGATGTTAGAAGTGCAGCTGAGATGGCCGAGGCAGTTAAGTCCAGGGCAGCTGATTCTGACATAATTATTAAGAGTGCAGCAGTAGCCGATTACAGACCACTTAATGTGGCATCGGAGAAGATAAAGAAAAAGGATGGGGAAGCAGCCAGTATAGAGCTTGAGCGTACGGAAGATATTTTGGCATACCTTGGTTCTCACAGAAGAGAGGGACAGTTCATCTGCGGATTCTCTATGGAGACGGAGAACATGCTGGAGAATTCTAAAAAGAAGCTGGCCAAGAAGAATGTGGATATGATCGTAGCCAACAATCTTCGTACTCAGGGGGCAGGCTTTGGGACAGATACTAATGTGGTAACCATCATTATGGCAGATGAAAGCTACGAGCTTCCAATGCTATCTAAGGATGAAGTAG
>JAILNO010000119.1 GCA_024691465.1 Pseudobutyrivibrio sp. | reverse complement strand
GATATTCCCTTAAGAAAGTTAATGATAAAATAAAGAAAAAGAAATCTAGCAAAAAGTAGGTGAGACTATGGCTTTAATTTATATCATTGAGGATGATGATAATATCAGAGAGATTGAGGAATTCGCTCTTATGAATGCGGGTCATAAGGTACAGGGATTTCCTTGCGCTAAGGATTTTTATAAGCGATTGGACGATATACTGCCAGGACTTATCCTAGTGGACGTAATGCTTCCTGATGAGGATGGCAATGAAATAGTGAGAAAGTTACGCTTGCGCCCAGATACCAAGAAGATACCAGTTATTATGGTTACTGCTAAGACTACTGATTTGGACTTAGTCAAGGGTATCGAGAATGGAGCAGATGATTATATCAAGAAGCCATTTTCAGTTATGGAGCTTATATCACGAGTTAAGGCATTACTTAGACGCAGTGAGCCAGAGGTGGCTAACAATCTATTCTTGGATGATTTGAGAATAGATGAGGAGAAGCATGAGGTGATATTAGAGGGGCAGACCATCGATCTTACCTACAAAGAATACCAGTTGCTTTCTCTGCTGCTTCTCAATAAGGGCATAGTCCTTAATCGAAGTAAGATTCTAGAGGAAGTGTGGGGAATAGATTATGAGGGTGAGTCTAGGACATTAGATATGCATGTTAAGACTCTTAGACAGAAGCTTCTTAATTACGGTAATAGGATTAGGACAGTGAGAAATGTCGGGTATGTAATAGAATGAAAGCCAAAATTAATATGAGAATGGTGGGGATAGCAATAATTGCTATCCTTGCTACAGTTATAGGAATTACAATTGTATATTATGGTTTGTTTCAGAGACAGGTCAGGCATGATCTAGCCATCAGTGCCAAGCTTCTTAAGGACACTGAATTCTTCGAATCTGTGGATATAGATACAGATGAGATTAATCTATCTACTGATATGGAGGAGCTGCGCGTCACCTGGATAGATGATGATGGTACAGTTTTATATGATAATGATGTGACATCAGATCAGCTGGCCAATCATCAGGATAGGCCGGAGATACAGGAAGCTAGAGCCAATGGCTCAGGAGAGATTGTCAGGCGGTCAGATACTATGGGTGAGAATACTTTTTACTATGCGGTACTTCTTGATAATGATACAGTACTGCGTGTGGCCACCAATGCTAACAGTATCTGGTATGTATTTATGTCAGCTGCTCCAGTTACTCTATTGATAATACTGATGATTATTGTTATATGTATAGGACTGTCGCACTTGTTAGCAAGGCAGCTTCTTAGCCCTATTGAAACCATGGCCTGCAATCTGGACGATGTGGACTTCAAAGTGCCATATAAGGAGCTGGAGCCCTTTGCCAATATGATTAAGACTCAGCACGCAGATATACTATCAGCGGCTAAGGCCAGACAGGATTTTACAGCGAATGTATCCCATGAGCTTAAGACTCCTATCACAGCCATATCAGGCTACACAGAGCTACTTGAGAATGGTATAGCAGATGAGAATCAGCAGAAGCATTTCTATCAGGAGATTAGAAAGAATGCCAATCGCCTGCTTACTTTAATAAACGATATCATACGCCTCTCAGAACTAGATCGCAGTGAGAGGGACCCTAGTTTTGAGAAGTTCGACCTGGATATACTTGCAGCAGAATCCATGGAAGACTTGTCCATCAATGCTAAGCAACGGGGGATTGAGCTAGAGTATCAGGGAAGCGAATGTATCATGGTGGGCAACAAGGATATGCTTAAGGAGCTCATAGAGAATCTTGTTCAGAATGCTATTAGATATAATAATGAGGGCGGTAAGGTAATTGTTACTGTGGAGAAAAGCACGAGACCAACACTTATTGTTAAGGATAATGGTATAGGCATACCTGCAACTGAGCAGCAGCGCATATTCGAGAGGTTCTACAGAGTGGATAAGAGCAGATCAAAGGCCACAGGAGGCACGGGATTAGGTCTTGCTATAGTCAAGCACATAGTTGAGATACATGATGCTCAAATAGAGGTGGATAGTGCTC
>JAILNO010000091.1 GCA_024691465.1 Pseudobutyrivibrio sp. | reverse complement strand
TAAGTTAGGTGTATCATGCACTGCCATGGCAAGCAGCACTCTCTGAAGCTGACCTCCTGAAAGTGTACCAACAGGCTGATCAATAAGCTCTGCTACATCGAATTCAGCTAGAGCTTCTCTCACATGGTCATGTTCCTTCTTACTCTTGAATAGAATAGGAAGATTGCCAGTAAAACTCTGGAACATATCATATACAGAAAGTGGTGTAGTCCTATCTATATTGACAGACTGTGGAACATAACCAATCTTGAGCCCCTGCATGGTATTATTCATCTTGTTCTTGAACTGAATCTCACCTGTATAAGGGACTTCTCCTAGTACGGCTCTGACCAGAGTAGACTTGCCTGCGCCATTCCTGCCAATTACGGCAGTCATCTGTCCACAGTGTATGTGTAGGTTAATATTAGAGAGAACCTGCTGGTCACCAAAGGCCACACCTAGATTGATGAACTTAATACAGTGAAATCCGCATGGGATAATCTTCTTCATGAATCTATTCCTCCACTGGCATAAGGCCAGATAACACGCTATCAATTAACGCATAGTTCTTATTAATAGTAGTAATGTAGTCTAAGCCACTGTAATCACCATGTACGAGTGTCTCCAGATACACTACCTTAGCATCAGTCTGCTCAGTGATCAGCTTGCCCATAGCATTACCATAGTCATACTCTGCGAATACTATCTGCACATCATTATCATTGATAGCATCGATGAACTCGCTAACCTCTCCTGCACTTACCTGACGCTCCTCGTCTAGATCCATAACAGCTACTACATTAGCTCCATATGAGAAAGCAGTGTACTCGAAGGCCTCATGCAAGATTGCTACATTAGCTCCCTTAAGTGCCTCGGCAGTACTACCCTTATCAACCCTCTGCTCAATTACAGAACAGTAAGTCTTCGCCGCATCGGCATACTCCTTAGTATGAGCACTATCTATAGCCGCAAGGCCCTTAGCAATATTATATGCCTGGCCCTCCTGCACTACCTCAGCCATCCACATGTGGCTATTGTCTCTTACTAGTCGCTCTAGCTTAGCTGCTTCAACAGTTGATAGGGAACCACTGATAGTATCCATAATTCCTTTAGAAGCATCGATAATAGGTAGATTAGGATATGCTGCTATGACATCATCGAGATATCCTTCCATACCAGCTCCATTGACCACTAATACATCAGCCTTAGACAGATTCTTCATATCCTCAGTGGTGAGGGTATAGTCATGTAGACATCCTGTAGTAGGCTGACTGAGATTAGTTACTGTAACTCCATCTATGTCTCCTGCCACATTGATAGTAGCCAGATATACAGGATTGCAGCTGGTCATAACCAGGAGCTTGGCATCCTCTTTACTTTCTTTGTTCTTTACATAAAAAAATGTGCTACAAAAGCAGACCACACTAATAGAGATGAGCATAAGTAACACAAAAAAATATTTTGATTTTTTCATAAAATCCTCTTCAGTTAAATAGGTCGAAGAATTAATCTAGCCCCTCCACATCTGAGAGACTAGCTTCGTTTTCAATAACCTGATCCAAAAAGTCCTGAATAGTATCCAATCCTTGCTTAGTCTGAGATGAAAAAGGTACGATAATCGTATCCTTTCCTGCGCCTAAGCCCTCACGGACAATCTTAATCTGCTTGTCCAACTGGCTGCGCTTAATCTTATCTGCCTTAGTGGCTATAACTATAGGATCATATCCTACATAATCCATCCACTCAAACATCTGCTTATCATTAGCAGAGGGTGCATGTCTGATATCCACCAAAAGGAAGACTGCTCTAATCATCTCGGATGTATTAAGGTATGTCTCAATCATCTTGCCCCAGCGCTCGCGCTCCTTCTCAGAAGCCTTAGCAAAACCATAACCTGGTAAATCCACCACATAAATCTCATCATTAATATTATAGAAATTAATGGTCTGTGTCTTACCTGGCTGAGCAGATACCCTAGCATAGGACTTGCGGTTGAGAACCGCATTTATAAGTGACGACTTACCTACATTAGACTTGCCTGCGAATGCTACCTCTGGTAAATCATTCTTAGGTAGAGTCGATGTAGGGCCGCACACTGTTTCAAGATTGCATGATCTAATAATCATTATGCACTCTTTTCCTTCTTATCCTCGATTGCAACGACACTGCTGTCATCCTCCTTATCGACTAGGAGGAGATTGTCGTCAACCATTTCCTTAGTAACTACTATCTCTGTAATATTCTCATCAGATGGCACATGATACATGTGATCCATCATGACTGATTCAACAATCGCGCGTAATCCACGAGCACCAGTCTTACGCTCAATTGACTTCTTAGCAATCTCTCTAAGTGCATCATCCTCGAACTCAAGCTTGACGCCATCCATCTTAAATAATGCCTCATACTGCTTAGTAAGTGAATTCTTAGGCTCTCTAAGAATACGAATCATATCATCCTCTGTAAGCTCATTGAGTGATACATTGATAGGTACACGGCCAATGAACTCAGGGATAAGACCATACTTAATGAAGTCCTGAGGAAGTGCCTGATGTAATAGCTCATCAATCTTCTGATTGTTCTTATCCTTAACATCAGCGCCGAAACCGATCTGACTACTGTCTGTACGTGTAGAAATAATCTTCTCAAGGCCTTCGAAAGCTCCACCACAGATGAATAAGATATTCTTAGTATCAATAGCAATAGTCTCCTGCTGTGGATGCTTACGTCCACCCTGTGGAGGTACATTAGCTACTGTACCCTCGATAATCTTAAGGAGTGCCTGCTGAACGCCCTCACCAGAAACATCTCTAGTGATAGAAACATTCTCAGACTTCTTAGTAATCTTATCAATCTCGTCTATGTATACAATACCAATCTCAGCCTTCTTGATATCGAAATCAGCTGCCTGAATAAGCTTAAGGAGAATATTCTCAACATCCTCACCTACATATCCAGCCTCAGTAAGTGTAGTAGCATCTGCAATAGCAAATGGCACGCCTAGTACTCTAGCTAATGTCTGAGCAAGGAGAGTCTTACCTGAACCAGTAGGTCCTAACATAAGTACATTACTCTTCTGAAGCTCCACATCGATATCATCTGGATTAGCCATGATACGCTTGTAGTGATTATATACAGCAACTGAAAGGACCTTCTTAGCCTCGTCCTGACCAATGACATATTGATCAAGAAAAGCCTTCATGTCCTCAGGCTTCTGGAGGTTAATCTCGATAGAATCACCAGTCTGTGTTGGAACAAACTCTTCTAACTCTTCTAAAATAATCTCCTGGCAGATATCTACGCACTCGTCGCAGATAAATGCTCCATTTGGTCCAGCGATAAGCTTACGAACCTGGTTTTGTGTCTTTCCGCAGAAAGAACAACGAACTCTATCATCGTTTCTTGCCATAACTACCTCTTAATAAATAAAACTGCCCCTACGTGATATGTATCGGCTAATTAGTTCTTCTTAGTAATGATCTCATCAATAAGACCATAATCGAGAGCTTCCTGTGCCTCTAACCAGTGATCACGCTCTGTATCAGCACAGATTTCCTCATATGACTTACCAGTATTAGCTGCAAGCATACGATTAAGCTTCTCCTTAGTTCTTAAGATGTTCTTAGCAGCGATCTCAATCTCAGTAGCCTGTCCCTTAGCCCCGCCAAGTGGCTGGTGAATCATAACCTCTGCATTAGGAAGAGCAAATCTCTTACCCTTCTGACCACCTGCAAGAAGGAAAGCTCCCATGGAAGCTGCCATACCTATACAAATAGTAGAAACATCACACTTGATGTACTGCATTGTATCATAAATAGCCATACCAGCAGTAACACTACCACCTGGGCTATTGATGTATAAATGAATATCCTTGCTAGGATCCTCAGACTCAAGGAAAAGGAGCTGTGCAACTGTAAGTGAAGCAGTTACCTCATTAACCTCCTCACCTAAGAATACAATACGGTCTTTTAATAATCTTGAGTAAATATCATAAGAACGCTCTCCACGAGAATTCTGCTCAATGACATAAGGAATTGTTGCCATTTTTATCCTCCTTTGAATAGACACTAAGCCCGAGCAAAAGCCCAGGCTAGTGTATTAATTACTTTATGATTATAATTGTTTTTAAATCTAATGTGTTAGATTTTACAAAATTTTAATAATTTTATAAGAATCTCTAATTACTCAGCGTCAGCCTTCTTAGTAGTCTTCTCAGCTGTAGTCTTCTTAGCTGCTGTCTTCTTAGCTGGCTTCTCCTCAGCTGCCTCTTCAGTAGCATCATCAGCCTTCTTAGCTGCTGTCTTCTTCTTAGCTGTCTCCTTAACATTGTCCATGATAAGTGTGATAGCCTTCTCAATAGCGAGATCCTTCTTCATAGACTCCTTCTCAGCATCGCCAACAAGGTTCTTAATCTGATCAAGCTCCATGCCATACTGCTTAGACATCTCCTCAAGCTTAGCCTCGATATCAGCATCAGCTACCTCGATCTTCTCTTCCTTAGCAATTGCCTCAAGTACAAGTGAAGACTGTGTACGAGAAAGTGCATCTGGGCGAACCTGATCACGGAAAGCATCCATAGTCATGCCTGTAAACTGCATGTACTGCTGAAGTGAAAGACCCTGCTGTGCCATGTTGTTAGCGAAATCGTTGATCATATTCTCTACCTGATAATCAAGCATAGCGTCTGGAATCTCCATCTTAGAGTCCTCAACGATCTTAGCGATTGCTTCGTCTTCCTGTGCACGACGGCCTTCAGCCTTCTTATTGTTCTCAAGACGTTCCTTAACAGAAGCCTTGTACTCATCTACTGTCTCAAACTCTGTTGTATCAGCAACATACTCATCATCAAGCTTAGGAACATCCTTGCCCTTAACCTCGTGGATGTGGCACTTGAATACTGCTGGCTTACCAGCAAGATCCTCTGCCTGATAGTTCTCTGGGAATGTAACCTCAACATCAACATCCTCACCAGCCTTGTGACCAATGATCTGATCCTCAAAACCAGGGATGAATGAACCAGAGCCAAGCTCAAGGTCATAATTCTCACCCTTACCGCCTTCGAATGCCTCATCTCCGATAAAGCCCTCGAAATCGATAACAGCTGTATCACCCTTAGCTGCCTTGCCCTTCTTAGTAACTGTACGAGCTGCTCTCTCAAGCTCTGCCTTAATAGCATTGTTAACTTCTGTAGCTGTAACCTTAGAGTCGATCTTAGTAACAGAAACGCCCTTGTACTTGCCAAGCTTAACTTCTGGCTTAACAGCTACTTCTGCTGTATAAATAAAGTCCTTACCCTTCTCAAGCTGAGTAATATCAATCTTAGGCTGTGAAACGATATCAAGCTTAGACTCATCATAAGCCTGTGGATATGTCTCCTGCATAATAATGTTAGCAGCGTCTTCATAGAAAATCTCAGCGCCATAGAGCTTTTCTACCATGTTCTGTGGTACCTTACCCTTACGGAAACCTGGAACAGAGATGCTGTTCTTCTGCTTGTTATATGCCTTTGTAATAGCCTTTTCGAGCTCAGCTGCATCAACAGTGATTGTAAGCTTAGCCATGTTCTTCTCAAGATTTTCTACCTGTACGTTCATTTATTAATATTCCTCCTCTAACATATATATAGGTAGACTATAAAGTCTTTTTTTACGTCAACTACGCAGACTGACTGATTATATCAGACTTATTCCTCATTTTCAATAGCTGTAATCATATCTATTCGTGTCTGATGCCTTCCGCCACCTTCGAATTCAGCCTCAAGGAAACTCTTAACGATATCCTTAGCAAGCTCCTCTCCAACGATACGTGCTCCGAAGGCAATCATATTGGCATTGTTGTGCTGACGAATCAATCTAGCAGTGGTAGTCTCAGAGCATACGCCACAACGAATACCCTTAATCTTATTAGCTGCAAGGGAGATTCCCACACCTGTGCCGCAGATGAGCACGCCGAAATCAACTTCCTTAGCTGCAACCATCCTGGCTGCCTTAGCGCCGTACTCTGGGTAGTGGCAGCTCTCATTTGAATCAGTTCCTATATTAATAACCTCATGCCCGAGGCTTTCAATATACTCTGCCACCTTCTTCTTAAGATCCACAGCTGCATGATCATTTGCAATAACAATCTTCATAATTATCTCTCCTTCACTGGTACCTTTTTAATCTCTGTACCGTATAATTTATATACTCCATATCCTAAAAGGATAACTGCTTCTAAAACTCTCTTTAAGATAATCTGAATCTCCTCATGCCATTTCTTAACTGGCTTAACCATAACTGATCGTATACCTGCTCTATTAGCGCCCCACACATCAGTAAGAATCTGATCTCCCACAAATAAAGTGGTATCTCTATCAGTCCCCATCTGCTCCATAGCTCTGACATATCCCGATACGCTAGGCTTACCTGCTTTATATATGTAGGAACAGTATGTCACTGCCTCCTTGAATGTCTTAACTCTGGGTTCCTTATTATTAGATAAAAGTAGCGCCTGAAAGCCAATCTCATGAAGTTCTTTAAACAGCTCCTTAGCTCTATCATCAGCAGGAGCATTATGAGGAACCAGGGTGTTATCTACATCGAATATTACACCTCTATAACCTTCTTCATAGAGCTTCTTAAAATCAATGTCATATGTGCTTTCTATATAATCTCTCGGATATAAATTTCTTCTACTCATAGGCTCGATTCTACCACAAATAATAGAGCACATCAAATTACTATATTAGCTGCAAGTAGTATAACTAAAAATAACAAATTAATCTCTGTAAAAACCATAATATACTTCTTCTTATCTGCCTTATCAACATAACTATACTGCTTAAATGAAATAAGACTAGCCATAGATGCTATAAGAGTGCCTAATCCACCTATATTGGTTCCCACAATCAGTTTATCAATATTATTCGTAAATCCAGAACATAGTATAGCTGCAGGAACATTGCTAATAAATTGACTCAAGAGCGCAGAGACTAATACTTCATTAAGTGATAAGAGATTAGAAATCATCTGGCTTAGTATTGGAATCCTCTTAATGTTTCCTATGAATACAAATAAGAATATAAACGTTAAAAGCAACGAATAATCTGGTTTACTAAGAACTCTTCTATCAAAGATTATGACGAGTGTCACCACAATAATAATTCCAAACCAATGCGGTAACACACTAATTACCATCAGTATTGATACCACAAATGTAGCCACGTACATTGCAATTAATAATTTATCTTGTCTCCCCCGTTCAAAGGTGTTTTTCTCCTGCAATGTTACCTGCGTTTTTGTCACAAATACGCAAGACAGCACCACAAGAAGAATCAATGAAATCAAACTATAAGGTAGCATAAGCAAGATAAATTCCTTTAATTTCATATCAGATAAAGAATATAGGTAAAGATTCTGAGGGTTGCCCAACGGAGTAAGCATACTTCCTAAGTTTGCAGCAATTGTTTCCAACACAATTATCTTAATAAACAGATCTTTTCTATTAATAATTGTGAGCGTAACAATGGAAAAAGGCACGAAAGTTATAAGGGCTACATCATTAGTAATTAACATACTGAAGAAAAAACATAAAAGGATTAAAACAATTGCTACTCCTCTAATAGAAGACATTGCTAACACAAGATTCTCCCCTATTTGCCTAAAAACTGACAATCGCTGTAAACCTGCCATCGTAATCATAAGTGCCAGCAGTATGTTAATCGTTCTAAAATCGATATAAGATATGTAAATGCTATCTATTGGCACTATAAAACACGTTATTAAAGCCAAAGCCATAGAAACGCATAGCACTATTTCGTTGTTTATAAATCTTCTTAAACTATCCATGATAACCTCTTAGAACAACATACTAAAAGGGTACATCTAATGATGTACCCTTAATCAAATCAATTATTATAA
>JAILNO010000082.1 GCA_024691465.1 Pseudobutyrivibrio sp. | reverse complement strand
TCATCGGCAGGTTCATCATTATACGTATATGCGTATTGATATACTGTATCGCCTCCCAAGGCATCGAAGCCCTCTTCAGTAACACATGCCACATCGAAGGTCATGGCATTGAACATGATATCTGCATTGTCCTCGAACAATGTACTATAGTCAGGAAAAGCTACGAGACCTGTAATCTTCATAGGCTTCCCATCAATCTCTATCTCGTCCCCTACACTCACGCCTATATTGTTGGCGTGCATTCTATCGAGAGCTATCTCGTCCTCTTCATCAGGGAGCTCTCCTTCCATAAGGCAGGCCTTGTTAACCTCATCACGAATCATGAATACTCTTACAGTATTGTCCTCCTCTGAGACCTCCTTATAGAACTGCTTATAGACGGTAATATCCTCTTCCTCGAAGGCATCTATAAGCTTGTCAGTGGCCTCATCCTCCAATTGGAAGTGGCCATCCTCCATGCTGTACTTATCATATGCATTAAGTGCAGCTGTCTCCATACTGTCATTTGCCACGAATACTCCTGCAACCATACCTACGACGATTGTAATAATGGCAAATAATGCGAAGTACTTCTTCCATTCCCCTAGTATCTCTCTGGGGATTCTCTTTCTTAATGGATTCCTCATAATTGCCTCCTAATTACCAATCTAATTCCTTAGCACTAATCTTATTGTCATTGATAATATTCTTTCTCACCTGACCGTCTCTTAGCTTGATAGTATGGTCTGCCATGTGAGAGATGGCTTCATTATGAGTAACCATGATTATGGTATTACCGTATCTCTTATTGACATCCTCGATGAGTCCTAATATCTCCTTGGATGTGTTGTAATCCAGAGCTCCTGTAGGCTCATCGCACAGTAGGATATTAGGGTTCTTAATAATGGCACGTCCTATAGAGGTACGCTGCTGCTGTCCACCAGATAGCTGATTAGGCAGCTTGTGACGGTGCTCATACAGGCCTAATGTCTTAAGCAAATCATCGATATCCAGTGGATTATCAGATAGATATGCACCTACTTCTATATTCTCTTTTACATTTAAATTAGGGATTAAATTGTAGAGTTGGAATACGTATCCTAGATGTTTACGACGATAATTGGTAAGTGCTTTCTCATTCATATCCTCAAGCTTCTCACCATCAATTGAAATGAATCCGCTGTCAGCGTTATCAATTCCTCCAATTATATTAAGGAGGGTGGATTTACCAGAACCTGAAGGTCCAAGTAATACACAGAACTCTCCTTTGGCAACACTGAAATCAGTACCTCTCAGCACCTCCTGGCGGCTGTCACCGCTGCCATAAGCCTTATAGATCTGGCTTACCTGTAAAAAATTCTCAGACATATCTATTTCCTCCTGCTAACTCGTGTTAGTCTTATCTAACAGACATCATAGTACTTCTATTTCCATTAATCAATAGATATCAAAAATTTTTCACAAGTGGTTTATAAATAAAAAAATCCCCTAGTCAGTCCATCATCTGACTAGGGGAATGAATCCTAAATTATTCCGCATCAAGCTTGATATGAGGGATATCCACCTCGCTCATAAGCTCATTAGACATAACCTTAAGAATCTCGTTAAGCTCTGCTGTACGCTCTGGAGTGAACTTGTCCTCGCAACGCTTAGCTACTTCACTAACATAACCCTGTGAAAGGTTGAGATAGTTAAGATACTTATCAGTAACATGAAGGTGATACTCTCTTCTATCCTTCTCTGACTGAACCTTCTCAATGTAGCCCTTATCAATCAAGCAAGAAATCTTGTATGCTGCATTAGGTGATGAGATATCAATAAACTCAGAAAACTCCTTAACACTAGGATTACCAAGAGCATGTATAATCTCCACACAGAAAAGCTCAACTATTGAAAGTGAAGTCTCTCTAGAGTGAAGCTTCTTGAACATCTCCTGATAAAAGTGAATCTTAAACTTCGTGTAAACCTCTGTTAAACCTTGTTCTACCATTACTAGCTCCTATTCTATAATCTCTCTTTAATTTAAGTAAAATATCCTCTATAAAATATCATACTCAATTTACTAGCCTATGGCAAAGGAAATTTCCGCTTTTGCAGCAATTTCATCTCCAACATATGCAATTGCCTCGCCAAAGCCTACTGGGCCCTTTCTAGATGTGAGCTTACACTCGAGAGTAAGCACATCTCCTGGCTCTACCTGCTTCTTGAATCTGGCATTCTTGATACCTCCGAAGAAGGCCAGCTTGCCCTTGTTCTCCTCCTCTGTAAGGAGAGCTACTGCTCCCACCTGGGCTAGAGCCTCGATGATGAGCACACCTGGCATAACAGGGTGTCCTGGGAAGTGTCCCATGAAATGCATCTCATTGGCGCTGACACACTTGATACCCTTAGCGTAGCTGCCAGGCTCACACTCTGTGATCCTGTCCACCAGCAAGAATGGGTAGCGGTGTGGTAATATCTCCTGAATCTCTGCGTTACTTAATTCCATAATATCTCCTACCTGAAAAAGTTACTAATTATCGTATTTACGAAGAACGATAGATGCATTGTGTCCGCCGAAACCTAAGGCGTTAGAAAGTGCCACCTTAATATCAGCCTTACGTCCGATATTAGGCACGATATCTAAGTCACATGCCTCATCCTTCTCTAAGTAGTTAATGGTTGCTGGTACGAATCCATCTCTAAGAGACAGTGCTGTGATAATACCCTCCACAGCTCCTGCTGCACCAAGCAAGTGTCCCGTCATGGACTTGGTCGAGCTAACCATGAGCTCATATGCATGGTCACCGAATGCCTTCTTAATAGCAAGTGTCTCACCTGCATCATTTAAGCTTGTGCTGGTACCGTGAGCATTGATGTAATCCACATCCTTAGGATCGATACCTGCATCCTTTACTGCAAGAGCCATACACTTGGCACCGCCCTCCCCCTCTGGATTAGGGGCAGTGATATGGTATGCATCACAGTTAGAACCATAACCAATTATCTCTGCGTATATCTTAGCTCCTCTAGCCTTAGCATGCTCAAGCTCTTCGATTACCAGGATACCTGCGCCCTCGCCTAGTACGAAGCCATGACGCTCCTTATCAAATGGAATAGATGCACGGTTAGGATTGTCGCTGGTGCAGAGTGCCTTCATAGACTGGAAGCCTCCGATGGCAAGTGGCATAACCACGCCCTCAGCGCCACCACATACCATGGCATCCTCATAACCATCGCGGATTCTGTGGAATGCATCACCGATGGCATTATTAGAGCTGGCACATGCTGTTACCACGCAAGTACACATACCCTTGAGACCGTACATAATAGCAATCTGACCTGCTGCCATATTGCTGATAGACATAGGGATGAAGTATGGAGAGATTCTTCCGTATCCTTTCTCCTCACCCTTAGAATGCTCAGTGGCGATAGTGCTTAAGCCACCTATACCTGAAGACACGATACAACCGATGCGGTCAGCATCTTCCTTTTCCATATCAAGACCAGCGTCCTCCATGGCCTCCTTAGCTGCAGCGCATGCGTACTGTGTGTACACATCCATACGCTTAGCTTCCTTAGGTCCAAGTACCTCGGCTGCGTCGAAATTCTTAACCTCGCCTGCCAGCTTAACCTTAAGCTCTGAGGCATCAAAGTGTGTGATAGGAGCGATGCCGCACTTACCTGCCTGCACTGCTTCCCATGTATCTGCTACGGAATTAGCAAGGGGATTGACTGTTCCCATTCCTGTGATTACTACTCTTCTACTCATCTTACATTCCTCCAGTTAC
>JAILNO010000067.1 GCA_024691465.1 Pseudobutyrivibrio sp. | reverse complement strand
TGCTGACCAAGTGCTGGACCAACTGGTGGGGCTGGTGTAGCCTTGCCTGCTGGAATCTGCAACTTGATATAGCCTTCAATTTTCTTTGCCATGATATTCCTCCTAATCCATCTTACGTACGTCCGTGAAATCAATCTCTACTGGTGTCTCACGGCCGAACATTTCAACGCTGATTGTAACTGTCTGCTTCTTAGTATTAATAGACTTAACAACGCCGACTGTATCTTTCCAGGTACCGTCCACAACGCTAAGTGTATCACCAATCTCGAAGTCGACTTCAACGTTGACCTTTTCGGTGCTTCCGCCTAGTAAGTAAGCGTTGACCTCTGCCTCTGACAATGGCACTGGTTTGCTTCCTGGACCTACGAAGCCTGTAACACCTCTTGTGTTTCTGACAACATACCAAGTCTCGTCATTCATAATCATCTCAATAAGAACGTAACCAGGGTACATCTTCTTTGAAACCTGCTTCTTAACACCGTCCTTAGTCTCGGTAACCTCAACCATAGGAACTGTTACATTAAGAATCTGTTCCTCGAGATGCTGTGTCTCGATTGCCTTTTCAATGTTTGTCTTGACTTTGTTCTCATAGCCTGAGTAAGTATGAACTACATACCACTTTGCCTCTGCCATATGCGATGCCTCCATTACAAATTAACTAGGATATTTACACCTTTGTTGATCACTGCATCTAACACGATGATGACCAACGCTACAACTACTGACACAGCAACAACTGCTGTTGTCTGCTTTGACACGTCCTTTGGATCTGCCCAAACGATTTTGTCGAACTCTGTTTTCAGACCCGCAAAACGTCCTGACTTAACCTTTTTCTCATCTGCCATAATCGCACCTCCGCTAGACTACTTTGTCTCTTTGTGCATTGTGTGCTTCTTGCAGAACTTGCAATACTTCTTGGTTTCCATTCTGTCAGGGTGTGTCTTCTTGTCTTTTGTCATGTTGTAATTACGCTGCTGGCACTCTGTGCAAGCTAATGTTATCTTTGTGCGCACAACTTCCACCTCCGTTAAATTTCTACTGTGGTCTAACTTACACTCACTTGTCATAGCGAACAATTTGACAAGGCGAAAAAAGAGCATAAAAAAAAGACCTGCTTTTCTTAGTCGCTAGCTAAATTTAGCATACGGCACAAGAACTGTCAAGTCTTTTTCTTTATTACATTATATAAGGCAACGGGAAAGCGTAGGCCCTTCCCATCTGCTTATCCCTTAACACCTCCAAGGGTAACTCCGCCTACAATAAATCTTGAGAGAAGTAGGTATACTACGATTACAGGGAAGATCGAGAATGCAATCATCATATATACCTGGCCCATATCAAACTTAAGCCAATCAGCATTTCTAAGCTGCGCTATTAATATAGGAAGAGTCTTCTTCGTCTCAGTGTGTAGTACCAGGGCTGGAACGAAGTAATTGTTCCAGCTGCTAACAAAGCTGAATATAGCTTGTACAGCAATAGCAGGCTTCATAAGAGGCACTACTATCTGGTTGAAGGTTCTGAACTCTCCAGAACCATCGATTCTAGCTGCCTCAATAAGAGACAGTGGCAATGTAGAGTCCATGTATTGCTTCATATAAAAGAATACTGCTGGTGAAGCAATAGCTGGAACTATAAGGGAGATAGCACTATCGTCTAATCCCATCTTTCCAATTAACTGTAAGAAACCTAGAGCAGTTACCTGTGTAGGAATCATCATAATCATAAGAATAAAGGTGAACATGAAGTTCTTAGCCTTAAATTCATATGCATGTATAGCGTATGCAGTCATTGTCGAGAAATATGTCGCAAGGGCTGCAGTTGCAATTGAGATGAATAGGGAATTCAACATACCTGTAAATATAGGTAAGGTTCCACTCTTAAGGTTATTCCAGTTTTCCGCGAAATGAGTACTAGGAATAGCTGTAAATCCTCCGCTTAATTCTGAATGACTTCTAGTGGCATTGATAAATAATACATAGAACCAGAACAAGCATAAAAAGGATACGATTATCAATACCGCATATGATATTATTCTTCTAGCATGGATAGAAGCACCCTTGTCCTTCTTTCCAGCTACACTTGTGTTTGCTGCCATATTATTATCCTCTCTAACTTATATAATCCTTTTGATTCTAACGTCCGTCTTTGTCTTCTTTTCCAGTGAACTTAAACACAATTAAGCTTAAGATACCAGTTATTATAAACATGAATACTGAAAGCGAACCAGCAAGACCATAGTTCTTACTAAATAGATGCTTATTCAAGTACATAATCAATGTCATAGATGAACGCATTGGATCGCCTGTACCGTTTGTTAAAATCTGTGGAACATCAAACATCTGTAAACCACCGATGAGCGATGTGATCATAACGTAGATAAGAATTGGCTTTAATAGTGGTAATGTAATTTTATAGAAAATCTGAGTGGAGGTCGCCCCATCTACTTGGGCCGCTTCAAATAATGAAGGGTCTATTCCAAGCATACCTGCCATCAGAAGAATTGTCGTATTTCCAAACCACATGAGACAGTTCATTGTCGCAACCAGTGAACGAACTGACCATACGTTACTCATAAACTTATATGCTTCACTAAATACCCCCATTTGCATAAGCATTGAATTAATAGGACCGCTATCTGCAAATAAAGTAAAGAACAACATGGCAAAAGCAGATGCCATGATCAAGTTTGGTAAATAAATTACAGTCTTAAAGAATGTCTGACACTTCAATTTAAGAGATGGATCAGTAAACCATGCACCAAGAAGTAATGAAAGTACAATCTGAGGTACGAAGCCCATAATCCACATAATGAGTGTGTTCTGTAAATATGTTGGCAAATCGCCGTTATTAATTATTTCCGCATAATTCTGAAGACCTACGAAATTAGGTCCAACCTGTGTTAATCCTGAACGATAATTTTCAAAGAATGAATTATACACCGTTGATACCAGAGGAATCATCTGGAATACCAAATAGGTAACGATGAAAGGTATCAAAAAGATGTATCCCCACTTATTGTAGCGTACAACTTTGCTCTTCTTGTTCATAAGTGCTCCCTTTATCTTTAATATAGGGCGCATAGGGTTACCTACACGCCCTCAAAAAACCATAAAACAATTATTCTAAATACAATTACTCAATTGTAAGCTCAGGATACTTCTCACCAACTGCCTTCTTAAACATATCAAGTGCTTCATCCTTTGTTGCATTTCCTTCAAAGTAATTCTTCATTGCCTTCTGGAACTCTTCGTTACATCCCTGATCATAAGGTGAAAGGTTAGAAAGATCGATTCCCTCTGCACCTGCTGCAAGCTGCTCGTATGGGTTCTGGCCACCAAGAATATCAAGGTTACCTGACTCATCTGCTGCAAGCTCTGCAAGAACTGACTGACTATTTACACAATCTGAATCCTGCTGAGCGATTTCCTTAAGTACTGCAGGATCTGTTGTCATTGTAAGGATGATATCCTTTACAAGGTTAGCATTGTCTGTGCCTGTTGCTGCGCAGATCCAAGTACCACCCCAGTAGTAAGACTGTGGGCCTTCGCAGAATCCCCAACCACCCTGGTTAGCGATTGTGCCTTCCTTGTCAGCATCAAGTGAGAAATTGAAGAACCATGCTGGTCCAAAGTAGCAGAATACCTTACCTTCTGGAGTCTTACCCTTTGCCCAATCATCGCTCCAAAGATCATCTGTATCCTCTGCCTTAGCCTCAACAAGTGCCATAGAATCATCTACCCACTTATCAATATTAGCATCGATAACAACCTTGTTGTCCTGTACCCACTTACCAGATACATTATTAGAATATGTACGATATGTATCATTTACAGAGCACATTGTATAACCAGCCTCAGCTACCTTAGCTGCTGTCTCATTATACTTATCCCAATCGGCTACAGCTGCCTGTACCTCTGCAGGATCATCTGTGCCAAGTACTTCCTTAGCTGCCTCTCTGTTGTAGATGAGACCAGCTGAGCAAGCCTGCCATGAAGAACCCTTAATATTTCCGTTGCTATCCTTTACGATATCCTGTGTATACTTGTACTGATCTGCAAGATCTGCATCTGTAATGCCGAGATCCTTCATAGCCATAGCATACTCAGTATCTACATACTTTAATGCATAATCAGCTTCTACAAGGAAGATATCCACCTTATCATCAGCTGAAGCTGACTCCTGGTTAAGTAATGCTTCATCCAAGTGATTCTGATAAGCATTGTCTGTATTTGGAGTAATGTTCCAAACTACATCTACATCACCAATCTTACCATGAGTAGCATCTACTTCCTCATAATCTGGATAGTGATCTGTTACACGAGACTTGAACTCCTCGTTCCAGCACTGGATGTTAAGAACTGTACCAGTATCCTCTGGAAGCTCAACTGCTGCAGCGTCGTCTGCTGCCTCTGTTGTCTCTGCAGCTGCTCCATCAGTAGCTGTGTCACCTGTAGAAGCAGTATCAGTACTTCCACAGCCAGCAAACATTGTTGCTGTCATTGTTGCTAATGCTAGCATGCTTACTAATTTCTTTTTCATTTGTGTGTTCCTCCCAATTTTTACGTGCTTTGCACGTTTTGATTGATTGTTACTGCATTTATATAAGTTGTTTTCGCAACTAAATGCCTAATTAAGTTTTTTAAGTGTGTCTCCCTCTAGCAAACTTCCTTTTACTACTACCTGTTGAACCAGGGTGGTCTTAGGATGTTCTATCAGATTGATAAGATTCTCCGCAGCCTGTTGTCCTAGCTCTTCGGTATTCTGTCTGTAGGTTGTAAGTCGTGGTCTGATGTGTCTAGCCACTCTAATACCATCGAATCCAACTACTGAAATATCTTCAGGAACTCTAAGCCCCTTCTCCGCTATAGCTCTTAAGCCTCCATATGATGCATAATCATCTGGGTAAAAAATACATGTAGGCCTATCCTTAAGCTCAAGCAATTCCAGTGTCTTCTCATATGCGCCATGAGTATCTCTGTAAGGAGTCTCTATTAAGTACTCATCTGGAACCTCTATTCCGTACTCTTCCATCTTCCTATTAAAAGTAACTACTCTGGCTTTGGTAACAGCTGAATCACTTCCGTGTATGTAAGCTATCTTCCTGTGACCATTCTCAACCACGTAATCTACGAGGCATTCAATTCCATCTACATTATCTGAAATGATTGTAGTAGTGTCGTTGTAAATATGATCTATTGTTACAACTGGGATATTACTCTTAACAAGTTCTATAACTTCAGGATCATCAAAATTAACACAAGCTATAACCACTCCGTCGAACCTTCTGTATCTGGCGTGTTCTAAATAAGAAGTTCGTCCAGGTCTCGACCTATCATTTGAAATAAATGTTATATCGTAGCCTTGCTTTTCTACATTTCTTTTGAAGCTATCAAGTAAGTTAGCGAAGAAGTCATGCCTTAGACCACTCTGCGCATCATCGATAAATAAAACTCCTATATTATGAGTCCTATTAGTCTTCATCGACTTAGCTGCTGCATTAGGTACATACCCAAGTTCCTTCGCCACCAGGCGAATTCGTTCTTTAGTATCAGCACCTATATCTGTTTGATCATTCAAGGCTTTACTGACCGTTGCTACGGATACTCCGCATTCGCTTGCAATATCCTTTAATGAAACCATTACTTCTCTCCTTAATTGCCATCTAACCGCTTAAACGTTTTCGTAACTAGAATATAACTTAATTTTCGTAAATCTACAAGTCATTTTCGCAAATATCGTGTTTTCGTTAATATTTCGTATAGGTTTTTAGTCTACTTTTCACAAAAATCACTTTAGCTAGTTGAATTATACCCCATTTATGATATTCTATGTGCGAAACAATTCGTTTTCTCACTTAATCGTTTTCGGATTAAATAGTTTATTATCTTCTATTAAATGCTATCATAATTAACTTAAACGTTTTCCTATTAATTAAGCATTTTACATTTTTATATGGGAGGAATTCATGAAATACGGATTTTTCGATGATAATAATAAGGAATATGTTATCAACTCTCCAAAAACTCCGCTGCCTTGGATCAATTACCTGGGCTGCACAGACTTTTTTAGTCTGATCTCTAATACCTGCGGTGGTTATACTTTTTATAAAGATGCGAAGCTCTTGCGTATGACTAGATATCGCTATAATGATACGACTCTTGATACTAACGGAAAGTATTTTTATATAAAGGATGGAGATACTATTTGGAATCCTGGCTGGCAGCCTACCAAGACTGAATTAGATTCTTACGAGTGTCGCCACGGAATTGGATATAGCAAATTCAACGGAAGCAAGAATGGAATTGAGGCTTCCCTCGTAACTTTTGTCCCAATAGGTGATCCTGTTGAGTTGACAAAGGTAACTATTAAGAACAACACCTCCGAAAGGAAAGAACTTAAGCTCTTCTCTTATGTAGAGTGGTGTCTATGGAACGCCGATGATGATATGAAGAATTATCAGCGTAACTTATCTATTGGGGAGGTAGAAGTATACGATTCCACCATCTATCATAAGACGGAATACAGAGAGCGCCGTAATCACTATGCTGTCTACTCAGTCAACGCTACTATTCAAGGTTTTGAAACTAGCCGCGATGAGTTCCTGGGAGCATACAACGGTCCTGACCATCCTGAGGCGGTTATTGAAGGAGAGCTCCACAATTCAATCGCTTCAGGTTGGTATCCAATCGCTTCGCATCAGCTTAACATATGCTTAGAGCCTGGTGCTGATAAGACTTTCGTCTTCGCCTTAGGATATATTGAGAATCCTGAGGATGAGAAATGGGAAAGCCCTGGTGTAATCAACAAGACTAGAGCTAATGCTCTTCTATCTAAGTACAAGACCACAGAAGATTTCGATGATGCTTTTGATAAGCTGGTTGCTTACTGGAATGACTTGCTTGGCAAGTTCCATGTGGAATCTAAGGACGAGCACGTCAACCGCATGGTCAATATATGGAATCAATATCAGTGCATGGTTACATTTAATATGTCACGCTCTGCATCATACTACGAGACAGGTATCGGACGCGGCATGGGCTTCCGTGATTCCTGCCAGGATCTACTCGGTTTCGTACATTTGATTCCTGATAGAGCCAGAGAGCGAATCATCGATATCGCTTCTACTCAGTTCCAGGACGGTAGTGCTTACCACCAGTACCAGCCTCTTACCAAGAAAGGTAACTCTGACATAGGCTCTGGTTTCAATGACGACCCACTATGGCTCATTGCTGGTACCAGCGCTTACATCCGCGAGACTGGTGATGACTCTATCTTAAACGAGATGGTTCCTTACGATAATGATATGTCAGTTGCCACCACTTTGATGGAGCATCTGAAGAGATCATTCGATTATATAGTTAACCACAAGGGTCCACACGATCTACCACTGATTGGTAGAGCCGATTGGAATGACTGTCTGAACCTCAACTGCTTCTCAGAGCACCCAGGTGAGTCTTTCCAGTGCTTCGGTCCTAGTGAAGGTCCAGTTGCTGAGTCAGTTTTCATTGCTGGTATGTTTGTTAAGTACGGAAAAGAATACGCTGACCTGGCAATTCGTATGGGTGACGAGGCAGAGGCTAGCCGCGCACTCAACGAGGTTGAGAAGATGACCGCAGCCATTGAGAAGGATGGTTGGGATGGTGAGTGGTTCGTAAGAGCTTACGATGCATACTCACACAAGGTTGGTTCCAAGGAATGCGACGAGGGTCAGATCTACATCGAGCCACAGGGCATGTGTGTAATGGCTGGTGTAGGTGTAGAGAACGGCAAGGCCGAAGCGGCCCTTAAGTCAGTCAAAGAACGATTAGATACCAAGTACGGCGTAATGATTCTTCAGCCAGCATATACCAGATATCATCTGGAGCTGGGCGAGATCACTTCATATCCACCAGGATATAAAGAGAACGCTGGTATCTTCTGTCACAATAACCCATGGATTTCTATCGCAGAGACCTGCTTAGGTCATGGCGACAGAGCCTTTGAGGTATATAAGAAGACTTGTCCTTCATACATTGAGGACATCTCTCATATCCATCGTACCGAGCCATATGTATACTCTCAGATGGTAGCTGGCGCTGATGCTAAGTTCCACGGAGAAGCTAAGAACAGTTGGCTTACTGGTACAGCTGCTTGGACATTTACCAATATCTCTCAGTACATACTAGGTATCTATCCTACTCTTGAGGGATTGTCAGTTAATCCTTGTATTCCTGCTGAGTTCGGAGATTTCAAAGTAACTCGTGTGTATAGAGGCGTTACATATGAGATTGAGATCCAGAACCCTACCAAAGCTCAGAAGGGCGTTGCAAGCTTGACAGTAGATGGCAAGGAAGTGAATGGTAACATCATTCCTTACGACAGCAGCAAGAAAACTGTAAAAGTTATCGCAAAGATGGCTTAATACTTTTTTTCTTCATAAATATTTTTATTCTCCTTCAGTTCTAAAAGACAGAACTAAAAAGGGCCGAGAGTTTGACACCCTCGGCCCTTTTGCTGTTTAATTGTAATTATGAATAGACAATTAGTGTATGAGATACCTGCTGAAGCAGCAGGTCTAACAATTGATAGATTCCTTAAGTCAAAGGGCTACTCATCAGCCAACATTACTGCCATCAAGAAGATGCCCAACAATGTAGAGATAGACGGTGAGTGGGTCCATATGAACTATAAGCTTAAGACTAAGGATATGCTCACAGTCAATATCACCGAGACAGAGAGCTCTAAGAAGATTCCTCCTGTGAATATACCTCTGGACATCATATATGAGGATGAGGATATCATCGTGGTTAATAAGCCTGCTGGCCTATCCATCCACCCTTCCCTGAATCATTACGAGGACTCTCTGGCCAATGGTCTGGCCTATTACTATCAGGCTCAGGGCGAAGCCTTCATATTCAGGTGTGCCAATCGCTTAGATAAGAACACCTCAGGGCTCACAGTAATAGCGAAGCATCTGGTGAGTGCCAATATCCTATCCACCATGGTTAAAAATCGCGAATTTCACCGAGAGTACTATGCGATAGTAAGAGGTACCATCACTCCATCCGAAGGCACCATAGATGCCCCTATAGGACGTATGGATGAGTCCATAATCACTCGTCAGATAGACTATGACCATGGTGAAAGTGCCATAACCCACTATAAGGTCATCCTACAAAAAAATGGCCACAGCCTGGTATCTATCCATCTAGAGACAGGCCGTACCCATCAAATCCGCGTACATTTTAAATATATAGGTCATCCACTGGTGGGAGACTATCTGTACAACCCTGATATGGAATTCATCCAAAGGCAGGCTCTTCACTCCCACAGGATTACCTTCAAGCATCCTATCACAGGGGAGCTTATGGATTTCACCGCACCACTTCCTGTGGATATGGATAACATCCTAAAATAAAAAGACAGTGCCCAAAAGCACTGTCTTTTATTAATTCATACTATCTCTGAGATTATCATACTCTCGATTAATCTCTGCCACAGTGGCAGTATCTCCAGACTCTCCATCTGGATGATATATCTTGATAAGATCCTTATAGCGCTTCTTAAGTGCCTTCTGATTAGATACACCAGAGAAGAACATCTCTCCATGAACGATATTATCCTCTTCATAATATGGCTCTACATAGCTAGCCTGTACCTGATCGAAGAATCGCTTCTTGCGCTCAAACTGCTTCTTATCATCAGCAAGTCGCTGAGTCTCTTGGATAAGCAGCTCCCACTTAAGCTCAAACTGCTTCTCCTGCTGTTCTAATGTATGAATTCGAGCTTCGAATTCTCTTTTTTCTTTTAGCAAGTCATTCCATGCTTTTTCTAACTCGTTATGTCGGTCCTCAAGTGCTTGCATGTCGGTCTTGCTTTGACATGTGAGATCCTTTGCCATAATAACTCTCCCGTATAAAGCTGTCTAAGATTAATACCCACGGTAACCCTAGGTGTTGTGGAAAATATCCACAACCTGAAATGATTATACTATATGTTGTGCTTGCTGTAAATTAAAATATGGTCGTTATCTTTTGTATACAATGCCAGTATAAGGAGTGAGACTAACGTGTAGATTTCCTCCTTCAACTGTTATATCGGTCGGCATGATAGAATAGCCAACCTCATTTGTCATAATTGTTCTTTCTAATGTGCCATTGAGAGGTACCCCTGCAATCCATACTGGTATATCCAGCTCTGCATTAGTTCCATTGGAATTGACCACCACAATGACCTGCTCATTGGCTGTGAATCTGGCATAGCTGATATATCCCTGTCCACAATTAAGGAATCTGAATGATCCCTCCTTGATGGCAGGACTGAGCTTATGAACCATAATCATATCTCGCGTGAAATCAATCAGGTCATAATTGCAATGTCCCCAAGGATATGTCCTACGACTATCTGGATCAGTAAAACCACACACGCCAGCCTCATCACCATAATACAGTGTAGGAGCACCAGGCCAGGTCATCTGAACCAGCTCTGCCAGCTTCATGATAGGTATGCTAACCCCATCCTCAGCTGCTTTGGCTCCCTTGGAATCGATTCGCCCAACCACATGATTGGTTCTAGTTAGGAATCTAGAATGATCATGATTAGATAGCTGATTCATAGAGCAATATAGGGATGGAGTCTTAAGTCGAGCCATGAAGTGTAGCATGGTATTCTTGAATCTCTCGCCATCTCCTATGGCACTAGGCTGGAACTCATCGGAATGCTTCTCCATACCTGTCAGGAAAAATGTAAGAGGCTCCATAAATGCATCGTAATTCATAATAGTATCCCACTGGTCACCAGCCAGCCAGGAACTAGGATTGCCATAATGCTCCGCAAGGATAATTGCATTAGGATTAGCCCCCTTAACTGCATCTCTGAAATCTCTCCAGAACTTGTGATTGAACTCCTCAGAGTGTCCCAAGTCGGCAGCCACATCAAGCCTCCAACCATCACAATTGTATGGAGGGCTCACCCACTTCCTTCCTATATCAAGCACATAATTATAAAGCTCCTCAGACTGCTCATAATTAAGCTTAGGTAAGGTGTCATGGCTCCACCAGCCATCATAGGTGTGGTTATCAGGCCATTTATCCTCGAAGAAATAGAAGAAATCATGATAAGGGCTATCCTTAGATTCATATGCTCCTGGAGCGTATCCCTCATCCTTAGAATATATCTTCTCTCTATTGAGCCACTTGTTAAATGAGCCACAGTGATTGAATACTCCATCAATAATGACCCTAATGCCCTTCTCATGGGCCTGTGTTACGAAGTCAGCAAAGAACTGATTGCTGGCATCCAGATTCTCTTTATTGGTAACGCGGAGCTTGTACTTAGTAGCGTGAGAATTGTCATAATCCCCCTTCTTAAGGCACTGTCCGCCGTCATTCTTAATTACTGTCAGATGCGGATCTATATAATCGTAATCCGCTGTATCATACTTATGATTGGAAGGTGACACGAAGAGAGGATTGAAATATATTACCTCCACTCCAAGACTCCTTAAATAATGGAGCTTCTGTCTAACACCCTCTAAATCGCCCCCGTAGAATCTACCTATATCCAGATTAGCAGGCAGGCTATCCCAGTCAGTCACATGCTGCACTGGTGCTCCCACATAGTGATACTCATTAGTCTCCACATCATTGGTAGGATCGCCATTGTAGAATCTATCCACAAGTATCTGGTACATAACTGCTCCCTTAGACCATGCTGGTGTGGAAAAGCCAGGTACAATAGAGAACTCATAGTGCTCACGGTGGTCTCTCCACAGACCTACCCTATCGTAGTAATAGAGTCCATAGTCACCTACTATCTCGAAATGATATCTAAACTCAGTATCCGAGAGCTTAATGTCGCATGCGTAGAAATCGAATTCACCACGAGTGCGCTCAAGATGCATCTTGTAGTTCTTATCTGCAGATACTACAAAAGCCTCAAGATCCTCCTGGTGGTAGACTCGAAGCCTAATGGTAACCAAGTCAAAAGCCTCAGGCTCCATTGGTGTTCTATATTCTGATGTGCCATCTGAGTATATTGCTTGGATGTTCATAGAATGTCCCCTTGATTATTTTTAGAAAATAAAAAAGACAGCAACGATCGCTGTCTTTTTAGGAGAAGGTATTTTTACTATGGGGTTAGTAAAAATTATATAATGTATTGGGGGGTTTTTACGATGTTTATTATATGGCCATGCAACTCTCAAGTGTGCACAAATATAACAAACATCGCAATAACTTTTTGTGCAATTTTACTATTCTCCCCTATTTATTCCTTCAGCAGCGACCTCTTCCTGGTTTGACTCAAATAAATTTTCAAACTCTTCGCGGCCAATCTTTTCTTTTTCTAATAATAGATTAGCACATTTATGAAGAACTTGTTCGTTCTCTCGCAAAATTTTCACAGCTTTTTCATAACAATTGTCAATTATTGACTTAACCTCATCGTCAATTGCCTTAGCTGTAGCGTCTGAAAATCCCTTTGTATGGGCCAAATCACGACCGATGAATACTTCCTCATCATCGTCGCCGTAATGAACCATTCCTATGTTCTTAGAGAATCCATACTTTGTTACCATATTCCTAGCCATCTGTGTGGCCTGCTTAATATCATTAGAAGCACCTGTGGTAACATCATCGAATATAATCTCCTCAGCAACACGTCCGCCTAGGGATACGATTATATCCTGGGTCATCTTACCCTTTGTACTAAATATCTCGTCCTTTTCATTGATTGGCATGGTGTATCCAGCCGCACTGGCTCCAGTAGGAATAATAGATACGGAATACACAGGTCCCACATCTGGAAGCACATGGAAGAGGATGGCGTGACCAGCCTCATGATAAGCTGTAATCCTCTTCTCTTTGTCGAGAACTACCTTGCTCTTCTTCTCCTTGCCTATACCTACCTTAACAAAGGACTTCTTAATATCATCCTGCACAATGTAAGGTCTATTCTCACCAGCAGCAAGAATAGCAGCCTCATTAAGCAGATTCTCAAGATCTGCTCCCGTGAATCCAACAGTTGCCTGAGCTACCTGGCGGAGATCCACATCATCACCCAGGGACTTATTACCGGCATGTACCTTAAGTATCTCCTCACGCCCCTGGACATCAGGCCTACCTACATAGACCTTCCTGTCGAAACGACCAGGTCTCATAATAGCCTGATCAAGTATATCTACACGGTTAGTAGCTGCCATAACGATGATGCCCTCATTGACACCGAAACCATCCATCTCCACAAGGAGCTGGTTAAGTGTCTGCTCGCGCTCATCATGGCCGCCGCCCATACCTGTACCACGGCGCCTAGCCACGGCATCTATCTCATCGATGAAAACGATACATGGCGCATTCGCCTTGGCCTCCTGGAAGAGGTCGCGGACACGGGATGCACCTACACCGACGAACATCTCAACGAAATCTGAACCAGAGATTGAGAAGAATGGCACTCCTGCCTCTCCAGCAATAGCCTTAGCAAGAAGGGTCTTACCAGTACCTGGAGGGCCCACCAGAATAACACCCTTAGGTATACGGGCACCCAGCTGTGTGTACTTGTGAGGATCCTTGAGGAAATCAACCAGCTCCTCAACCTCTTCCTTCTCTTCCTTAAGGCCTGCCACATCCTTGAATCGGGTGTGAATATCCTCTTTGTTAGTCATCTTAGCTCTGCTCTTGCCGAAATTCATCATGCGGGCATTAGCACCGCCGCCACCTGACTGAGCATTCATCATGATCATGAAAAGAATAAATATGCCACCAATCACCAGAAGCATAGGAAGGAGATCAGAAATCCATCCATCCTGTGGTACATCTGTAAGCTTATAAGCAACATCCTCATCCTCAAGCATAGTCTGAAGCTGATTGACATCAGATACATATAGAGTAGCAGAGCTTCCATCTGAAAGCTTAATATTCGCTGCTCCTGTAGGAACCTGCTCGTTCTGAGTAATGGTTACAGATCTAACTTCCTCTGATGCAAGAGCCGACTTGAATTCTTTCATGGAATAAGTGGTGGTAGAATTGCCCATGCTGCTGTACAAGATAAACAGTACCACCGCAACGAACAGGGCATATATAATCATTCCTGAAGCTCTACGTTTCTTCAAATCCGCCTCCTAGTCTAACTCAACAACGCCAATATATGGTAAGTTACGATACTTCTGATCATAATCAAGACCATATCCTACTACGAACTGATCTGGGATAGTGAATCCTGTGTAATCCACATGAACATCTACCTCTCTGCGATCAGGCTTATCAAGCATGGTAACCATACGAACCGACTTAGCTCCACGATCCTTGAAGAGCTGACCTAAATAGTTAAGAGTATTACCACTATCAATAATATCCTCAACGATAATAACATTCTGACCTGCTGGATCTAAATCCAGGTCCTTCTTAATCTTAACAACACCAGTAGAAACTGTTCCACTGCCATAGCTAGATGTAGCCATGAAATCTATGATAACCGGCACTGTAATCCTCTTAGCAAGCTCACATGCAAAGAATGAAGCTCCCTTAAGGATGCATACTAGAAATACGCTCTCGCCCTCATAATCCTTGCTAATCTGTGCTCCTAATTCCTGGATACGCGCTGCCAATTCCTCCTCTGGTAGCAGAACTCTAATGTTCTCACTCATCTTCTAATCCTCCGTATAACTTATCTCTAATACTCGAGTGGTATTTTTAGAAATTTTGTAATATTCGCTCACACGGTGGCCAACAACCCACAATACGTGGTTGCCATCACAAACCAGAGGCACTTCATCTCTGAGATGCCTAGGTATTTTTTCATCTACAAAATAATCTTGAATGGATTTGTGATTTCCATCAGAATCGATGCAAAGATAGTCACCTTCAGCCCGGGTTCGTATTACAATTTTGTCAACTATTCTATCACAATCAAACCATTTAGTATAGGTTTCTGTAGGGTATTTCATCCCCTCTTTATAATCGAATTCACGATAATTAAATCTAGAATTCTTAGCGGTATCATCCTCCTTATCAAGGACATATATCTCCTCGTAGGAAATGATAAGTGTCTTCTTATATGGTAACTGTACCTGGCGCTCCCCATCCTCCTTAAGAAGGTTCAGGATGGATTCCACATGCACCGCCGCCACATCCTTCTCATAAGGCATAAATCGGCTCAAATAGTCCTTCATAGCCTGGCTGGCTATGACTCTAGGAGCAGTGGCAATGGTGCGCTTCCTGAGCTTGTTACCCTCTAATTTAGCCATCTGTAATAATCCCGAGGCCTCCAGCTCTATATAATCAGCCACCTGCGCCAATCTGGCAGTCATCTCTGTAATGTGTCTAAGGGCCTGGTCATTAATCTGAACCAATTCAGGCATGATATTATGGCGGATACGATTGCGGTCGTACTCCACCTCTGAATTGGTGGCATCCACGCAGTATGCCACCCCATTATCCTGGAGAAAAGTTACGATTTCCTCTTTGCTGAGCTCAAGGAGCGGTCTAATGATGCGTCCCCTGACAGGAGCAATACCACACATACCATCCAGTCCTGTGCCCCTGGCCATATGAAACAGCACTGTCTCTGCATTATCATCTGCATTGTGTGCCACTGCGATTCTGGCTGTAAGGCCTCTGCTCTCTAACTCATCAGCCACTCTATCGAAGGCCTCGTATCTAACTATACGGGCTTCCTCCTCAAGGGACCTGCCGCTAGCCTCAGCCAGCGATGGCACATCCACCCTGACCGCCTCCAGTTCCACCTCAAATTCCTGGCATAACTTCTCCACATAATCCTGATCCTCATCTGCATCTACTCCACGAATCATGTGGTTGATATGCACTGCCTTGATGGTCAGTTCATATTCCTCCCTGAGGGCTAGCAGTACAAAAAAAAGGCACACGGAATCCGGTCCTCCCGAAAGACCTAAGACCACTCCGTCGCCTCTATTAAGCATATGATACTTATTAATGTATTCTCTAATCTTCTTCTTGTTTAAAAATAATCCAATTGTCATGTGTCAATCCAAGCTTCTGTGACGCCTCATTCTCAATATACTCGTCAGAACCTACATACTCTCCGTACTCATCTAATTGCTGCTGCTTCTCTTTAGCAGAATCTACCTGTTGCTCTAAGGATTCCTCAGTCTTCTTGTACTCCTGGTTCTTCTTATATAGATTAACCATCTGGACCGTCATAGCACCAATCATGAAGAGCATGATTACTGCAACATATATTCTACCTGTCGAGGTTTTCTTTCGTCTTCTAACTCTTCTTCTTGCCATTAAATACCTCTACTTTTCAAAAATAACTAATACTAGATATACTTGAAAAGCTCTGCAGCTGCATCCTTCTTAGTGGTCTCCTGGATATCCAGCACCTCCACCTTAACATTCTTATTTCCAAATGCTATCTCTATTATATCACCAACCTTGACATTGGTGGAAGCCTTTGCCACATTTCCATTAATCTGGACTCTTCCACTATCGCAAGCTTCATTGGCTACAGTACGTCTCTTAATCAAACGGCTTACTTTTAAATACTTGTCTAGTCTCATATCATATCTCCTATGGGTACTTACAAAATAAAACATATATCAATAATCAAGCAGCTATTATTGACATATGTTTTACTTAGTTCTCTAAAACATAAAGGGGTTCGGAATAATCCGAACCCCAACTATCGTCTAATAAATTAGTTGATAGAATCCTTAAGAGCCTTACCAGCCTTAAACTTAGGAGCCTTAGATGCAGGAATCTTCATCTCAGCGCCTGTCTGTGGATTTCTACCTGTACGAGCTGCTCTCTGTGAAACCTCGAATGTACCGAAGCCAACGAGCTGGATCTTCTCACCCTTCTTAAGCTCTTCTGCAACAACCTCTGTAAAAGCCTTTACAGATGCCTCTGCGTCCTTCTTTGAAATGTTAGCCTTGCTAGCGATAGCTGCTACTAATTCTGTCTTGT